>DATGEA010000154.1:0-5015 GCA_035310605.1 Nitrospira sp. | reverse complement strand
ATCTCTACGCGCCCCATTCCACGTATGGGGGGCCGCAGGGGCTGAAGACCCTTGTTGATGCCTGCCACGCCGCGGGGCTCGCCGTCATTCTGGATGTCGTCTACAACCATCTCGGTCCCGAAGGAAATTATCTGGCAGACTTCGGTCCCTATTTCACCGATCGCTACCGGACGCCCTGGGGCGATGCGATGAATTACGATGGACCGGACAGCGATGAGGTCCGGCACTTCATCATCGGCAATGCGCTCTATTGGGTGACCGAGTACCATATTGACGGGCTTCGATTGGACGCAATCCACGGGATCTATGATTTCAGTGCCAATCACATCCTCCGGGAACTCGGCGAGGCCGTGCACGGTCAGGCCATCCGGCTCGGGAGACAGATCTCCGTGACCGCCGAAAGCGCCCTCAACGATGCCCGGGTGATCACGGCTCGCGAGCAAGGCGGATACGGGCTCGACGGACAGTGGAACGACGACTTCCACCACGCGCTCCGGACGGTGCTGACCAAGGAGCGGACCGGGTACTATCGGGATTACGAAGGGCTCGGACACCTGGCCAAGGCCATGCAGGAAGGGTTCGTCTATTCGGGCCAGTATTCACGGTATCACCGGCGCCGCCATGGGAACCCATCGAAACATTGTGCTCCCTCCCGATTCGTCGTCTTCTCGCAAAACCACGATCAGGTCGGGAATCGGGCGTTCGGTGATCGGCCGGGCAGCCTGATTCCCTTTGAGGCTCTCAAAGTCGCGGCCGCGACCGTTCTGCTGTCTCCCAACATTCCGTTGCTGTTTATGGGTGAAGAGTATGGCGAGACGGCGCCGTTCCTGTACTTCATCGATCATGGCGATCCGGCGCTCATCGAGGCCGTGCGTAGGGGACGAAGGGCGGAGTTTGCATCGTTCACGTGGGAGGGGGATATTCCGGATCCCCAGGACCCGGCCACTCTCGAACGGTCGCGCATCCAGCTCGGCGGCCAGAGGGATTCCCGTCAGGCCGCAATGCTGAGGTGGGTCAGAACGTTGATTGATCTCAGAAAAACCATTTCCTCGTTGGGTGCCGGCGGCACGAAGTCTGGACATCAAGTTTGGGCTCACGAGAAAGAAAACGTATTAATACTCCACCGCTGGGCACAAGAAGGATCGGCAGCCTTGCTGGTCCTGGGCTTTAACAGTGAGACAACCTCAGTTATGCTACGAGAGCCGGTGGGGAGGTGGAGTCTCCGGTTGGACTCTTTTGCACAAGAGTTCGGAGGAACCGGTCAGGAGCTGATTCCGCGAGACCTTGCTCTCACGGCGGAGGGTGTATCCATATCTATCCCGGCTCACACCGTCGCGCTGTTTCTGCGGGTGGAGTGATCACGGGGGAAGGTTCACAACCGGGCCGATACACGAGGCGGAGACATCATGGTGAGTCTGCTCATGAGGAGAACCCTCACCGGTGTGAAACGGGAGCGTCGTGAACCTCATGGTTGAAGCGTCCGCAATCGAACCTCGTGTGCCGGTCGCCACCTACCGGCTGCAGTTGAACCGGATCTTTCCGTTCAAGGCGGCAACAGGGATCGTTCCCTATCTGCGCGCCTTGGGCGTGACTGATTGTTATACCTCGTCCTATCTCAAAGCGATTCCGGGCAGCATGCACGGCTATGACGTTGTCGATCCCACCGCACTCAATCCGGAGCTTGGAACCGAGGCGGAGTATCGCGAGTTCATCGGGACACTCCAGGCCCATGACATGGGGCATATCCTCGATGTGGTGCCGAACCACATGGGCATCGCACAATCGGCCAACGCATGGTGGCTGGATGTGCTGGAGAACGGCTCCAGCTCCCGCTTCGCCCGCATGTTCGATATCGACTGGCATCCGGTCAAACGAGAACTGGAAAACAAGGTGCTGCTGCCGGTTCTCGGCGATCTCTACGGAACGGTCCTGGAGAATCAGGAGATCATGCTGGCATACGAGGAGGGGCGGTTCTTCATCCGGCATTACGACCACCGTCTGCCGATCACTCCCGAGTCATCGGTGGTGGTGCTCAGTCATCGTCTCGACGAACTCATCGCTCAGGCCGGCGCCTCTTGCCCGCCGGTTCAGGAATGGCAAAGCATTATCACGGCCCTCAGGAACCTTCCCTCCCGCACGGAAGCCGATCCCCAGCGTGTGGAGGAGCGCCATCGGGAGAAAGAAATCATCCGGCAGCGGTTGGCCACGTTGGTGCGGGATAGTCCGGCCATCGCCGGCTTTCTCGACGACAACGTCCGGCTCTTCAACGGCGTCAAAGGCGATCCGCGCAGTTTCGACCTGCTGGATGCCCTGCTCGGCGACCAGGTGTACCGGCTGGCCTACTGGCGGGTGGCCGCGGAAGAAGTCAATTACCGGCGGTTCTTCGACATCAACGAGCTGGCCGCAATCCGGATAGAAGACGAGGAGGTCATGAAGGCGTCGCACGCCCTCGTGTTCCGGCTCGTGAAAGAAGGGTGTGTCACCGGTTTGCGCATCGATCACGTGGACGGATTGTCCGACCCCGGCGGCTATCTTCGCCAATGGCAGGCCTGGGCCCAATGCGAGCTGCTCCGGCCGCTGTTTCTCATTGTCGAGAAGATCCTTGGCAGGGATGAACCGCTGCCAGAGACCTGGCCTGTCTCCGGCACGACGGGCTACGACTTCTTGAACCTGCTCAACGGACTCTTCGTGGATGCGGCGCACGAGCGGCTGATGGATGAGTTCTATGCCCGGTTCATCGGACGACGCATTTCGTTTGACGAGTTGGCCTATGAGTCGAGGAAATTGATCATGCAGGTTTCCATGGCCAGTGAAATCAACGTCCTCGGGCATCAGTTGAATCTCCTCTCCGAGCACGACCGCCGATCGCGCGATTTCACGCTGAACAGCCTCACGAACGCGATTCGCGAAATCATCGCCTGTTTTCCTATTTACCGGACCTATGTCACGGATGGTCCCGAGCCGCTGCTGGACCGCGACCGTGCGTACATCCGTCTGGCCGTGGCGAGGGCCAAGCGAAGAAACCCGGCGCTCAGCGGGCTGGTATTCGACTTTGTCCGGTCGCTGCTGCTGAAGGAATGGGATGAACGGACCCAGCAGGATCGTCGGGACCAGCTCCGGTTCGTGATGAAGTTCCAGCAGATGACCAGCCCCGTGACCGCGAAGGGGATCGAAGACACGGCCTTTTACATCTACAACCGGCTGGTGTCGCTCAATGAGGTCGGGGGAGATCCCCGCCAATTCGGCGTGCCGCTTGCGACGTTCCACAAGCATATGCGGGAGCGTCAGGCCTACTGGCCGTCCTCTCTCTCTGCCACATCCACGCACGACACCAAACGGGGCGAGGATTCGCGGGCGCGCATCAACGTGCTGTCAGAAATTCCGCGAGAGTGGAAGGCGCACGCGACCCGTTGGGCGAAATTCAACAAGAAATACGCGGTAGACGTCGAGGGTCAGCTCGCTCCTGATCGAAACGAAGAGTATCTGCTGTACCAGGCGCTCGTCGGAATCTGGCCCCTCACGTCGCTCGACGACGCGCAATACCGCGCGTTGTGCAACCGGATTCAAGAGTACATGAGCAAGGCGTTGAGAGAAGCCAAGGTCCATACCAGTTGGGTCAACCCGGACCAGGTGTACGAAGAGGCGGTGCGGCAATTCGTCGAATCCATCCTCGATCGGAGCAAACCCAATCCCTTTCTTGAAGACTTCCAGTCATTTCAAGATCAGATCGCCAACGCGGGCATGTGGAATTCACTGGCTCAAGTCGTGCTGAAGATGACGGCTCCCGGCATTCCCGATTTTTACCAGGGCTCCGAACTGTGGGATCTCAGCCTCGTGGATCCGGATAACCGCCGCCCGGTCGACTACGAGATACGTGCGTCCATACTGGCCGATCTACAACGCGCCTGCACGGAGTGCGGGCCGGATACGCGACAGTTGCTTCGTACCCTCCTCGAGGAGCGCGCGGACGGGAGAATCAAACTGTACACGATTATGACGGCCTTGACCTATCGAGCGGCCAACCGGGCGCTCTTTCAACACGGAGAGTATATTCCCCTCGATTGTGAGGGAAGCAAGCAAGACCATCTCTGCGCCTTCGCCCGCCTGCACGGAGAGCGGGCGGCCGTCATCGTCGTGCCGCGGCTTGTGGCTTCGCTGACGGATGATCTGAGGCGCCCGCCGGTCGGATCGGACATATGGGGGGACACCCGGGTGATCGTACCGTCCTGGCGGGCCGGTTCTCCGTACCGCAATCTGTTCACCGGAGAGATGTTGGCGTCTCAGACTGCAGGGGAGCGCCAGATGTTGCCGGTGGCGGAATTGTTGAAAGACTATCCTGTCGCCCTGCTGGAGCGCCTGACATGAAAGATCAAGACAAACAAGCCACCACACCGTTTCGTTTCGTCAGTTGCATGGAACTCCGTGAAGTGTTGGGGAAGGAGGCGATGGACGAACAACGTCTGCTGGAGCTCATCGAAGAGGTACCGGGAGACAGTATCTACTACCACACGCACAGTTACTACCTCCGGCATCCCTATGCCCAGCGGCTGTTTCCGAACGACTTTGCGACGTGGGTCACACTCTTTGCGCAGGATCGAAAGCTCGGCGAGCGTCTGGGCGTCCTGGACCCGTTCGAATTTGAGGACATCGAACAGCTTCGCGGTGAGATCGTCTCGATTATCGGGGATCACTTGAGCCAATTGGGTTTCGTGCCGCGTTCCGTCGCGAATGAACCGTTCGCGTTTGTGCGGTCGCATGTCATCGAGTCGGACCTTGATCTGGAAGCCCGGACCCTGCGGGAGTTCCGGAACGCCCTGGCGCAGGTTGAAGTGGGGGCGATTTATAACCATGTGTGCGAAGCGCGCATGAGAAAGGGACGGCTTTCGGGAGATTTTGCCTGTTGGCTGGCCGCAGACGAGGGGCTCGACATGCCGGATCTGGCGGTCCAGGTGGCAAAGGTCGGCCGGCTCGGACTCAATCTCGAAGGCATTCGGGAGCATATCGTTCGTCTCTGC
>DATGEA010000153.1:0-17084 GCA_035310605.1 Nitrospira sp. | reverse complement strand
AGTCACCTCACGTTCATCCTTTGGAAATCGTCATCCCTCCATCAATAACGAAGGTCGCACCCGTCACCCAGGCGGCCTCGTCGGAGGCCAAATACAACACCATATTCGCGACCTCTTCTGGCGTGCCGGGACGGCGAATCGCATACTGCGCCATGATCGGCAGGAGCCTCTCCGGATCAGCCATCAATGGGGCCGCCATCGGCGTATTGATCAAACCGGGATTCACAACATTGCAGCGGATCCCGTCTTTGGCGTAGTCGATGGCGAGCGCTCTGGTGAGCGCATCAATCGCGCCTTTGGAAGCGGCATAGGCCGGTAGGGTCGGGATTCCGACCAGACTGGCAATCGATGAGATATTCACGATCGCGCCGCGTCCCTGTTTGAGCATCTGGGGGAGGACGGCCCGCGTCATGCGGAAGACGCCGGTCACATTCACGTCGAGCACGTTAGCCCATGTCGCGTCGTCCACCTCATGGAAACGCTTTCCAAAATCCCCGATGCCGGCGTTGTTCACCAGGATGTCGATGCGCCCGAAGCTGTCGACCGTTCGCCGCGCCACGTCCTGGGCATGCACTTCATCGGTCACCGAACCTGCAACTCCGAACGCCTTGCCCTTCCCGTGCCGAACCACGCCCACGACCCGGTCCAATTCCTGTTGCCGGCGTCCGGTCACCACGACTGACGCGCCTTCCTCGGCAAAGCGCTTCGCCACCGCTTCGCCGATCCCTGCATTTCCGCCGGTCACGACGGCAACCTTGCCTTCCAATCGATTCATGGTGCTGCTTCCTCTTCAGTCTCTTGGGCGCCGGTGTCTTCACGACCCTGATCGGTGCTTTGGCCCGGCGTCCAGAATCCCGCCTCCACTTTTCTGGCCACGGTCAGAAACCCGGAATGCGCCACCATACGATGATCCGGTCGCACACTGCGGCCCTGAATCGACCAGGTTCGCAACAATGTTTCAAACGTTTCAATCATGCAGAAGACCGCCGTACGTTCCAGGGCCTCCACGGTTTGTTGTACTTGCGGAACGGTCGGAACGAAGCTCAAATACACCCCGCCAGAGCGCAACACGCGTGCCGCATGGGGCACGACCTGCCAGGGTTCGGGGAGGTCGAGCACCAGCCGATCAAACGGAATCCCGTCGTCGAGCAGATCGATCCCCTCATAGGCGTTCTTGCGAAGAGCAATGAGATTCGGCATCGCGCCCATGTAGCGTTCGATGTTCGTCATCGCGGTACGGGCAAAGTCCTCACGCGCTTCGTACGTCACGACGAGCCCCCGCGGTCCGACGGCCCGCAAGAGCGCCATGGTCAGAGCGCCGGACCCTGTCCCGGCTTCGAATACTCGTGCACCGGGGTACACATCCGCCCACATCGGAATGAGTGCAAGATCCTTGGGATACAGGACCTGTGCGCCCCGCGGCATCTTCAGTACGTACTCGCCGAACGTGGGTCGCAACGCGAGCATCGTCTTGCCTCCGGTGAGAGTGACAAGCGAGCCGTCCGGCTTGCCGATCAACTCATCATGCGCGATCTTGTGACCGCTCAACTGATAGTGGTCGCCGGCCTTGAGCGTCAAGGCATAGTGACGCCCTTTCTTGTCGACCAGATGAATGCGTTCGCCGTTCCGGAGTCGTGACATAGGGGGCCCATTCTAGAAGCGCGGCATCCCGTTTTCAACAATGCGCCGCCATCATCTCTCACGGCATTTCCGCTCGTGTGCATGCAGGCACCCCCCCCGGAATCGGTGCGCGGTCCTCCCTCAGCGCGCAGAGTCACTGGTGTGGCAAATCGGCTCCGGTCTCTATCTCCAGGCCTACACATCCGCAGCAGGATTGCCTCAGCCCAGCCTGAGTAGCTTCATTAAGGGCCTCTAATACTTATGTGTTTTCAGCGCGATGGGATCCCAGGCCTCTCATAATCCATCCAGCACAGGATTTGCTGCGTAGTTAGATATACGGAATGACGATGGAAGGGTGCCCCGGGTGAATCCTTTGTGCAGGGCCTTGTCTCTCAGTAATAGAGACCTACCTGTACAGAGACCACGGGGGGAAAGGGCCGCCGGGTCACGAAGGGTAGCAACAGGAGGAACGCTCACATGAAAAACGACTTGTTCTCTGCCGATGCACCTGAAAAGAAATCGTCAGAGATGAAGGAAGCCGACACCGACCATTCGGAGGACAGCGATCTGCTGGATATGATCGGCCGGAACTCAGCGGAAGACGAGCAGGTGGAGGAACCAGCCAAGCCGGTGAAACGTCAGGCCGTAGCCGATGGCCCGTTCCTGTTGGAGTCGCTCTATTTCCAATCGTTCGGTGAACGCGCTTTGTTGACGAGAGAAGAAGAGACGGCTTTAGCCAAGCGGATCGACCAGGGATCGAGCACGATACGAACGACATTGCGTCATGCGCATCGACTGTTGTCGCGCGTGAAGCGCTCCGAGGTGGCGATCGAGGCTCAGAATACGTTGCAGACGGTCCGGCGGTTGAGTGGGCTTTCCGCGACGGCGTTGGACCAGGCCGAGGAGGCTTTGAGCGGTCTCATCAAGCTTGTCGCCGGGCCGCAGAAATTACCGGCCGTTGTCATCAAACAGTTGAAAGGCTCCCTTGCTGTCATACGTGATGCTCGCATCATCCTTGAACAGGCTAAGGATGAATTGGTCCGGTGCAATCTTCGACTGGTCGTCGATGTCGCAAAACATTACACCCGCCGTGGACTCACCCTGTTGGATCTGGTACAGGAAGGCAACATCGGCCTGATGAAAGCGGCGGAACGATACCAATACCGCAAAGGCTTCAAGTTCAGCACCTACGCCACCTGGTGGATCAGACAGGGCATTACGCGGGCCCTGGCCGACCAGTCGCGCACGATTCGCATTCCGGTGCACCAGACGGAAGCGTCTCACCGCATCCTGCGCGTGACCAGACGGCTGGGGCAACAGCTCGGCCGACCGGCGAGGCTCGAGGAGATCGCCAACGTGTTGCGGATGAGACCGGATCGGCTGCACGAAACGGTACAGGCGTTTCAGGAACCGGTCGCTTTGGAACATCCGGTTGGCGACGGCGGAACGGAATTCGGCGAACTGCTTCCGGACCTGCAAGCGGTACCTCCGGATGCTCACGTGCACCGCACGGAAATGACGCATCAGATCGACCGCATCCTCGAAACCCTGACTCCGCGGGAGCAAACGGTCATCCGCCTCCGATTTGGAATCGGGTACGATGAACCCTGCACGCTCGAGCAGGTGGGGCAGAATTTATCGGTGACCAGGGAACGCATCAGGCAGATCGAAGCCAAGGCGCTCAAGAAGCTGAAGACGCCGGCGATCAAGGAAATGTTCGCCGCGATTCAGTAATTGAACCGCACGATATCAGGGAAGGGGCGAGGAGCCATCCTCGCCCCTTTTTTGTTTCTTCACGGCTTTTCCTGTGAAGACAGTTGTGCGAGAATGAGGCCGCTTCGAAAGATGAGGCCTATGATACTGTCGTTGATCGCTCGTCCCCTTGTCTTGCTCCCCTTACCTCTCATGTTCATCGGCGTCGCCTCTATGCCGTCCGTCTGGGCCGACGCCGGCGCGGTTACCGCACCGGATAAAACCTTGTCCGTCCCGGCAGTCGTGAAGAAAGTTCGCCCCTCTGTCGTCACGATCCTCACCCGCGGCGTTCCGGCAACCCCCTCCCAGGCCCAATCAGGATCGGGATCCGGCGTCATAATCGACGAGAGCGGGTATATTCTGACCAACAACCATCTGGTCACCGGCGTCAAAAGCATCGTGGTGGGACTCTCAACCGGCCGGCTGACACCAGGGCGCGTCGTCGCTCGTGATTTTCTACTTGATCTCGCGCTCGTGAGGATCAATGCCCCGGACCTGGTGCCCGCCACGCTCAGCCCCAATCCCGAGTTGGAGATTGGAGAAACGGTCGTCGCCATCGGCAATCCCCTGGCACTCAAAGGCGGCTCAACAGTGACTGTCGGGGTCGTCAGCGCGCTCGATCGGTCCGTACTCACTCCCGACGGGGAAACGCTCTATGATCTGATTCAAACCGACGCAGCCATCAATCCCGGTAACAGTGGGGGGCCGCTGGTGGATCTGTCCGGACGCGTCATCGGCATCAACGTCGCAATCGCTCCTTCGGCCCAAGCCATCAGTTATGCCCTTTCGATGGATGCCATCTATCCGCAGATCCAATCGATGATCGTCCGCGGATCGATTTACCGTCCGGATCTCGGCTTCACTCCGATCACGATCAACCCGAGCATCATGGCCAGCTTCGGACTGGAAGGTGATCGCGGAGTATTGGCCCTGCAGGTCGATGCCGCGAAGCCGGCGGGAGTCGGAGGGCTCCAGAACGGGGACATCATTACCGCTGTCGACCAGCATCAGATATTCAATGTCGGCGATTTCTGGCATGCGTTGCTGCGGGCGGGAGACCAGCCGACCGTTCAATTGACCCTACACGGGAAGAGCGGGCCCGCGACCCTCCAGCTTCCCAAGCCTACCCAAATCAGGGCAGTCCAGTGAATCCCGAGGATCACGTTCAGGATTATTCGAACACTCGAGTGACGGCCGCAGATCCCTTCAGTGGTCGACATCCCCGGACGGGCACGCTCGTCACGTTTCAGGAGCCGATCCCCTATCAGGAAAGTTGGAAGCTCCAACAACAGCTCCATGCCGCACGCGTATCAGGAACCACAGCGGACACGCTGTTGCTTCTCGAACATCTGCCGGTCTATACAGCGGGACGGCGAACCGATCCGGCTCACCTGGGCGCAGGCGAGGCTTCTCTCCGGCAGACAGGAGCAACCGTTCAGGCTGTGAACCGTGGCGGGTCGATTACCTATCACGGCCCGGGACAATTAGTCGGGTATCCCATCTTTGCGCTGGCACAGTACGCATCCGGGCCGAAAGAGTATGTCAGGCTATTAGAAGACGCGCTCATCGCCACGCTCGCCCTGTGGGGAATCGAGGGACATCGTGTACACAAGGCCCCGGGCGTATGGGTCCATTCGGAACGTGGAGATGCAAAGATCGCCTCGATCGGTGTCCGGATCGATCAAGGGGTCACCTTGCATGGCTTCGCCCTCAACGTGGATCTTGACCTGACACCGTTTTCGCTGATCGTTCCCTGCGGTCTCGCCGGTTGCCGGGTCACCTCCCTGGCGGAACTTCATCGATCATCCATTCCGGTCGGAGTGGTGGCAGCACAAGTGGCGGATATCTTTTCAACCTTGTTCGACATTGAGTGGACCGGTCCCCCGGCAGATCGCATGAGGCCCCATCTCCTTGATCGCCGTTTGATGGACCCGGCTCTGAAGGAGGCGTAATCGACCATGTCTTCTCCGCGAGAACTGGATACCCCCACGTTCCGATTGGCCGTCGCACAGTTTGACCAGGCTGCCGAGGCCATGCAACTCGATCCCAATCTGCGAGAGCGGCTCAAACTCCCCCAGCGATCCCTCGTCGTCAGCATCCCGGTCCGGATGGACGATGGCCGGGTGGAAGTGTTCACGGGATATCGCATCCAGCATGACTCTTCGCGCGGGCCGTCCAAAGGGGGCATTCGTTATCACCCCGATGTCAACTTGGGTGAAGTGGCTGCGCTGGCCATGTGGATGACCTGGAAATGCGCCCTGGCCGATTTGCCCTACGGCGGAGCCAAGGGAGGCGTGGCCGTGGCCCCCAAGCAGCTGTCACGACCCGAACTACAACGGCTCACCCGTCGTTATGCGGCGGAAATCTTCCCTTTGATCGGACCGGAACAGGACGTGCCGGCTCCGGACGTGGGCACCGATTCCCAGGTCATGGCCTGGATCATGGACACCTACAGTCAACAAGTCGGTTATTCGGTGCCCGGCGTCGTCACGGGAAAACCCATTTCGATCGGCGGGAGTCTTGGACGTGAAGATGCCACCGGCCGGGGGGTGGTGTGCGTCACGCTCGAAGCGCTTCGCCATCTGAAGCTGGACATCCGCAACACGACGGTTGCGGTCCAGGGGTTCGGAAATGTGGGATCCCACACCGCCCGCATCATGCAAGAATCCGGCGCCCGGGTCGTCGCGGTCAGCGACGTGACCGGAGGCATCTATAATTCACGCGGGCTCGACATCCCGGCACTCCTTGGACGCTACAAAGGAACCGGACAATCGCTCGCCGATTCGAAGTTGGGAGACCGGCTCACCAACGAGGAACTGTTGCAACTCGATTGCACCGTGCTCGTACCGGCCGCATTGTCCGAACAGATCACCGAGCGCAACGCGGCCAAATTACGCTGCCGGATCCTCGCAGAGGGCGCGAACGGTCCGACGACTTTGGAAGCGGACCGCATCGTCCAGGACAAAGGTATCTTTGTGATTCCCGATATCCTGGCGAACTCCGGCGGAGTGATCGTCTCCTATTTCGAGTGGGTGCAAGACGCGCAGCGATTCTTCTGGAAGGCCACGGACATCCAAGACCGTCTTCGAGACCTGATGACTTCTGCCTTCCAACGAACGCTGGAGTTCTCCACCACCAAACGTACCTCCATGCGAATGGCGGCGCTGATGAGCGGAATCGACAAGGTCGCTCAGGCCCATCTGCATCGCGGACTCTATCCATGAGCGGTCGGGCTCTTCCGGAGCCGCGCTCTTGACAGTCGGATCGCTCGCCACCCATGAATGAGTATGTATTGGTGTTTCTCGCGGGAGTGTGGTTTGCCGACGGGGTCTCTCTCCTCATCGCTCCCCGCGCGGTCATGGACCGGGTTCGCGGCGCCACCGTGAATAGTCCCGGAATCTTTCGCTGGCAGATCGTGTCCGTCGCAGCCGGCCTTGCCTTACTCATCCTGGGATGGCCGCTCGCGTACCGGCCACTTTGGATCATTACGGCCTTGGGGATGATCACAAAGGGCCTCTTCTTGTGGCTAGGGCCTGCGGGACTGCGCGCACGGCTTGTTGCCTGGTGCGTCGCTCGCGAGGAGGTGGACTATCGGTTTTGGGGCCTTGGTCTCTGTGCACTTGCGGTGCTGCTTCTCCATGCGCTAGGGTGGATCGGGCAGGCCTGATACGAGAGGCGGGAGGCTCAGTCGGTGGATCGCGATACCGTGAACAGATTGTGGGAAACTCACAAGCACGACAACTGGCCGCGCGTGGCAAGCGAGCACGAAGGACCGCTCATGACATTGGACACGGTGATCAGCGGTTGTGTCGTGTATTTTCTCGACAGCCAGGAAGGCCTTGACGAACAACGGCGGAATATCGTCGGAGATTGCCTCTCGGATCTTGAGATGCTGGAACAAGATCTTGAAGAGGACTGTCGCCCATACTTTCAGCGGCTTCGCGAACTCGGTACCCTTCTCCTGATCGCTCCGCACTCGTCATAGGACTCCGTCGCGAGGGCAAGGGCCGATCAGGGCCCTCACCCTGCATTTCCCCCTCAGGGAACTTCAACGATATCTTTCTTCATCGGTCCAAGCAGACCGAGCAGTTCTCCCTTTTCCTGAGCCGGTACCTTGAACGTATCGAGCGCCTTGACCAGGTCTTCGACCAGGGCCCCAAAGTCGCCGTCGGAGATTTTCATCCCCGCATGCGTGGTTTTCATGTCACGGCCTTTGTACGCACAAGGTCCCCCTGTCGCCAGACAGACTTGATCCACCAGATGGTCCTTGAGCTTCGGGATGTCGGTCGTGGCAAATCGTCCGTTAATTCTCGAATCGGCCGCGACGTTCGCCACGAACTGATCGACCACCGCCGAAATCGCCGCCCTCCCCCCGAGGCGGTCATACAGAGACTTGCCGGGGATGGATTCCGTCCCCGCGCAACCCGCGACCGCCACGAGAAGACTGCATCCGACCACATAACCCAGGATTCGTGACCGCCCTGCCATCGTGCACCTCCATTGACAGCGACCGTACCCGTCGCCGCGGTAAGAATGGTTGAACCGTCCTCGCGTTGCGTCCAATGCTCTGGAGCAACACACCGTCCTCTTGACGGCCTAATTTAGGGCTGCTATCGTTAATAGGTCTAATATATTGTTACGATAGTTCCTATAGGTAATAGCTATATTGGTTTTGAAGAAATACTGGTGAACCATGGAGCTACGTCACCTACGATACTTTCTCGCTGTCGCGACGGCACAAAACTTCACGAAGGCGGCAGACACCCTCCATGTGTCCCAGCCTTCGTTATCCGTCCAGATCCGAGATTTGGAAGAGGAACTCGGCACTCGATTGTTCGATCGGCTGGGGCGCACGATCGCGCTCACTCAGGCGGGCATCCTCTTTCGTGACCATGCGGAGCGGGCGCTTCGCGAAGTGGAGCAAGCCGCTCAGCTGATTCGTGAACTGGACGGAGCGCAACGGGGCCGGCTCGTTGTGGGGACTTTGGCCACCGTGAATTCCTATCTGATTCCTCCGCTGGTCTCGCAGTTCAAGCAACGATTCCCCGGCGTGCATCTCCAGGTCCATTCTCAACCCTCCGCGGAGATTGTTGCGGGACTCATGGCGAATCGACTGGACCTCGGACTCTGCCTGCTTCCCGTTCCGGAGGCCCAGCTGACGGCGATTCCCCTCTTCGACGAACAATTGGTCCTGGTCGCCCCCGCACGACATCGGCTCCCGCAATCACGCCTCAGGATGAAGGATCTGGGCGGATTGCCCCTGGTCTTGATGCCGGCGGACTATTGTCTGCGAAAGATGGTCGAGGAGGAGTGCGCCCAGGCCCGCGTGACAACCAAAGTCGTGCTGGAAATGACCTCTCCCGAGGGTATCTTGCAGGCCGTCGCCGAAGGCGCCGGTCTCACAATTCTCCCTGAGTTGTATGTTCGCCAGCGACTGGCGCACTCCAATCTGCGGATGATCGATCTGTACGATCCGGTCCCGCGCCACTCGGTTGGGTTGGCCTACCGAATGAATCGTTACCAGAATCTTGCGTCAAAAGAATTCGGGACCCTCTGCCGGTCGATCATGGCGAATCTGCTTGCCCAACCAGCATCGCCGCGATTTCGACAGGCGACCGCCGGTTCCAGAAGGCCATGAGGCTTTCGAGACGCAACATTCCGCCACAGTCGTCGCCGCCGTTCCTTGCAAAGTTCGGCAACGCTTGGATAGAATAAAGCCTTGTGGCATAATTCCCCCGCTAGTTCGGCACGTCAGACGTCCCAACGCTCAGTTGGCACCACGTACGCAAGGAGGAGTCGATGAAGGAGATGCTGCGAGTATTTCTGCTGACCTTTGTGGCGATGGCCGGGGTCGGCCTCTGGACCTCCTCTGGGTTCGGCGAGCCCTACGAACTAAGCAAGAATGACGTGATGGACCCGAAGGCTATCAAGAGTCCTGACATCTCACTGTTCGGAGTCAAGCTGGGAGATGCCGAAGGCAAGGCGTTGGACGCGCTCGTCAATGAAAAGATTCCCGGGATTAAGGTCGAACAGGAGGCTCTGTTCATCTTCTTGTTGGATCAGCGCAAACCGACCGGCCCCATGGCCGGTGTCCGCATGCAAGACGGCAAAGTGGATCTGATCTTCATCAATAATCGATTCGCCTACAAGACACGCGGCCTGTTGCGGAATGTCCTGAACAGCGAGAGCCCCGAAGACATCAGGAAACTGCTGGGGCAGGAAGATTACGGCGATGAGAACGTGATGGGGGCCGTATTGGCCTACGACAAGCAGGGTTTTGTCATCAACTATCTCGGGAAAGACGTCAACATCGAATTTTCTCCGGTCCACTAGCCCGACTCACCGACCACAGCCACGTCAGCCGCGCCTCTCTCCTGCCTGCCGACAGACACCGGAACAGGCTTGCCCTCCGCACTCTATCAATTCATCGAAGACGCACCGCCGTAAATGTCAGCGAGGCTTGTCCGGGAGGAACGTGGCGGCGTGAACGGAGGGTGGGTTACCGCGGTGTACCGGACGCACGGAGCCCGTAATTGATCAGACTCGTGGCCGTGTTCCACCGTCGGTTGGAATTCAGAATGACCAGCAGGAGATCGCTCCCGTTCTGCGAAACCTTCGCAATGAGGCACCGCCCCGCCTTTGAGGTAAATCCCGTCTTGATCCCTTCGACACCGGGGATCCGGCCGAGGAGACGATTCGTCGTGTGCAACACATAGGCATGGGTACCATTGACAGGCATGATCATCGCCCGCTCTTCGCGAACAAGCTCGCGGAAAGTCGGTTGCTGTAACGCGATCACGCTCAGGGTCGCCAAGTCCTCCGCCGTCGAGTAATGGTCGGGATTATCGAAACCGCAGCCGTTGCTGAAATGAGTATCCGTCAAACCGAGTGCGGCGGCTTTGGCGTTCATCAAGGTGACGAATTGCGCCTCATCGCCACCGACGTGCTCCACCGCCGCCAGACAGGCGTCGTTGGCGGAGACGATCAACATGGCCTTCAACAGGTCTTCCAGCTTGAATACCTGACCCGGCTTCAACCGCAAGTGGGTTTTGGGTGCCCGAGCCGCGGCGGGACTCACCGTTACGAGATCATCCAGCTTACCCTGTTCGAGAATGACAAGGGCCGACATGATTTTCGTCAAGCTCGCCGGCGACAACCGCTTCCCGGATTCGTGCTCATACAGAACCCGTCCGCTGTTCAGTTCTTTGAGCAAGATGCTATGGGCCGGCACCCGCCGCCAGGGGAACGCCCGGGTCTCCTGGTTGACGGTGTGAACGCGCTTTGACTTGTCTGTTGCACGCTTCGCATGGGCAAGCGAGGGGGCCATGATTGCAACGCTGCTGAACACGATCGCGCAGAGTACCCCGACGGCAAGGCGGGCGACAGAAGGGGTCGAGCGCAAGGGGCGAGCGGTCATGCGTACTACATCGCTCCCATTCACAGGGTAAAAGATTCTCGGACTTTGGTGCCCCGAAACCCGCTGTCGATCACCTTGTGGAAAAAGCGAAGGAGATCGGCGAGATCGATCCAGAACCCGCAATTCAAACATCGGGCGTAGAGGCGCCGATTCATCAGCGTGTAGTGCCGCTCGACCATCATGAACCCTTTGCACTTCAGACAATTCATGGTAGAGGCTGCCGATTAGGTCGACTTCATCTGATGCGATTCATGACCAACGCCAAACATCCGGCCAGAAGCCCGCCCCCGAATATCGTGGTTCCGAAGGAGAGGTAGGGGCTGGCTCCAACGTCCGGATGCGGCCCCTCGAACAAATCCCGAACGCCGCCCTGCACCATCAGGACGGAGAGAGTCAGGAGTACCCCCATGCCGAACCACCACGAGAAGGATCTCACCACTGTCCTCGTACGGGCGGCCGAGTAGCTCGAAAGCCGCTCCTGACGGCCACTCTAGCGGAGGGGTTACGGGCTGTCAAGCAGACCGCCTATTCGCTCGTGCGGCGGGTTGCCGAGCCGGCCGCCTTCTGACCGGGCTCCTCTGATGAGGCGGCCGTCTTGGGAACAGGACCTGGCTTGAGCCCCCGATGGAGAAAAATCGAGACGGTGCCTGCCCCGTTGTCGGCTGTGACGAGCCCCGGCTCTTCGGCCTCCTCCGTCGTCACTCTGAACAAGGCAATGGCAAACGGTCCGGCCTTCGTCCGATAGTTCCTCGGTGGATACTCAAACGTGCCATCGCCGCGGCCAAAGAGAATCGACAGATCGCTCGACTGGAGATTGACGATGGCTACGTCTGCCCGGTGATCTCCGTTAAAGTCACGAGCTAATCCGTAGTTCGGCCCGGCGTCTGCTCCGGAATCATGAGCGGCTTGAAACGTGGCATTCCCATTGCCCAGGAACGTCGAAAAGCTGTCGCGCTCTCCGTTGATGACGAGCAGATCCCGAATACGATCGTTGTTGAAATCGGCAAAACTCACGCCCAAAGGTCGTTTCCCGGACCGGTAATCCGTCGGCTGCTGAAAGGTTCCGTCTCCATTCCCGATCCAGATCGAGACGGCATTCGACATGGGCCCCCCGTTGGTCACGACGAGATCGACCTTGCCGTCTCCGTTGAGGTCGGAGAGGGCAACCGACGTGGGCGTGTCGCCATATTCGTACTGTGCCCCGTGGCGAAACTCTCCGTTCCCCTGCCCGAGAAAGATTTTGACCTTGTCGTTGCGTAACGCCACGACCAAATCCGCGACGTGGTCGCCGTTCAGGTCATCGCTGGCGATCGCGATGGGCGTGCGATGGACAGGGTATTGCGGCCCTTCCTCAAATTTTCCGTCCGCTCGACCGAAGAGCACTTCGATCTGATCGCTGCCCGAACAGGCCAAGACCACATCGGGGTAGGAATCCTGGTTGAACGAGCCCGTCGCAAGCGATCGCGGCTCCTGACAGACATGCAGTTGCACTTGTTCGTGAAACGTTCCGTCTCCGTTCCCGAGGAGAATCGAAAGGGTATTGCTGCTCATGTTGGTGGTCACCAGATCGGTGATCCCGTCCTGATTGATGTCGAAAGGAGTGACGGTCGTGGGATTCTTGCCGACCTTGTAACTGGCAAAATAGTAAAACAGGTCTGGGGGAACATAGGGGTCCTGCTTGGAACAGGCCATAGCCAGGGCCAGTGCCAGAAGGCCGAACAGCAGGATGGCGCGTCTGGGCCGGTTGAAGGGAACGCAGACTCCGGATCTCTTCATCACCCCGAACTCCCTACTGGAAACATGCTCTTGAGACCCGTACGAGCGTCAGGATCGCCGGCCTCATCATCCCCGCCCCTGAAAAGTCCGTTAGTATACCGATGGCGGCTTTCCCCTGGCAATGAACTGACGGGTTGACGGGTCGCCGCAGATGCAGCGCGGCGTGAGCGATCAGCCAGGAAGGCTTTGAAAATCGGACATGATCTGAGTTAGACTGGCCCTCTTTGGTAAGGAGGACCCATGAGTAAGACTGTCAAGATTGATATCTCCATGTACGGCATCGCCGAAGTACTCCATTGGTGCCACGATCGGAACAAAGGCCGCATCTCAGGCGTGGATACCGCGGGATTCGAGAAAATGAAGGCCCTGCTGGCGGAAAAACCTCAATCGGGTGACTATTTCACGCTCGACCAGTTCTGGAAGAAGAGGGTCACGCTGGAGCTGACCGAAGAGGAAGTCACATTGATCGACCGCTGCCTGTACGACATCCCCAACTTCGACAATGAGCCCCTCCCGCAAATTCGCCACAAATTCTGGCCGCAGCAGACCGCCGCGCACTGAGGCGTACCGCGCGCCAGACTGTCCGCACAAATCACGCTGACCCTGTCGCCACGCCGGCGGCACGGTCAGCATCGGCGAGCTGCCTTTGGAAGGCACCTCAGCATTGCACGGACTAGAGCGACCCTTCCCCTTTGAGATAGCGGCGGAAACGATCCATCAGTTCGGCTCCCAGCGTTCCGCCCTCCGGTTTCTTCGTCTCCGGGTCCGCAAAGTGGCCACGGATTTCCTGTAGCCGTTTTTCGGCCTGCTCATTGCCCTGCAGCCGCTTGGTCTTCTCCAGCGCCGTATCGAACGCGTCGAACGTCAACTCCTTGTATCCGAACGAGCGAATCCGTTTCACGGCCTTCATCATGGCCTGATTCCGAAAACCCGTCAGATGTTCGGAGTCGATTTCCTTGAGTCCGAGTTTGCGGGCTCGCCGCTCAGCCGCCTTACGAATCCCGCTGCGTACGAAATCGGGCGACGTCTGCAACCGTTTCCACGCCTCATCCGTCCAGGCAATCCGTTCTTGAGGAGCATCCCAGAGCTGCACGAGGACCTGTTCATCGATCTGGGTGATCCCTCTTTCACGCGCCAGATCTTCCGTGTCCCGCTTGAGCATGTCCGTGACGAATTCAACGGCGATCGGAGGCGATTGTTTCAACTTCTCCTGAAGTCGGGCGAGTGCTCCGCCCGTCCAGGGGAGCGGAGCGGCGGCCGCCTCACGCACATCCCCCATCGCCTCGACCTTCTCAAAGAGGTCGACGTTCACTTCCATATGGCCGCCCTCTTTGGCGACCTCTTCGGCGATCTGCCGGATCATGCCACGCATGAACTCGGGCACCGAGTTCAACCGTTCCTTCGCCGCGGCGGTCCAGGGAAGATGGCCCTGGGCCATCGCCTCCGCCGCCGCGGCCATACCGGATGCTCCGCCCATTCCGCCCATCATCTGGCTCTTGAACTGATCGAGCGTGGTTTCCGTAATTTCCGCATACCCGAGTTCGCGGGCCTTCTTCTCGGCAAGACGTCGGACCATCCCGCGCAAGAACACCGGCGCTCGTTCCATGCGCTTCAATGCGCCCTCAGTCCAACGGACCTCGGTAACAACAGAATCGTCGGGATCTGATGCACTCATGATGTTCCTTGAATCGTATTACTGGTTGAGCAATTCCTTGAGTTCTTTCCCCGCCTTGAAGAACGGCACCTTTTTGGCCGGAACCGCAACCGTCGCGCCGGTTTTCGGATTCCGCCCCTCCTTCATTCGTCTCGATCGGAGCCGGAAACTGCCGAATCCCCGGATCTCCGTCTTGTCCCCGCTCTTCAACGAATCTCTGACGCAGTCGAAGATCGTATTGACGACGATCTCCGCCTGACGCTTCGTCAACGTCGTCACTTGCTCAGAGACACGTTCGATAATTTGGGCCTTCGTCATATCCGATTCCCCTTTCGCAAGACGAGCGGCTGACTCGTCGCTCCGACCGACTTAAAACGCCATGAGATATTTGAGACTCACCCCTGAATAGAAATCCAGCTTCGGAAAGAGAACCGACAACCGGGATTCGATAAGTTCTCTCAGTGAAAAACGCCGGCGCGGTTCAACGACCTTCGGCTCGCCTTCGATGCCGGCCAGATCGGCGGCGAGTTGAATGGCATCTTCCAAGTTCCCCAACTCATCCACCAGTTTGGCCTCTTTGGCCTGTCGCCCCGTAAAGATCCGGCCGTCGGCCAACGCCTGAACGGTCGATACCTCGAGCGCGCGACCTTCGGCCACCGCCTCGATAAACTGATTGTGTACGTCGTCCATCACCGACTGAAGCAGCGCATGTTCTTCGTCGCTCATCTTCCTGAGCGGCGAACCGACGTCTTTGAATTTGCCGCTCTTCACCACGATGCCTTCGACGCCGATCTTCTTGAGCAACCCTTCGACATTGGCCGTTTCCATGATGACCCCGATGCTCCCGGTCAATGTCCCCGGATTCGCGATGATACGATCCGTCGCCGCAGCAATGTAATAACCGCCTGACGCTGCCACGGTGCCCATCGAAGCGATCACCGCCTTGTTATTCTTGTTCCGAACCCGCTGCACCGCATCATAGATTTCCTGCGACGGGACGACTCCGCCGCCAGGGCTGTCGATCCTGATCACAATGGCCTTGATCGAGGGATTCTCACCAAACCGTTTCAGTTCCGTGATTGTCGACTGCGAATCGAGTATCACTCCTTCGACACGAATCAATGCAACCCGGTCCTCGGTCGAGAGATCGAGATCGGGGAACAAGAAGTTCACGAGAAACAGCGCGGCGAACCCGATCCCCAGCACCATGAGGATCTTGCGGAACAGGGAGCGCTTCGCCGGCTTGCTTGGTGTCTCGTCCGTCATGCGTGATGCTCATGCCCGGCCCCGGGGGTTTTACGCCCCGGGGCCGGGTCCCAAGAGAACTACCGCTCGTCGTCCGCAGAGCCCCGCTTCCGACTCTGTTTCGCCGCACGACCGAGGCTCTGATCGATCGCCCCCTGCGCGGCGTGATACTCGTCCACCTGCCGGCGCTCGGAATCCATCTGGTGATCGCGGAGGCTCAACGCAATCTTTCTCTCCTCGCGATCCACCTTGATGATTTTGGCCGTCACTTCATCCTGCAGCTTGAACTTCTCTTCCAATTTCACGGTCTGGTCGAGACCGGCTTCACTGATGTGAATCAAGCCTTCGACGCCGCCGTCCAATTCGACGAAAATACCGAAGTCCGCCACTTTGCTCACTTTACCGCTGGTCGAATCACCCACACGATAGCGGGCGGGGATCTCATCATCCCACGGATCGCGGCCGAGCTGCTTGTAGCCGAGCGACAGCCGTTCCTTTTCCTTGTCGATCCGCAGCACGACGGCTTCGACCTTCTGGCCCTTCTTAAAGAGCTCCGACGGATGCTTGATATGCTTCGTCCAGGACATGTCCGAGATGTGGATCAATCCGTCGATCCCCTCGTCCAATCCGATGAAGGCTCCGAAGTCGGTCAGGCTCTTGACCTTGCCTTCGATCCGCGTCCCGATGGGGTACTTGCCCTCTACCATGTCCCAGGGATTCGGCGCCGTCTGCTTCATCCCGAGAGAAATCTTCCGGCTGGCCGGATCGACATTCAGCACGGCCGCCTCGACCTGGTCCCCGATTGACACAACTCGCGACGGGTGGCGGACTTCGTGCGTCCAGGACATTTCCGAGACGTGCACGAGCCCTTCCACGCCCGGTTCAAGTTCCACAAATGCGCCGTAATCGGTCAGGCTCACGACCTTCCCGCGAACGCGCGTGCCGATGGGATACTTGCCGGCCACGTTGGTCCAGGGATCAGCGGATTTCTGCTTGAGACCGAGCGAGATACGGCCGGTTTCGCGGTCGTACTTGAGCACGGTGACTTCGACGCGATCGCCGACATTGAACATCTCCGACGGATGCCCGACACGTCCCCAGGACATGTCCGTGATGTGGAGCAGGCCGTCAATCCCGCCCAGATCGATGAACGCCCCGTAGTCGGTGATGTTCTTGACCGTGCCCTGAATGAGCTGCCCTTCCTTCAGCGTCGCGAGCGTCGTCTGCCGCTTCTTGTCTCTGGTTTCTTCCAGCAGCACCCGGCGGGACACCACAACATTGCCGCGACGGTGATTGATCTTGATGATCTTCATCGGAAACGTCCGTCCGACCAGGCCGTCGAGATCGCGCACGGGATGCAGATCGATTTGCGAACCCGGCAGGAAGGCCTTCACGCCGATGTCCACCATCATGCCGCCCTTGATCCGCGACACCACTTTGCCGTCGATGCTCTTCTCTTCCTTGTACAGCTTTTCCAATTCTTCCCAAATCTTCATCTTGTCGGCTTTTTCTTTGGAAAGAACCAGATTGCCGTCGGCGTCCTCGCACTCCTCGATGTACACCTGGAGCCGGTCGCCGACCTTGATGTTTTGCAGATCTTCGTTGGAGAACTGATCGCTG
>DATGEA010000152.1:0-12750 GCA_035310605.1 Nitrospira sp. | reverse complement strand
GACCATGGACGTGCTGGTGAGTGTGAACGGGAATGATCTGGGGAGAGTTGCCGGTCAGGTCGAGGAAGTGGTTTCGCAAATCAATCATCCGAACGATGTCACGGTGACCTTCAAAGGCGAAGTTGACAGCATGCGGGCAGCCCTGACCGGGTTCGGCGGAACGCTCCCCCTGGCGATGGTATTCATCTATCTGGTCATGGTCGGCTTGTTCAGGTCATGGCTGGACCCGTTTGTGATCATGTTTGCCGTTCCTTTGGGATTCATCGGAGTCATCTGGATGCTCTTGCTGACCAACACATCGGTGAATGTCGAGTCCATGATCGGGACGCTCATGATGATCGGGATCGTCGTGTCGAATAGCGTCTTACTTGTGGATTTTGCCAATAACCGTCTGCGTGAAGGGATGCCGCTCGAAGAAGCCGTCGTGGAAGCGGGGCGTTTACGGATTCGGCCTATCCTGATGACCTCGTTAGCCACCGTCATCGGTCTCGGCCCGATGGCGCTCGGGATTGGAGAGGGGAGCGAAGCAAACATGCCCTTGGCACGGGCGGTGATCGGAGGGCTGACAGTGTCGACTTTCATGACATTGTTGTTTATTCCCGTGCTCCACTCGATTGCACGGCGCCATTCCAATGCTACGTAGGCTTCGTGTGTTTCGGGGTGACCGATTGGGGGGGTGTAACCCGGCATGGTTCGCGCGGCGTTAAAAAATCCCTATGCGGTGGTGGCGATCAGTCTGATCGTCATCATTCTCGGCGTGGTGTCCTACCAGAAAATGGTCGTGGACATCTTTCCGGAAATCAATCTGCCCGTCGTGGCGGTCGCCACCTTTTACAAAGGGATGGGCCCCTCGGAGGTCGAGGGCGCCATCACGCTGCGGCTGGAGCAACTGTTCCTGCAGGCCTCCTATGTCGAGCATATCGAATCCCGGTCATTGCCGGGCGTGAGTCTCATCAAGATCTATTTCCATCCGTCGTACGACGTGAATGCGGGGCTGGCCGAGATTACCAGCCTCACCTACTCGGGGCTGAGATATCTCCCGCAGGGGATCTTCCCGCCGGTCATCATCAAGTTCGGGGCAGCGAGCCTGCCGATCGCGGTGCAGACGACGAACAGCCAGACACTGGGAGAGAAAGAAGTCCGGGATCTGGCCTACTTCAACGTCCGGCCTCAGCTGGGCAACGTGCCGGGGATTGCATTTCCGACGACTTTCGGCGGGACGGTGCGGCAGATCACCGTCTTTCTCGATCCCGAACGGATGCAGGCCCGCGGCATCTCAACCCAGGAAATCGTGAACTCTGTGAACGCGCAGAGCGTGCTCCTCCCGGCCGGCAACGTGAAGATCGGAGCCTTCGACTACAACGTCTACACCAACAGCATGATCAAGATTGTCGAGCAGATGAACGACATCCCGCTGAAGCTCGTCAACGGGGTGCCGATCACGTTGCGGGACGTGGGGCAGGCGGTCGATTCCACGATGATCCAGACCAACGTGGTCCGGATCGACAGCCATCGGGCCGTGTATCTCCCGATCATGAAACAGGCGGGGGCCAATACGATTCAGGTGATCGATGGGATTAAAACCGTCCTCCCGAATCTCATCGGTCTTCCCAGGGAGTTGTCCGTAAAACTGCTGTTCGATCAATCGGTATACATCAGACAAGCCATCCAGACCTTGGAACATGAAGGGCTATTGGGTGGCGGATTGGCCTGTCTCATGGTCCTGATTTTTTTGGCGAGCCTGCGATCGACCCTGATCATTGCGCTCGCGCTTCCCCTCTCTATCATGGCGGCCTTTGTCCTGCTGTATTTTACAGGGCAGTCGGTCAATGTCATGACACTCGGAGGGCTGGCGTTGGTGATCGGGACGCTGCTGGACAACAACATTGTGGTATTGGAAAACGTGCACCGGCACTTAATGATGGGGAAATCGCCCGAGCAAGCGGCCGGCGACGGAACGAGCGAAGTCGCGCTGCCGATGCTCGTCATTACGATCAGTATTCTGATTGTCTATCTGCCCATTATGTTTTTTACCGGCATCATTCGCTTTTTGTTCGTGCCGCTCGCACTGGCCGTTGCCTACACCATGGTTGTTTCCTACTTCTCCTCGATGACGGTCGCTCCGGTGGCGATGGCCGCTCTGCTGAAACCTGCCGGCCATGCCGGCAGCGGACTTCATGCCGATTCATCGCGATGGTTCGATCGGTTGTTCGGCGGTCTGGTGAGCAGGTATGTTCAGACCCTACGCTGGTGTCTGAGAAACAAGGTCGTTGTGATCCTTGGGGTTGTGGTCATCTTTGTCGCCTCCTTGGTGGCCGGAACCCAGCTTGCCACAGAGTTCTTTCCAAAAGTCGATGCGGGATCGTTCATCTTGAATGTCTCGGTTCCTGAGGGAACCCGTGTCGAGAAGACCGAAGCCATCGTTGCGCGAATCGAAGATATCGTGCGCCAACAAGTACCGGCAAGTGACTTGGAACAGATTGTGTCGAACATCGGCCTGCCTCAGGGATGGATGGTGCTCTACACCCCGGTCAACGGTCCACACCAGGCGTTCATCATTGTGAGTTTGAAGAAAGAACATACGACAAGGACCGACACAATTATCGAGAAGCTCAGGGAAGACCTTCTCCACAAACTGCCCGGCATCAAATTCAGTTTTCAGACGGGCGGGATTGTCAGCGACGTGGTCAATTTCGGGGTGCCGGCGCCGATCGATATCAAGGTAACCGGGCGTGACCTCTCCACGTTAGCCGACGCCGCCAATCAGATTCGGAACGTTGTGGCCCGCGTTCCCCAAACCACCGATGTGCAAGTCCGGCAGGGCATGGACTACCCGGAAATCCATCTGGATATCAACCGTGCCAAGGCTGCCTATGTGGGTCTCAAAGAGAAAGATATCGTGTCGGATCTCATCACAGGGCTGAGTTCTAACGTCACGTTGAATCCAGGTTATTGGATTGATCCACGTTCCAACAATGCCTATTTCGTCGTCACTCAATTCCCCGAACAACTGCTCGTCGAGTTCCAGGATTTCCTGAATCTTCCCCTGATAGGCACCCCGGTTTCATTGCGATCCGACGTCACGGTAGGAGGGACCTTGCGTCGAGGCGGCTCGCTCACGCGGTCGCAAACTCCATTCCCCGAGCGTCCGGAGTTGCCGACCCGTGGCGGGAGCAATCGCCACTCGATCATGCTGAGAGACATCGCCCAAGTCACGCGGACCTCTGGCCCGGAGACAGTGGACCACTATAATCTTCAACGGACGATCGATGTTCTGGCCAATGTCAAAGGCTATGACCTCGGGCGAGTGGCGGCACAGGTGGAACAGGCTGTGGCAGGCATCACGCTTCCCAAGGATGTCACGGTCATGTTCAAGGGAGAAGTAGACAGCATGCGATCGGCCATTAGAGGCTTCGCTGGGGTGCTCCCGTTAGCCATTGTCCTCGTCTATCTCATCATGGTCGGCTTGTTCCGGTCCTACCTTGACCCCCTCATCATTATTTTTGCCGTGCCGCTGGGATTTATCGGGGTGATCTGGATGTTGTTGCTCTCTCACACCTCGGTCAATGTGGAATCCCTGATCGGGACGCTCATGATGATCGGCATTGTCGTGGCAAACAGCGTACTATTGGTGGACTTTGCCAACAATCTCATAAGGGAAGGCACGCCGATCGAACAGGCCGTCGTGGAGGCCGGGCGGCTTCGGATCAGACCGATATTGATGACGGCGCTCGCGACCGTATTCGGTCTGGGCCCGATGGCCCTCGGGATCGGAGAGGGCAGTGAGATGAACATGCCCTTGGCACGGGCGGTGATCGGGGGCCTGTTGGTGTCCACCGTGATGACTCTGTTCGTCATTCCCGTGTTGCATGCATTGATTCACGAACGATCAACCGGTCACCCTGTATCGAGGGCCATAGGATGAATCAGTCTGTATCACCGAGAAACATGAACACAGGCCGGTGCCTCGGCTACTGGCAGAAGAAAAAGGAGGCCGTATGGCGGCGCCGTCTCAGCTTGCTCTGGGGGAAGGTCTCATGATGCAGCCACGCACAATGAAGCGACTCTTTATCATAACGGGCAGCGTGCTAGCCGGGGCACTTATCGTCATCATCACGCTGGTCGGGCCGCACGGACGAGAAGAATCTGTTTCGTCCCCGCCCCAGGACGGCAAGCGGACAGCAGAAGCGGTCAGCGGCCCTGCGGTTCAAGTGCTGAAACCGGTGAGGCGCGATATTGTGCGGTCGTTGACGATTCCAGCCAACATTTCTCCCTGGCAGCAGGCAACTCTATACGGAAAAGTGTCGGGGTATCTGAAATGGATCGGATTTGACAAAGGAGATATCGTCAGGGAAGGGCAACTGCTCGCGGTGCTCGATGCCCCCGAAATCGAAGACCAATACAAACAGGCCGAGGCCGACTATGCCATCAAGAAAGTCACCTATGAGCGGTACTTGAGCGTCTGGCAGGACAATCACGACATTATCGCGAAGCAGGATGTCGATGTGGCAAAGGCCGCGGCAGAATCCGCCAAACACCAGCGAGACAGCCGGCGGAACTTGATGGATTACACCAAAGTCTACGCACCATTTTCAGGCGTTATCACGGCGCGATTTGCAGATCCCGGGGCGCTGATTCAGTCTGCGACCGGTTCCGCTACGCAAGCCGCTCCCCTCTTCACGATCATGGATCTCAGCATGCTCCGCGTTTACGTCAGTGTTCCTCAGGAAAGTGCCATGCTGGCCAAACCTGGAATCCCGGCGGTGTTGACTGCTCGAGAATCTCCTGGCAGAGAGTGGAAGGCGTCGATCACGAGAACCACCGAATCCTTGGATCCAGCCACCCGCACCCTGTTGGCCGAAATTGACATCCGGAATGAAAAGCACGAACTTCAACCGGGAATGTTCGTGACGGCGACACTGTTTCTCGAACAACATCCCAACAGTCTTGCGCTTCCGCCTGCCGCAATTGTCTCCGGGAAGACGCGCGATGAGAAATGGGTATTCGTCGTGGAGCAGGGCATAGTCCACCGGGTGCCCATCCGGACCGGCATCGACGACGGAGTATCGGTCGAAGTGGTCGAAGGTCTGACGGGTGAGGAACAGGTGGTGGTCGTGGGCAAAAGCGGTCTGACGGAAGGTCAAGCCGTGACGGTTTCAAACTATGACCTGCCGGCCGGCCAACCCGCCAAGCAGAAAATGTAGGACTTTTTTTCAGGGCGATAGCGTTTGAGGATCTCTCCGAGAGCGACGATTTATGCGACAACTCATCACCATAATCTTGGTCGTGGCATACCTTTTGGGCTGCCCTCACTTCATGCTCGCTCAAATGGCGGAGCAGTCGCGATCTGACGAACTCTCTGCGTCCCGCCCTGTCGTGAAACCTGCAGGGTCTCTGCTGAAACTGGACGAAGCCGTCCGAACCGGACTCACTACCCATCCCTTGATCGAGCGAGCGCGCCATAGTGCGCTCATTGCAAAGGCTCTGACCCGCCAAACGCAGGGCGAGCGATACCCTTGGCTCGAAGCTTCAATTGCCGGGACTGCCGGCGCCCTGCGCATCGTGACGACCGATGGCAAGACGATTCATGACCGCGGCGGTCACGGCTTCGATCCCGGCGGTGCGCTTGCGAAACACAACCAGAACATGCTGTCCGGCGGCTTCATGCTGAATCAATTAATCGCTGATTTCGGCTATACCGCCCACCGCATTCTCGCCAACGAGGCCAATGAAGCAGCCAGCGAGAAAGAGATTTCGACCAACAAAGCCTTCGTCATTCTCAACGTGCAAAAAGCCTATCTGAACTGCCTGCTCCAAAAGAGTCTGGTGACGATCGCGGCCGAGACGGTCAAGCAAAGGCAGGCAGTCCGGGATCAAGTGCAGGGCTTGTACAAGCATCAACTCAAATCGAAAGTCGACTTGGACCTGGTGTTGGTGGAAGTCTCGAATGCGGAGCTCTCGCTGATCAAATCCCGCAATGATCTCAAGCAATCGTTTGCCGCATTGAACAACGCGATGGGGATCGAAGGGCCGGACTGGTATGAACTGGAACAGATTCCTATTCAAGTGACTCCGAGTCCGGCAGTTGAAACATTGGTCACTACCGGGCTCAGCGACCGGCCAGAGCTGCTGGGCAACCGGGACCGGCTGGTGGCCAGCGAAGAATTGCTCACGGCGGTCAAGGCCCTCAATTTTGGCTCTCTCTCTGCCGTCGGCTCAATCGGCATCACGAAATACGGCGATGTGCATGATGGCGGCATTCCTTCCGATGGCGTGGCCCCGTTTTGGGGGTTCGGCGCCACGATGAAGTTTCCCATCTTCACCGGGTTCCGGATTCAGAATCAGATCAAGGAAGCCGGCCACCGCAAGGGAGAAACGGAAGAGGAACTTCAGAACCTCGCCAATGAAATTGTCTTGCAGATCGTCCGGGCCTATCTCACGAGAACAACGAATGCCGAACAGATACCTCTTGAGCAGGAGCGCGTGACCTTCTCAAAAGAGGCATTGCTGTTGGCGCAAGAGCGCTACCGCCTTGGGTTAAGCCCGATCGTGGAAGTCGTGCGTGCGACGGCGGCATTGTTTGAATCCGAGTCACGCCTGGCGGAAGCCCGGTATATCTACAAAACCAGTGAGTCGGTGGTGTCTTATGCGACGGGTCAAGAGTACAAGCGTTATTAGATGCCTGGTTTCCGTGCTGGTCGTCGTCGCCTCCGGCGTGACGACTTCGTTCGCCGCAGAGCAGGTGCCATCCCGCCCCATGTCTGCGGCGGGCGCACCTCTGACGTGGGAGCAGGCGATACACACGGCGATCGAAAAACAGCCGCTCATCAAAGTAGCGGAGCATGAGGCGCTGGAATCACAGGCCCTGATCAAACAGATCGAATCGGCTAATTATCCGCAGATCACCGGTCTCTATTCGAATTCCGCCGGCAATACCAGAGTGCTGGCGAACCTGGGGATCTCGGGCTCGCTGCCGAAACCCACCAACTATCTGACGACTCCCGGCATCCGTGCGGATTTTCTTATCACGGATTTCGGGCAGACGGCGCATCGAATCCTGTCGCAGAAATCACTCGCCGCCTCCGCCGAGAAAGCCGTATTGACGTCTAAAGCGCTCACGATCCTCAACGTGGAGCAGGCCTATCTCAACTGTCTGAAGCAGCAGCGGTTGGTGGAGATCGCGCATGAGGTGATGAACGAACGTGATCTCATCCGCCGCCAGACGGAGGTATTGTATCGACGGCAGTTGCGCTCGAAGCTGGATCTGGATTTTGCTTCGGTCGAGTTCAATCGGGCAGAGGTGGTGTTGATTAAGGCGCAGAACAATCTCACTTTGGCATTTGCCTCACTGAACACCGCCATGGGTCTGCAGGGGCCTGGCAACTACGTGTTGGAAGAGGCTGTTCTCTCGGTGACACCCAGCCCCAGCCCGGAATCATTGGTGCGAAAAGCGCTCAATCAGAGGCCGGAGCTACTCGGAAGCCAAGACCGGGTGCAGGCGGCCGAGGAAGCGCTGCTGGCAGCCAAGGCCCTTCGGTTCGGCTCGGTGACCTCGATCGGCACGTTGGCCTACACCTGGTGGGGTCACGAAGAACGGCCCAGCGGAAAAGATGTCAGCAATCCCGGCGCAAAAATGGGGTGGTATGGAGTCGGCGGAACAAGCTCGTTCCCTCTTTACACGGGCGGGCGGATCGAAGGCCAAATCGACGAAGCCGACGCTCGAAAGGGCGAGACCCAAGCCGCCACTCGATCGATCGCGAATGATATCGTGCTGCAGGTCGCCCAAGCCTATTTCAGCCGGCTGACGGCTGAACAACAAATCAAAGTTGCGGAGGAGAAGGTCGCTCACGCGCGCGAAGCGCTGACACTGGCCCGCGAACGGTACAAGGCCGGCTTAGGCTCCATCCTTGACGTGACGACAGCTGCGACTGATCTTTTGAGCGCCGAGGTCGGCTTGGCTGAGGCGCAGTATGAGTATCGAGCCAGCGAAGCCGCACTCGCGTACGCGACGGGAGGCGAATATGGTCGGTATTGAACTGACCCAATTGCAGTCTGTACGCCGGCTATGGTTGTGGCTATGGTGCGTGCTGATCTTTGTTTTCGCGTCCGGGGGGCTATCTTGGTCGGCGGAGCCTGCTTCTGACGGTCCCCCACAGTCGCTGGTTCAACCGTCATCGCCCAATGTTCCCCAAACGAAGGGAGCCTTTCTGGGCTATGAGGCCGCGATCCGGATCGGCCTGGATCGTCATCCACTACTTCGCCGCTCGAAGGAGACTGCGCTTGCCGCGGAAGCGGTCACGGATCAGGCGGCGGCTCGGTACTACCCCGAGTTGAATGCCTATGCCATTCAGACCGGAGGGACCGTTCGTCCGCTCAGCGCATTCAACGTGGCCGGAGCGCAGAACAAGCCTACCTCCTATGTGGAAAGCGCCGGTTTTCGGGCGGACCAGCTGATTTACGATTTCGGTCAGACGGCACACAAGGTCCTGGCCGAGCGGGCCGGCCAGGAGGCGGCTGAAAAAGACATCCAGACACACAAGGCGACCGTGATTCTGAGGGTGCAACAAGCCTATATCCACTGTCTGCGGCAAAAGCGCCTCATCGACATCGCAGAGGAAACCGTACGGGAGCGGGGGGTCTTAAGGGATCAAATTGCCACGCTGTACAAACGGGAGTTGAAGTCAAAATTGGACCTCGACTTCATCTCGGTGGAACTCAGAAATGCAGAAGTCCAGCTCCTTCAAGCCAAGAACGAACTTCGCGCCGCCTTTGCAGGATTGAATAACGCCATGGGAGTACGCGGCCCGGAGGACTACACCCTGGAGGACCTCCCTGCTGCCTCTGCTTCGCTCAATACGCTGGAGACACTGATCACTCAGGCACTGGGGGATCGTCCGGAATTACTCGGTGCGACGGATCGGATTACTCAGGCGGACGAACGGCTCAGTTCAGCTCAGGCCTTGAATCGTCCTACGATCGCGGCCCAGGGAATGTACGGCGTGATTCACTTCAGCGATGCGCCATTGAATCAATACTCGGCGTCTCATGTCGGACAAACGAATCTCTGGTGGGGGGCCGGGGCCATGGTCTCCGTGCCGATTTTTACAGGGTTTCTGATCGAGAACCGCGTAGCGGAAGCGCGACAACAAAAGTACAAGGTCGAGCAGAAGAAGGTTGATCTGTCGAACAGGATCGGGCTGGAGGTGACAGACGCCTACCTGGCGCTGCAAGCGGCCCGCCAACAGATCGTCGTCGAGGAAAAAGAAGTCGAATCGGCCCGCAGTGCTCTGACCCTGGCCAAGGAACGTTATCGGCTGGGGCTGTCCTCGATCGTGGACGTCACCACGGCGACGACGGCGCTGTTACTGGCGGAAGTCCGGCTGTCGGAAGCGCGATATGCGGTGGAGGCCGGCTCCGCTGCACTTGCTTACGCCACGGGCCGTACCTACCAGAATTTCTGATTCATACCCACCGTTTTCCGATGATCCCCGCTGTTCACGCGACGGGATTCCGCCAGGCTACGTAGTTAGTAGATCAAGGTCATGCGAAAAATCAGCATGTCGGACTTGCCGGCAGCGGTGAAGGCAGAAGTTGCGCCTTTGAAATCGGTGTGTTCCCACATGTTCTGGAACCGGAATTCGCGGCTGGCATACCAGTTGAGCGCGACGCTATAGCCTTTGGTGGTTCTGGCGTACCTGGTCACATCGCCGAAAGCGAGGCCGAAGGCCTGCGGGTCGAGTTCCTGTTCCGAATATCGCGCTGCGATGGTCCATGCCCCCCAATTTCCTCGAGTAAACGATTCCCAAGTTCCATCGAACGGACGATTGGGTGTCACGCGGTTGAAGGCCGGTTCGTCGTCCGTCAGTGCGAGCTCACCCTGTACCATCCACGCCTGATGTTGGAGTTGGGCGGCGGCACCGGTCGCCCGGTCGATTTTATGTTCCCACGTGTGCACGAACGTCGACATCATGCCCAGGCGACTCCAGTACCAGGACATCTGCGGCAAGAGCCAGGTGTGCCCGCCGTTTCCCGTGACGGTGCTGTTGTACTGGAAGATGATGCGGTCCTGTCCCATCGTGAGCATCGGTTGCTGACAGGTTGACTCCCGGCAGCCGCCATACATCCCGGCCACCCCCACCTCCAACTTTCTGAGCGCTTTTGGACCGGCGAGGAGGAAGGGCGTATACATCAGGCGTGCCATGCCGAGCTTGTTGCTGTCGCTGGAGGTGTCGGGCACACTGGCACTTCCGACCGCGCCGTTGTTGCTGTTGAAGACGCCCATGTCATATCGAAGGGTGCGACCGAAGACACGCCCTGTCACCTGCACGCCAAAGTCGCGCCGCAGCGCAAAGTTTTGAACAAGGGATCGTTCGGCAAAGACCAAGTCGAATTCGCCTTGTTGGTTCTCGATGTTCATGACCGGTTTAAATTGACCGACTCGAACGCGGGCCCATTCGAATCGGTCCCAATCGATGAAGGCATTGAAGAGTTCACTGCGCCGGCGCGGGGCCAAATCCGGCATGATCTGTCCACGGAAGTATTGGGCGATACGAAAGTCGACGATGGGTCGCAAACGGCGCAGCACAAACCCCGATGATTCCGTTCCCGGATCCTCGAGCGAGTGAGTGCCTGGATAGCCGTGATAGTCTGCCTGAATGCCGCCGTTCAAGTGCAAGCGATAGAGACCATCGTTGGAATAGAGCGCGAAGCCCCGCTCTTTGATTTCCGGCGACCAACCCAGTCCCCGTTCCATGACGCCTCGTCCATGGCCGCGCCCCACCACGACCGACTCGAGGACGCTGAGCCGGCGGTCCAATTCCCTGAGCTGTTGGCGGGTTTTTGCGGGAGGCGGCGGACCCTGTGTGCCCTCGCTCTGCGGGCCGGTTGCCGGGGGCGGCTGAACGGCGGGCTCCGGCTCTGACTTGGGCGCATCGGCGGCCCAGCTCAGGCCGGACACACACAGCGGAACGATCAGCATGATGAGCCTGAAGATCGTCACGGTTAGAACACGAGCTGTGCGCGGAACATCAAGCCGTCTTCATGGTTGGCTGCTCGGTACGCCGGGGTGGCTCCAGTGAAGTCGGTATGCACGAAGTTACCGGTGATACGCACGTTGCTGTTCAGATACCAGTTCAACCCGATGGTGGTGCTCTTCGCGCGCAAGACATTGACGGCCGGGTCGGCCAGCCCGAAGGTGTATGTGTCCGGGTCGATATTGAGCTGGGCATAGCGCACCGCCAGTTCCCATGCACCCCACAGCCCTTTCGACGGATTCACCGGTTGACGCGGTTCGACATGTCCGAATGTGGAGCTATCTTCTGTCAGAAAGAACGAAATTTGACCGGACCAGGCCTCGTGCGTAGTCCGTCGATCGATGTCGGATCCACTGAGTGTGAGATGCTGAGTGCTGCGCACGTATTGCCCGAGCAGTCCCAGGCGCTTGTAGTACCAGGCAGCCTGCGGCGCGATGCGGGTTCGATCGCCGTTGCCCGTCACGCTGTTGCGATATTCAAAGAAGGTGTAGCTGAAGGTTTCTGTCTGCATGGGGTCTTGGCCGTTGTTGTTCCGGACGGAGCCCCAGCTCATGCCCGCGCCGATCCCGAATCCTCTGAGCGCATCCACGCCGCTGTTCATGAAGGGGCGGGAAAAGAGCCGCGCTTCCATAGTTTTGCCGTTGCTGGTCGCGGCACTCTCAGTGTAGAAATTCGCATTGGGCACACCATTGAAGACTCCCACCTGATATTCCAAAGTTCCCCGATCGAATATGCCCCAGACCATGGCCCCGAGATCGCGGTTGGGTAATAAGTTCCGGGTGAGCGACCGCTCCATGAAACTGAGATTCTGCGACGCTTGAAGCATCTCGAGTCCGAGCGGGCTCTTGAATTTGCCTACTCGAACACGGAATGCCGAGAAGTAGTCCCACTCACCAAAGGCGTCGGGAGTTTGCACGCGGCCTTGCACGTTCGGGTTACCGGTAAATCCGTTGCCGAAATCCGGTGTCATGAATCCCCGCAAATACCGCCATAACCGGAAATGGACCATCGGGCGCACGCGTTGTAGGATGAACGTGCTGGGACGCACACCGGGGTCCGTCCCGTCTTGACCGGTGGGGAATGACCGGAAATCGCTTTGAATCAACACGGGGAGCCGGAGAAAAAAGTCGCCGCCGCTCGACATCAGAAAGAAGCCGTTGTGGCGAGTCCACCCGCCGATCAGTCCTGCGAGCCCCGGGCGATCTTCGGTGCCTACCAGCACGCGTTCCAATGCATTGACGCGTTGCGTGAGGGCATCGAGGTCCTGCGCGGTTTCCGGAGCGAGGCCCGGCGGAGCCGGTGGTGAAGGTCGGTCGGGCTCCTTGGAGGCTTGGGCTTGCATCTCCTGGAAGGCTTTACGCAGCTCGTCAACTTCCTGAAGGTCAACCGGCGGGCCTCCGTCGCGTTCATCTTTGATCGGCGGGGGAAGGGGAGCCGGAGGTGCTTCCGGCACCTCCGGTTGCTCGGCTTTCGCGACGGAAGATTGCTTTAGACGTTTGCGTGCTTCACGCGTCCGCTCTTGCACGGCATCGAGTTCGCTTTGATCGATGGGGGGCACTTCATCGTAGTAACCGAAGTAGGGTTCGACAGCCTGCGCTTCAAAGGGGCTAAAGCCGGCGATGAGGATACAGAGCGTAAGGGCTGCGAAGCGTGCGACTGACACATTTGGCACTTGAAAAGGTCTTCCGGGAATGATCATATGCAGCAGACCTCATGC
>DATGEA010000151.1:0-5987 GCA_035310605.1 Nitrospira sp. | reverse complement strand
GTAAGTGCAAAGGGAAGGAATGCATGAAAAAGCTTTGCCCGGGACCAGACTGCCCCAAGCTAAAAGGCAAGATCGACAAGAAGCCATAGAGGATCTGAACCAGACTACGCCAATTGGAAAGGGGCAACGCAAACAGCGGTTGGCGGACATTATCGGATGGTAACTGAGAAGGCTTTGTGGATCGAAACTAATACAGTCTGTATTAGTTTCGATCCACCATTTCCATCCGGATCAACCAAGATGTCCTTCCATCGAGCAGAGAGGAAAACGCCGATTCCCTCTTCCCGACTGATTCTCAAGAAAGAGCCACAAAAGATTCTTCGCTGAAGCGACTGGTTGTTCCTTGGGCACGCCAGTTGCGTTTTCGAAAATCCGCGGCGCACAATTGGGTCCCCGATCAAGCACCACCGGAAGGATTCGCGATGGGGTATTCGACCGTCGATGCCTGGGTTCCCTGGATCTTCATTCCCTTGGTCGCAGTCAGTCTGGCAGCGCTTCCTCCTCCCAGTTTAGTCACCATCGATAAAGCCTACGCGCAGGTCACGACCTCGATTACCCCCACGACAGGCGCAGGAAATCTCGGCACCACAGTGACACCGGCCGGAACCACATACAATATTACCGGTGGAACCAGACCTGGGAACGGTCCCAACCTCTTCCATAGCTTTGGTAATTTCACTGTCGGAAGCGGCGATATCGCCAACTTCGTGAACAATACCGGCCTGGCGACCTCCAACATCCTCAGCCGAGTCACCGGCGGCAATCCATCTCAGATTTATGGAATGATTCAGACTGAAGGCTTCGGCAATGCCAACCTCTTCCTCATGAATCCGGCGGGAATCCTGTTTGGCCCCAGTGCCACGTTGAATGTGGGAGGCGCCGCACACTTCACGACAGCGGACTACATCCGCCTCTTCGACGGAGCCAATAGCGCGAACTTTTACGCCAATCCCGCATCCGATGGACTCAGCAACAGTGTCCTCTCGGTGTCATCGATCGTGGATTTCGGATTTCTCACGCCGGCAGCGTTTGGATTTCTTACCGATACACCCGCTTCTATCACAGTCCAGGGCAGCACGCTCACGCTTCCACTTAGCACAGACCCTGTGACCGGGAACCTGAAAGGGAGCACGCTTTCGCTGATCGGCGGGAATATTTCCATCGGTGCCGACCCGGATTCTGGAACGCCCGCCTCGATTTCAGTGCCGAGCGGACACATTAATCTTGTGAGCGTCGCCTCTCCCGGAGAAGTGTTGTATCCCAGTCTCCAGTCAGGACCGAATATCAACGGACAATCCTTTACGGCAAGGGGCACCATCTCAATCTCCGACTTCTCACTTCTCGATGTCAGTGGAATAGTGGGGCAAGGAAATGAAGCCGGCGGAGCGATCCGCATCAGGGGCGGCCAGTTCGTGATGGATAACCTCTCCGTGATCCAGAATATGACAATGGGGGATGCCCCTGGAGCAAACCCCGGCGTCAGCATCGTGGTCGATCATGAAGTTCGGCTCGACAATCTGAGCAGCATTTCAGTCGGCACCAATACAGGTCTTGGGCGATCCGGCAACCTGGAAATCACGGCAGAGAACGTCGAGGTCCTGAATGGTTCTTTCCTGTCATCGTCTAGTGGCGGTCCCGCATCACCAGGAAATATCACCATTTCCGCGAACCGTTCTGTGACCGTGGCAGGGCTTGATCCATTTGTGGGAACAGAAGTCAGTAATATCACAACTACTGCCCAGTCCAGTACCGAAGGTGGACACATTACCATCTCCGCTCCGGGGGCCACTCTGTCGGTCCAGGATAACGGGGTAATCGGCACATCATCGGACACCGGCCGTGCCGGCAACATCACGATTACCTCAGACGTTCTAAATGTGACTAACGGAGGCGCTGTCAGAACGATAAGCTCGAGCGGTTCGTCCGGTTCAATTAGTATCGCCGCAACACATTCCACTTTCATCTCCGGTCAATCTGATCTGGGCAACTTCAGCTCTATCGCCAACAGCAGCCAAACGTCCCCAGCGAACATCTTCATTACTACGGGGCAGTTTGTCCTCGGCGATAAGGCCAGAATAGACGGCGATACGGCAACCCGCCCTGGCGGAACCGTGCAGATTACCGCAACCGGTTCCCTCAATATCTCCGGTGACAGCGTCATCCGCAGCTCGACCTCTCTGGGGAGCGGCACATCTCTCGACCTGACTGCCCCCTCGATCGTAATTGATCACAGCACCTTGAGTACACGCATCAGCGGCAGCGACGCCTCTGCCGTCGGTGGGACGATCAAGGCTCGTGCGACTGACGGTACCCTTACCGTGGCTAACAATAGCCTCGTCGCGGCGAGCACTACGGGGGCGGCCGCTGGCGGACCGATTCAACTTGTCGCATCCGAGGCTGTCATCGTTACGGGCAATTCACGCATCGAAAGCACCAGCACCGGTGCCGGCAACGCCGGCAGCATCTCAATCAATGCCGGTCAGCAGCTTGATATGCACGACAGCTCGATCAAGACCGAAGCCGCTATGGCGAGCGGAGGGAATATCGACATCCGGGCCGTCGATCGCGTCAGTCTGGTGAACAGTACGATCAGCACCTCGGTGCTTGGCGGTAGCGGCGGCGGCGGGAACATCACGATCGATCCTACGCTCATCTCGCTGCAGAACAACAGCAATATCCTAGCGCAGGCGGTCTTGGGTAACGGCGGCAATATTCAACTGATCGCAAACCTGTTGCTGGTCGATCCCAGCAGCGTCATCAGCGCCTCCTCCGAGTTCGGACAGAGCGGGACGATTCAAAGCCCGACCTCAAATTTAGCCGGTACGGTCTCTTCGCTCCCCTCCTCCACCCGCCAGGGTCAGGCCTTGCAAGCCCAACGCTGTGCGGTGCTCAACGCCGGAGGATCGAGCAGCTTCATCATCGCCGGGCGCGACCAGGTCCCGACGGAGCCGGGGGGCTGGATGGTCAGCTCGCTCGACGCACTCGCGACAGCCGAGGGGTCAGTGGCGAGGGATGAGGGGGAAGGTTTGGCTGGTTCGTCTAGTTCATCTGGTTTGTCTAGTTCGTCTGGTTCATTTGGTGCGGTTCGTCCGAAAAGCGAAATCAACCAAACAAACCAGATAGACCAAATAGACCAGATGGACCAACCAAACCTGCCTCCCGTGCTGTCGCTCCGTCGCTTGACGCCGGCCGGGTTCCTCACGCAACGCTTTGCGGAGAGCGAAGCAAGCGGGTGCCGATCTTAGAAAGGGCAGCTCTGAGTTCTGAGTCATCCGGAACGGATCACTCGTCAACCACCTCACGTATAACGCCTTACTCGTTACTCGTCACTCGTCACACGTCATGTTTTACTCGTTACCCATCACTCATCACGGTCTTGCCCGCGTAACAATAAGAATCTTCAGGGCTCTTGCGGATATGCCATTTTAGGCATATCCTAGACCGCAATGAAGCCTCTTCACTTTGTGGGATCGTCGCGGGATGATCTGCGAGATCGTCCCGACAATGCAAGGGAAATAGCGGGGTATCAACTCTTCAAGGTGCAGCAAGGAAAAGAGCCGGATGACAGGAAACCGATGGCCACAGTTGGAGTGGGGGCCAATGAAATCCGGGTGCGAGATGAAAGCGGGAGCTATCGGGTGCTCTATGTGGCCAAGTTTGAGGAGGCGGTGTACGTGCTGCATGTGTTTGAGAAACGGTCCCAGAAGACCGCGAAAGGCGATATACAGCTAGCAGCAAGTCGATATACCGACTTACTGAAGTGGAGGAAGGAGCAACAGCTATGACACGCGCCACGGTTACCAAAGGCAGCGGGAACGTGTTTAGAGATTTGGGGTTCTCGGACGAGAAGTCCGCAGAATTGATCCTTAAAAGCAGCCTGCTTCTGGCCCTCCAAGAAACGATCAAAGAGCGGGGATGGAAGCAGACTGAAGCGGCGGTTCAGTTAGGGATTGACCAGGCAAAAGTATCGAAACTCTTGGGCGGCCAGATGGCCGGGTTTTCCATCGAACGACTGGTGCATTTCCTCTCGCTGCTGGGCCAAGATGTAGAAGTCACGGTTCACAAGGCTCCCCGTGGGCAACGGCGCGGAACCGTGCGAGCGAGAGTGCGTAAGGCGCCAAAATTATCCGCGTAGTCTACGACGGTTCGCCCGCTGGATGTCTTCTGCCAAGGCCTTACTAGTGAGCATTCTTAACAGAATCAATTAGCGAATCAGTTTGTCGTATTCTGCATGGGTGCCGATCCAGAACCAGAGAACGCCGTCAGGTACCTCCACGCCTACAACTCGATAATGAAGTCCCACACGGGCCGACCAGAAGCGACCTACTTTCTTCAGATGCAAAGAAGGATGTTGGGGATTCTTTTTTAGGAGCGCAAAGGCTTTGTCGGCTTGTTCACGGATGGGGACAGGAAGAGCGTTATAGCAGGTCCAGAGGTCGGGCTTGGGAAAGCGGCGCGTCTCGGTGCGACGGGGTAGTGGGTGGGTGAGAAAGATGATGAATCACAACTTCGTCGTTTTCCCAGAACTGTGATCACGGAGGGCTTTCTCGGCCAAAGCATCCAGCTTGCCAGCCTTCACGTCGGCTTCAAACTGATGGTCCCAAGCCTCAGCATCAAACGCCGCATACCACGTCCGAAACTTCGCAAGCTCCTCAGAAGAAAGCTTTTTGATTTGCTTCTCAATGGATTCGACATTGTTCATATGCACCTCAGCGGGCAGTATACCAGCCTTCAGACTGGCTGTCAGCCAGACCACCAAACCGACGCAGTTGATGCCTCCTCCCAGGACGTAGAGATTGCGAATGAGGAATGGATAGGAGAATGTTCTGAGTTCTGAGTTAATCCAGAACTGTTTGCTGACAGCTGAAGGGTGATAGCCCGGAAAGCTCTGAGTTATCGCCTAACGCCCTACGGCTCGGGAGTTCTGAGTCACCAGGGAAGTTCTGAGTGACTCGCCTAGTCATCACCCATCCATCACGCATCACTCCTGTTAATCCAAAATGATTCATCGCTGAATCGTTTTCGATTCATGGCAACTGTACTCGTTGTCGGCGTCAGAGCGTTCCAACAGTGAGATGAGCTATGGAACATCGCGTAATCGTAGAGGACCTCCTATCGCTGATATGAATGTCACACAAGGTATGCCCCTTGCTCAATTTCTCCGCGAGCTTAGATCGGTTTCATTGAACAAACCCTTCTCGGTCATGAGGGCTCAAAGCAGTTTGTGAGGAAAGGAAGGAGCCCGGCAGGTATTCGACGAGTCTTAATTTGAACACGACTTGGGCTCTTCGCAGGTATGTGAGCTCCATGGATGAGCTAAAGAATACACGTAATTTACCGAATGGCCTTATTCCAAAGGGGGTATTGCGGAAAACCACCTAGACCAAACGGACCAAACAAACCTGCCTCCCGTGCTGTCGCTCCGCCGCTTGACGCCAGCGGGGTTCCTTACGCAACACTTTGCGGAGAGCGAAGCAAGCGGGTGCCGCTCATAACGCGAAGAGGGAATCCAGACACTGTTTCGACCATTCGCCGCCGATCTGTTGGATCTGGCGATCAGTCCTCAACTTCTATATGGCCTTGCGCTATCACTGGCAGCGCAGCCTTATTGTCTCGGGATGCACCGTCGATTCTTTAGCTCAGCAAAGGGGAAAGATTTACGACCAGAGACCATTCTGGTCATACCACACAAGAGCAGACGCACACATCAATCCATTGCTAGGCTAAAACGATATGAAGGATGATGTTCTTCTGATTGTGAAGTGATCATTGGTTAAAAAACCCGCAGATTATTTGGTGTTGCTGGAGGATGCCCATCAGACGCGATGCTCTCATTCACGATGAGGTACGGAGGGTCAAAGTCGCCGAGCAGACCCTTCGCCGGCCTAATCGATTCTCTCACATCGCCTCCGGCGCCATTATGAGTCTTCACACGATAATAGACAATCGTCTCACCGGACGTTCCTTTCACTGCATCCCAATCACTC
>DATGEA010000150.1:0-27777 GCA_035310605.1 Nitrospira sp. | reverse complement strand
TGGGCTCCTTTCCTACTAGAGAAGATGCCTCTTCGGCTGGTGGTCTTTGCACGAACGCCGTTTCACGAGACCTGCTCTGTGATGCCTCCCATCGGCTGCAGCCATATCCCAGTTTCCTTGGGCGCCTACTCCTGAACCGAATACAACCGACATTGAAGGCGCGATATTTTACGGTGCGATCATACCTGCTGCAAGAAGGCATTGGAGAATCTAGAGCTTCACGTGCATGTCGATGCTGCGATCCGAAATGCCGTTCAAGCCGTGCAGATAAAATGATTGCGGGACATCGGTACCCGTCTGTTTCATAGCATCTGCTCATTTACGGTTCAGGCGGAACCGGTTGGCCGGTGACGGCAAGATCGGGGACATTCATACCCATCACTTTGTCCACCCGGCCGTCCCCTGTCATCAGAATAGTCACCCGGTCACCGACCGATAGATTCTTGAACAATTCGGGCTTTCTCACTTCAAGGAAGACGGATTTGCCGAGGTCGGTTCTGATCTTCCCTTTTCCTCTCGCTAAATCCAGCTCCGTCAATGTGCCCGTAACTTCGTACGTCTTCGGCGCCTCGGTCTCCCCGCCGTACGAATCGACTCCGCTAAAAGTGGTAGGCGCCCACCATGGGGCCAAAGTCTGGGCCAAAGTCAGGCACAGCAGCATCTTCACGATTGTTTCCCTGCCATGTTGCTGGCGATCGTTGGCCTGCTTCTCTTCGGATAGGGGCCGGCAAGTTGGCATGGTCACATCATTAAGCATGTTGAGGTGGAGTTGGTTGCGGCGGGGTTGGATCCGTCGGGCCGGGACGGCCAGGGCCGGGGGAGGGAGGGGAGGGTGGCTGCGGAAGCGGCACAGGATCTGGTGGTTCTTGCTGTGATTTGACTTGCCCGGTCCCTTCCGGCGCAACAATTCCTACCCATCCCACCCACAGCCACACCATCGTCCGGGCCGGCAGCCACCTCACTCGCGCGCTCGCAGCAGAACAATCATCCTCTCGCATTTCGCATTGTTCTCCTTCTTTGATGGATGCTTGACTCAACCCAGAGGCGTCATACCAACACCAAGCGTCGCGAAAACGAGCAAGATCGTCCCACCAAGCCGGCCGGGCAGTATCCCCAGCCGGCTGTCGGGCCAGCTCGGCAAAGCGCCTAAGCGCAGGACGGTCAACATCATCAGCACGTACGCGAACATTGTTGTGTCTTCATCCAGGCCGTACGATTAAGAAACAGTGCGGCCGCACAGGTTTATGGCTGTACTTGTATGTTATTCACGACCTGGGTGACGCCTCTGACATCGCGAGCAACCTGCTCCGCCCGTGTCTTGTGGACGGTCGAGGGCACCGTGCCATTGAGATAGACGGTCCCTTCGGTCGTATCCACTTGCACTCTGGCGAGATTCGCCAGCCGATCCACCATAAGCTTCTCCTTGATGGTCGCCGTGATCACGGAGTCATCTTGAATCGGCGCGGCGGGGTTTGGCGCCGGAGTCACCATCGTAACCTGAAGATTATTCACCACCTGTCGAACTCCTTGGATGTCCCGAGTGAGAAGTTCCGCTCGCAACTTCTGTTCTTGCGACGGGACGAATCCGTTCAAACTGACGATCCCTTGTTGCGTCTCCACACCGATCTGGGATGCATTGATCATCCGATCAGTCATGAGAAGTCCCTTGACGGAAGAAGTGACGGCGACATCGGAGATGACCGGCCGTATCTGCAACCGATTGATGACGGATCCATAGGAGGCAGCGGGAGAAGCTTCCAGTATCCCATTCGCAATCTGTTCCACCCGCGCCTTGTGGTCTGATGAGGGCACGACCCCACTCAAGTAGACGTGGGCGTTTCCCGTATCCACTCCCACACGTGAGAGATCGAACTGTTCCTCAGCTAGCTTGCTTTTAATCGCTGCAGTGATCCGCGCATCTTCTGTGTTTGACGACATCGTCTGGCATCCGGCCCATAGGGAAGTCGACACCAGCACGAGGCCTACGATCAACAGAAACCGTTTCATGGTGTCTCTCCTTTCACATAGCTGTATGAGAATCGCCCCAGTCCATAAGCGGTTGCCGATTACCATTGAAGCCAGAGGGCGATCTCAATAGGCGATTGAGCCAGTCCCCGACTTTCATCATCGGAACCCGCATCACATCCTGTTTGACCGCATTAAAGGTAGCGTCAACCTCACGGACCTGCGGCAGTACAAAGCCGACATCCGCCAAGACGGGGTTGGGATCTCGCACTGCCTGAGAAGCTTCTTGCCGCAAACCAGGCACCTCTTCGTTCAAGCATTGGAGGAGCGGTTCGAGTTAGCAGGTCGCCAGGTCAAGTTCGGCCGGCAACGGCAGAAGCTTCATAGCGACCTGCACCGCCACGATCACCAGAATCAGCGTCGCGATTTGGATAATGCGTATATTCATTGCCGCGTTCCCCCCTGTTCGACTCTACGCAGGGGACTCGAAACGCGGCCTTCTCCGAATCGGCATATTCCTTTCTCTCTTCCTGTGCCGTCTCCCAACCCATCGCGGATTCTTCCCCGCCTTTGTCCGCGGAGTTTCGAATCACTCTCCGCAACTGCGCTCGGGCCTATGGCGCCAGGATCACCCCGAGCACTAGGATGCATCGAGTGTTGCCAGGAAACTCGCGAGATCCCCGGCGTGCTCCTCCTCTTTCGCCAAGATATCTTCAAGCATGCGTCGGGTCGTCGGATCGTCGTCGCCAAGGTACCGAATCATCTCCGTATAGGAATCGATAGCGATCCGCTCCGCCACGAGATTCTCCTTGACACTCTCCACCAATGACTCGGCCTCCACATATTCGGAATGGCTCCTCGTGAGCAGTCCTTTGGGGTTGAAATTGGGGTCACCACCAAGCTGGATGATACGAGCCGCGATTTGATCGGCATGCGCTTGCTCGTCCGCTGCATGGGCGAGGAACTCCTGGGCAACCGGTTCGGCATAGATACCCTTCGCCGTGAAGTAATGCCGCTTGTACCGAAGCACGCAGACCAATTCGGTGGCGAGAGCTTCGTCCAATAGCTTGAGGACCATCTTACGGTCCGCCCGGTATCCTTCCGTCACCGCCCCGCCTTCGATATGCTCACGGGCTCGCAGCCGTATGGCCAGTACATCGTTCAGGAATGTCGTGTTCAATGTCTTGTTCATAGGCCTCCTCTCGAGCGTTCGATCCACACCTATCGAGCGGCCACAGAGCATGAAAGACGTCTTAGCTGTCCTCTTCTTTTTCTTTGCTATTTTCGCTTGGAGCCGCTCCGTTTCTTGAACCACTCATCCGTCCAGCGCTTGACATCTTCTTTTCGGGCTCCATACCGATCTTGCACCTTACCCTCGAACTTGTCGTAATTGCCTTCGATTTCCATGAGGTCATCATCGGTAAACTCGCCCCATTGTTTTTTCAAATCCCCCTTGAACTGTTTCCACTTGCCCTGGAATTGGTCTTTGTTCATGATCAGCAGGTTCGGGGAGTTCTCGACAGATACCGACGGCGGAGCAGGCCGATATGCAGCTTCCGCTAACCGCCACGTGACGGTCGAGAGCACAGCAACTACGACGGCTGCGGACAGGATCAGGTTTGTTAGTTTCATCGGGAGTCTCCTGTTTGTATGGGCTCAGTAGCCAGAGCGGCCACGCCGAGCGGAATTCCGTTCGGCCTGTTGCACGGACATTCCTACTTACCAATCCTGGTCTGCATCGTCTGGGCATCGACGTAGACCTTCTGCGTCTTGTTGTTGTTGTCGACAATCTCGACTTTGTACACGGTCCGTCCTTCCCTTTTACCGATCTCCGCCTCGACCGCCTTTCCGGGTATGGCCGCCACCGCTGCTTGGACGGCCTTCTCCAGCGTCACGGTCGCGCTCTGCGCCAGTTCCTTGTTGGTCTCGAATAGGGCCCAGGCAGAGGAGCCCATCAGGCCTGCCATCAGCACGGCTGCAATGAATACCTTCTTCATCGTCAAAACCTCCTTTGTGTGAATTGAACGATTGGAATAATGAGTAACGAGTATGGTGAAGCACCGCCGTCCACGCGTTTCCGACGCTCCTATCCGGCCTTCGGCATCGTGCCTGGCTTCCCTGACCCCTGCGGCCTTTCGTACCACTGTTCGACCCAACGACGAACTTCCTCTTTCTGATCTCCATACCGTTTCTGCAATGAGCCGATGAATTTGTCATAGTCGCCTTCGATCTGCATCAGATCGTCATCGGTAAACTTTCCCCATTGCTTCTTGAGTTCTCCCTTGAACTGACTCCATTGGCCTTTGAATTGATCGCGATTCATAGGTCCCCCTTTCAGGTGAGGTTCATGGATGATTCACGCTTCTCATTTTCTCTTGCCCGTTACATAAAGGGTCGCGCAATTCACGGGCCAGAATTCCGGCAAGATGGCAAATCACCTCTAACTTCCCAATCTGTAACCCGAAACAGGTGCGTTTCCGAGGAGAGCGGAATAACGCGGATCAGCTTCCGATGAGACGTTTTATCCGGTTGATATTCCCGCTCAACGGAACAAACTCATTATCGCTGCGGGTGTTTGGAGGCTTGGACAGGATGTCTCGGTGAGGACGCTATGTGCTCGGGGCCGCTGCGTCGAGGGAGATCAAAACGAAATGATTGAATTGGACTCTTCGCGAGAAAAGATTTGCGATGACGATACGATAACGCCGAGCGGTCTTACTCTCAACAAGTTGATACTACCCTACTGATGATCCGTCGAGACCGGCAGTTGATTCTTATACTCCAGCCTCCTTTAACACTTGCCCCGTATAGGACCGTTTGGACTTCGCGATGTCTTTCGGCGGGCCTTCGGCGACGATTTCCCCGCCGCGGTCGCCGCCCTCCGGACCGAGGTCGATGATCCAATCGGCGTTCTTGATCACGTCAAGATTGTGTTCGATGACGAGCACCGTATTGCCGGCTTCGACAAGACGATCCAGCACATCGAGCAACCGCTGCACATCCGCGAAGTGAAGCCCGGTTGTCGGCTCGTCCAGAATGTACATCGTCCGTCCGGTCGCGCGCTTCGACAACTCGCGGGACAGTTTGACCCGTTGCGCTTCGCCTCCCGACAGCGTCGTGGCCGACTGGCCCAACTTGACATAGTGCAGGCCGACGTCGTGCAGCGTCTGCAACTTGGCCTTGATCAGCGGAATGTGCTCGAAAAATTCGAGCGCGTCATCCACGGTCATGTTGAGGACGTCCGCGATACTCTTCCCCTTGTGCAGAATCTCGAGCGTCTCCCGATTGTATCGCTGGCCCTTGCAGACTTCGCAGGTGACATAGACATCGGGCAGGAAATGCATTTCGATCTTGATCAATCCGTCGCCCTGGCAGGCTTCGCAACGTCCCCCTTTGACGTTGAAGCTGTAGCGGCCCGGCTTATAGCCCCGCACGCGCGATTCGGGAAGGTTTGAATAGAGGTCCCGGATGTATCCGAAGAGTCCCGTGTAGGTGGCCGGATTGGACCGTGGTGTGCGGCCGATCGGCGATTGATCGATGTCAATCACCTTATCGAGCGCCAAAACTCCGTGCAGCTCCTTGCACCCGTCGATCTTCGGCTTCTTGTGATAGAGCAGCTGAGAGAGGGAATGAAACAGCACTTCCAAGACCAGCGTGCTTTTGCCCGACCCTGAGACGCCGGTCACGCAGGTAAACAGCCCCAGCGGGATCTTGGCCGTCACGTTCTTCAGATTGTGCTTCCGCGCGCCGACCACGGAGAGAAATCCTCTGGGCTTCCGTTGCCGCTGCGGGACCGATACGGATTGAGCACCCCGCAGGTATTGCCCGGTCAATGAATTGGGATCGGCCATCACTTGCTGCGGCGTGCCCTGGGCGATCACGTGGCCCCCGTGCGACCCGGCCCCGGGCCCCATATCGAGGAGGTGATCCGCCGCCATCATCGTTTCCGCATCATGTTCCACCACCACCACGGTATTGCCGAGGTCGCGCAATCGCAGCAGTGTCTGGAGCAGGCGCCGATTGTCCCGTTGGTGCAGACCGATCGAGGGCTCATCGAGGATGTAGAGCACGCCGACAAGGCCGGAACCGATTTGCGTCGCGAGCCTGATACGTTGGCCCTCGCCGCCGGAGAGCGTGGCGGCCGCCCGATCGAGCGTGAGATAATCGAGCCCGACGTTCACAAGAAACCCAAGCCGCTCTCGAATCTCCTTCAAGATCCGATGGGCGATGACCGTTTCACGCTCCGTGAATTTCAATCTGCTGAACAAATCTGCGGCGGCCCGCACCGACAGGTGCGTGACTTCGGCAATCGATTGCTTGGCAATCTTGACCGAGAGACTTTCGGGCCTGAGCCTGGCGCCCTTGCACACCTCGCACGGTTCGAGCAGCGTGAAGTCCTCCTCCTCAGGGGAACCGGGTGTCATGGCATAGCCGATACCGTCACAGGCGGGACAGGCCCCGTGGGGGCTGTTGAAGGAAAACACCCGAGGTGTGACTTCCGGGTAACTGATGCCGCAGCGGATACAGGCGAGTTTTTCGCTGTAGAGAAGCGTTTTGCCTTCTTCCGTCAAGACACCGACCAGCCCGCCGCCCAGTTTTAATGACGTTTCGACCGAGTCGGCGAGCCGGCGCATCAGGGCATCGCCGGGCTTCATGACCAATCGATCGACAATAATTTCGATCGTATGCTTCTTCTGTTTATCGAGAGTGATGTCATCGCCGAGATCGACGATCTTGTCGTCGATGCGGGCGCGGACATACCCGGCCCGGCGCATCTCCAACAGCTCCTTGCGATACTCGCCCTTCCGGCCCCGGACGATCGGCGCCAGGATTTGAAACTTCGTGCCTTCGTCCAATCCGCCGATCGCGTCCACCATCTGCTGGACCGTCTGGGCCGTAATCTCTTCTCCGCACTGGAAACAGTAGGGACGCCCGACCCGGGCAAAAAGCAACCGGAGGTAGTCATAAATTTCGGTGACCGTCCCCACGGTGGAGCGGGGATTGTGGCTGGTACTTTTCTGTTCGATGGAAATGGCGGGCGAGAGCCCCTCGATCGAATCGACGTCTGGCTTGCCCATCTGTTCGAGGAACTGACGGGCATAGGCGGACAGCGATTCGACATAGCGCCGCTGACCTTCGGCGTAGATCGTGTCGAAGGCAAGCGAGGACTTGCCGGACCCGCTCAGGCCCGTGATGACGACGAGTTTGTCGCGCGGGATCTCGACGTCGATGTTCTTGAGATTATGCTCGCGCGCGCCCTTGATGACGATCGATTGGCCCATAAGGCTCCGTGGATGAACCGTCGGCGGTCCGCTTCCGGATCCGGCAACTCAGAACTCAGCACTTAGCACTCAGAACTCTACGTGTTCAGATGGCGTCGGGATTATAGCATCCGTTCCGGTCGCCTTGACAAAGACGGAAAGCCGGTGCTACGACCCTGGCATGGTACGAGTCGAACAACCGCCCGTGGCGCAGGAATCGCCAGCGCCGGCGCAAGCCGTCTCCACCTGGTCCGGCCAGGCCCGTGAACAGGCGGTACAACGGATGTTCACCGCCATCGCCGGCGTCTACGATTTGAACAACACGCTGCTGAGTTTCGGCCTCCACTACCGTTGGAAGAAGCTCACGGCCTCGTTCGTTCCGAAAATCGAACAGGGAACGGCGCTCGATGTCGGAGCCGGTACCGCCGATCTGGCGCTCCTGGTCGAGCCCCGTATGGGAACCAAGGGCCGTGTGATCGCCTCTGACCTCAACCACGCCATGCTGGCCGAGGGGCTCAAGAAGATAGATGGCAACGGGCTGACGGGCAGGATCACCTGCCTGCAGGCCAACGCGGAACATCTCGGATTTGACGACAATACGTTCGATGCCGTCACGACCGGCTTCTGCATGCGCAACGTCGGGAACCTGTCGCAAGCAGTCGGTGAGATTCGCCGGGTGATGAAACCGGGCGGCACCTTCGTCTGCCTGGAATTCTCCCGTCCGGTCTTCGGCTGGTTGCGCGCGCTTTACGACTGGTACTCGTTCACGCTGCTGCCCTGGATCGGCACAAAAGTCGCACGGGACAAGACCGGCGTCTACGAATACCTGCCGGCCTCGATCCGCACGTTCCCGGACCAGGAACGGCTCTGCCAAATCCTCCGCGAGGCAGGATTCCGTCAAGTGTCGTACAAGAACGTAACCGGGGGTATTGTCGCAATTCACGTCGCGACAAAATAGGCGAGAGGTACGCGGCTAGAGGCAACGGGCATGATGATTCATCTCTCACCTCCAGCCGTTCACCCCTAGCCCCGAGCCTACACATGGACTCGATACTTTACATTTTTCTTCCGTGCAAGAAGGTCTATCCCATCGGGATTACCTACCTGGCCGACTTCATCCACCGCCGGAAGCCGGAAGTGCGCCAGCGCATTCTCGATCTGTCGTTGTTTCCCGTTCCACAACGAAGCCAGGCCATCCGGGATGCCGCCGCCGAGTTCAAACCTGATCTGGTCTGCTTTTCCTGGCGCGACATTCAAATCTTCTCCCCGCACGAGGGGGATTCTTCGCTCGAACATGCGTTTAATTTTTATTTTGCCAGCAATCCGCTCAAGCGCGTCATGGCTTCGATCGAAGGGGTGAAACAGCTCTACCGTTATTACAGCCACATCTACACGATTCTCTCGTATCCCTGGCTGATCAGGAAAGAATTTCCCAAGGCGCAGATCATGATCGGCGGCGGGGCCTTCACCGCCTTTGCCGATCAGTTGATCGAGAAGCTGCCGGAGGGGACCATCGGCCTCCTCGGCGAAGGCGAGGATGCGATCCTGAAGGTCATTGAGGGCCGGTCCATTGAAGACGAACGCTATATCATTAGGGAGAGAAAGCAGATCCGGAAAGGCCGCCAGGGCTCGCCGGCGCTGCTCGACGCCCTGACCGTGGACTTACCCTATCTCACATCGATTTTCCCGCAGTATCGCGAATACCAGGGCGAGTCCATCGGCGTGCAAACCAAACGGGGCTGTCCCTACGATTGCGCCTTCTGTCTCTACCCGTACATTGAGGGAAAGCGTGTCCGTTATCGGCCTCCCGACATGGTCGTGAAGGACATTTCTCAGCACTATCATCAATGGGGCTCACGCCGGTTCTGGTTTACCGACGCCCAATTCATCACCGGCAAGGAAGCCTATCCCCAGTGCACGGAGATCCTGGAACGGATCATCAGCGAAAAACTGGAGATTGAATGGTCCGGCTATATCCGCACCTCACTGATCACGTCGGAACTTGCCAAGCTCATGGTTCGCTCGGGTGTCGGCGACCTGGAGGTCGCGATCACCTCCGGCTCACAAGAGGTGCTGAACAATCTCCATATGGGCTTCAAGCTCGAACGGCTCTATGACGGCTGTCGCTACCTGGCGGAAGCGGGATTCAAGGGGAAGGTCATCCTGAACTATTCGCTGAACAGCCCCAAGGAAACCGAGGAATCGTTGCTCCAAAGCGTAGAGTCCTACAAGACGGTCGCCTCGATCCTTGGCGAAGAGCGGGTCTTCCCCTTGATGTTTTTCCTGGGCATTCAGCCGAACACCGATCTGGAACGGCGCCTCCTGGAAGAGGGATACCTCTCAGCCGGCTATAACCCCCTGATGCTGACCCCGACCAGTATCAGAAAGCTTCTCTACAACCCGGCGCCTTTGAACAAGTTCATCGCGAAGGCCTGCCTCAGAGCCTGGGAACGTAAAGCAGGGAGCCGGGATCCCCGAAAATGGTCAGGGTCCCTGTCTCAATCCGCCGACGAATCCGGCTCCTATGCCGACCAGAGCCTGAGCCGCGGGATCGAGGGAAATTCTGGAAGGGACGCACTCCTCTCGCTGGAGGAAATTCTCCGCTCACGACAGTCCATTCGAACGGCGAAAGCCTCCGGGGATAAGCCCGTGGTCACCTCCGCCTCCTAGCCTCTTCGCCCCCTTCTCACGCCTTGCATTCCAATTCTGGCCAGTGCTATCATGCGCTTTCTTTGAGACTGGGGCAGTACGTCAACCGTTTGGATTATCTGACAATTACGCCGATTTCCCCTGGTCCGGAGAGCGCCTGGAGGAGGCATCTCGATGTACAAGACGATCTATATTCCGGTCGATAATTCCGACCATTCCAACACGGCCGTGGACGTCGGAGTCCACATGGCCAAGATGTTCGGGTCCAAGATTGTGGGCAGCCATGTCTATGCGGCCAAAATGCACGACAAACGCTTCAAACAGATGGAAGCGGGTCTGCCGGAGGAATACCACGACGAGAAGGAACTCGACCGGCAGCGGCAGATCCACGATTCGCTGATCACCCGCGGACTCCAGATCATCACCGATTCCTACCTGGACTACGTCGATAAGAAATGCAACGAAGCCAACCTGCCGATCGAACGGCGGTCGCTCGAAGGCCGCAACTGGAAGGTGCTGGCCGAAGACATCAATACGAACGCCTATGACCTTGTGATTATGGGCGCATTGGGCGTGGGCGCCGTCAAGGACAGCGTGATCGGCAGCAATACGGAGCGCGTCGTCCGCCGCGTCCGCAACTCCGACATGCTGATTATTAAAAATACCCAGCCGATGACCAGCGGCAAGATCGTCGTCGCGGTCGACGGCAGCCCCTATTCATTCGGCGGACTGATGACCGGCCTGGCGCTGGGCAAAGCCCTCAACATGCCGGTGGAAGCCATCTCGGCCTTCGATCCGTACTTCCACTACGCAGCCTTCCACAGCATTTCCGGTGTGTTGAACGAGGAGGCCGGCAAAGTGTTCCGGTTCAAGGAACAGGAAAAGCTCCACGAAGAGATCATCGACAGCGGCCTGGCCAAGATCTACCAGTCGCACCTGGATATTTCGCGCGAAATCGCCCAGGCCGAGCAGACCGACGTCAAGACGACGTTGCTCGACGGCAAGGCGTTCGAGAAGATCATTCAATACGTCCGGAAGGACATCCCGGCGCTTCTGATTGTCGGCCGCATCGGCGTCCACAGCGATGAGGATATGGATATCGGCAGCAACACGGAAAATCTCCTCCGCAGCGCGCCCTGCAACGTACTCGTGTCCAATCGCAAATACGTGCCGCCGATCGACACGCAGGCCGAATACACGATCGCCTGGACGGAAGAGGCGCTGCGCCGGATGGAAAAGATCCCGGTGTTCGCCCGCGGCGTCGCCAAGACGGCGATCCACCGCTACGCAATCGAGAAGGGCCATACGATCATCAGCAATACCGTCGTGGATGCCGCCGTCGGTCATATCCTGCCCAAGGGCGCGATGGACGCCATGCGCGCATTGGGGGGCAGCTTGGACGCAGCCGGCATTGATCGCGACAGGATGCAGGCGGACGACTCGGTGGCCAAAGATCTGATGGGCTCCACGCTCAGCGGCATGATGACCCAGGTGGTCGAGGAAAAGCCGACGGTCAGCGCAGGCACTCAGGCCTATCTCGATCGAATGAGTCAGAACTACTTCGTGTGCGACGGCTGCGGCTATATCGGCAAGGGCGAGACGCCGGTGAAATGCCCTGTCTGCGGCGCGGAAGGTGCCCGCTTCAAACAAGTCGACAAGAGCATCTTCGAAGCAGCGGCCAAGGCTGAAGGCGAGGTCGAAACCGATCTGGCCTATGACGACGTCCCGATGCAATGGACGAAGGACGCAAAGGAAGCGATCCGCGCCGTCCCGGCTGGCTTCCAACGCCGTCGCGCGAAGGCCAAGATCGAAAAAACCGCCCGTAAGCTCGGCATGACGACGATTACGCTGGAATATGCCGCACCGATGATCAAGGAAGCGGCCTCTGAGGATTATCAGCCGATCTTTGCCAACAAAGGCGCCGGAACTTCAGCTGAAGCCGAAGCGAAACTGGCGGCAGCGAGCGGAACCGGAACAAACGGAAACGGCAGCCACGAGAACGGCAGTGGAAACGGGAACGGCCACACCCAAGCCTCTTCCTATACCTGGACGCCGGATGCGCAGGCGCGCCTTGATCGTGCTCCTGAAGGCTTCATGCGCGACTGCACGAAGGCCCTCATCATCAAGCATGCAGACAAGATCGGAACGACCCACATTACGCTGGAAGTCGCCAATGAGGGGATCGAGCAGGCGAAAGGGTACATGGAAGAATCCATGAAGACCGGCAACCTCAAGGACATGATCGCCACCCTCACCGGCAAAACCAAGTCCGGGGCCAGCCACTAATGGGGAAATCGCTGCCGATCCTGAACATCCCGTCGTTGCCGGGAGCGCTCGGGTCGTTTCAACAGCAGATCACGCAGTTCTTCACGCCGATCCGACAGGGTGAAGGCCCCTACGACGGCCGCACGGTCGATGACTTCAAGCCCTACCTCGTCGCGCTGAATCTGACCAAGCGCTGCAACCTCAAGTGCGACCATTGCTACCTCGACGCAACGACCAAAGCCGCGGGGGGTGATGACGAGCTCTCGACCGAAGAGTGTTTCCGGCTCATCGACCAGATTGCGGAAGTGAACAAGGGCTGCCTCCTCGTCATTACGGGAGGCGAGCCGTTGGTTCGCCCTGACATCCTCGACATCGCCCGGCATGCGGTGAAGCTCGGCTTCATGGTCGTCTTCGGCACCAATGGCATGCTCATCAACGACGAGATGGCCAAGACCCTGGTCGAGATCGGCGTCATGGGCGTCGGCATCAGCATCGATTCGCTGGACCCGGCCAAGCATAACTCCTTCCGTGGAGTCCCCGGCGCCTGGGAAGCCGCCGTGGCGGGGATCGAAGCCAGCAAGCGCAACGGCCTCCAATTCCAAGTGCACTTCAGCGCGCAGCCGATGAACTATCAGGAGTTGCCCGCCGTCGTCGAATGGGCCCATACCCTGGGTGCCAGGGTCTTGAACGTCTTCTTCATGGTTTGCACGGGCCGGGGCGAGGAACTCACCGACATCACGCCGGCCCAGTACGAAGAAGTGCTCGGCTATCTGGTGAACTGCCAGGACAACTATAAGGGCATGCTCGTCCGCGCCCGTTGCGCCCCGCATTTCAAGCGCCTGGCCTATGAGAAGGACCCGAACTCGCCGATTACGAAAGCCACCGGGTACATGGGCGGCGGATGCCTTGCCGGCACGAATTACGCCCGCGTGACGCCGAACGGCGAACTGACACCCTGCCCCTACATGCCATTGTCCGCGGGCAACATCCGTCAGAACAGCTTCGTCGATCTCTGGGAAAAATCGGACGTCTTCAACTCCTTCCGCTACCCGCAACTCAAGGGCAAATGCGGGGACTGCGAATATACCGACATCTGCGGCGGCTGCCGTGCCCGTCCCTACGTCGACCACGGAGATTGGCTGGATGAGGACCAGTGGTGCCTCTACCAGCCGAAGGGCGGCGAGAAAATTAAGGTCGCCTTCAACATTCCGGATGAGACGGAAGTGGCCTGGGACGAAGCCTCGGCTCTGCGACTGAGCCGCATTCCCTACTTCCTCCGCGCGATGGTCAAAAAGGGCGTTGAGAAGCATGCCCGAGAGAACAATGTGGCGCTCATTACCGTCGAGTTGATGGAAGAACTCCGGAAAAAGCGGTTCGGCAACGACGCACCTGTCTTTAAAGTTTGAATGCGGAATGAGGAATTAGAAATGGCGCTCGGCTTTCGCTTCAATTCCACATTTCACATTCAACATTCCTAATTATCTACGAGATGGACGCCCTTCAAAGCATCGTCACCGATCTCAACACGCTCATCCCGATCATTAATCACTGGTTTCATCTCCTGTCGGCCGTGATCTGGATCGGCGGCCTGGCCTTTCTCGTCATGGCTGTGACCCCCGGCCTCCAAAAAGCCGTCTCGAAGGAACAGATCAAACCGATCACCGATATCTTCTATCAGCACTATAAAAAGGTCGCGGGCATTCTGCTGATCGTGCTCCTGTTCACAGGCGGGATCAACCTTCACTACGTCAATCAGATTCTCGTCTCCCAGACCGGCAGCGGGGTGCAGCACCACGCCAAATATCTCACGGTGTTTTTCATCAAGCTCGCCCTTGTACTCGGCCTCCTGACCCTGTTCCTCTACACGGTGATCTTCAAATCGGATGATGAAGCGGAGGAAGGCGAATCCTATGAGGCGATTCCGTTTCAGCGTGCCGCCCTCTGGATGGGCTTCTTCATTATTCTCTGCGCCGCTGCTATGAAACACCTGCATCAGTAGTTTGCTCGTAGTCGATCTTCTCCTACACGTCGTAGTCCGTTTCCCGACGTATCCGCCAGGATAATCTCAGTATTCATTCTGATACTGCTCAACAGACCTCCGGCCAGCTCGTCGTATTGTCCAAACTGCAGAAGACTTTTTGAATGCTAAATAGATCAAGCGCTTGCACTTCCTCCCCATCTACGAAGCCCCGTTTTCGTCGATCTGGTACAGAGGTTGCTGAGAGACCCTATCGACTAACCCTAAGGAATGTTCACTATGCGCATCAGAGACATGAACCTTCTTGGCGGAGTGAGGCGCCGATGGACCCCCACGACAGCAGGCGAACGCCCGTTTCGTCAGTGGGATGCCCTCCGGACCGTGCCCGTCCGGAGCGCACCCGTCGCCCCGCATCTCTGCCATCAAGGCCGCGTACCTGCCTCAGCGGGCACGCGGCCTCCCTGCTTCTGCCGAATCCCGTTTTCCCCGGACGCCTTGATATCCGGAACGCCCGCGAGCCGCAGCCCTGTCCGCCATTCTATAAAAGGGGGGAAGATATGCCGCTGACCACTCAGCCCACGTCCATCGCCGCAGATGAGAAACTCCGGCACCCGATCCGTCTCGACGGGACACCTACGATGAAGGGGCCGGAACACAAATCCCGTATGGTTCGCCTGACCGTCAACCTGCCATCGGATCTCGTCGAGCAGTTGCGGGATGCCGTGTATTGGACTCCGGGGGTTACTCTCGCCTGGATGATCGCACGATCCGTCCGTACGTCGCTTGCGGAACTCGAATCCACCAACCAGGGCCCGTTCCCCAAACGCGCAAAGCCTCTCCGTGCCGGGCGCCCCCGATTGGTCGGGCAATCAATGAATATCCAGCCTCAACCGTCCACCCATAACGGAGGCGGTTTGACGGACAAGTCTCTACGCGCCCGTGAGGTCATGAAACCATCGGTCGAATGACACACTTTTGCCGCCATTGTGAAAACAGGGAAGTGCGGCCGCCAGACAGTCTGAGCACCCGCCCCGTAGTAGGTTCTGACGGGAACGCGGACGAGGAGGAACTGCGGCTTAGCGCGGTCGGTTGGACGAGGCCAGGGCCCGCTTGAAGACACCGCGAATTCCGAAATAGGCGAACGAGTCTTTGAGGTTGGAGTAAAGCCGCTTGAAGGGCCCCATTTCAGGATTGGTCACGTATTCCATGGTCAGTGCAATGCGTTCTTCTCCCTCTCCAAGCGGGGTCACCGCGTGCCAGAGCTTATCCCCGTTAAAGATCACCAGATCCCCCGGTTGCGTCACGAGTTCCAATTTTCTAGGCGTCTTGTTCGGATCGTCTTTGAACAGTTCGCAGACCAGCTTGCACTGAGCGGACTTGTCGACGAGACCCATCAGAATCGTATAACGAGCCCCCTTGTAGTAGGAGGTGTCGTAATGAAACCCGATATGATCCCCCGGCTCGGTATAGTAATAGAGGGCGCAGGAGTGCGGATCGTTATCGGGGCACAGCACCAGCTTCGCTTCGACCAGCCGGCTCAAAAAGTTGATGAAGGCCCGCGAGCGATACAAATCCAGAAAGAGCGGAGCCTTTTCCTGAACCGTATAGTAGCTGACGCTGCCGCCCTTTTTGTGGCCCGGAATGTAATTGCGGTTCAGTACCCCTTTCACTCCCTGAGCCTGCGGAACAAGAGCGGCTTCAACGATGGCGCGCGGTAGAAATTGCGGGATAAACAGGAACTCGTTCTGATCCCAATACTCCCGATGCAGTCGATCGAAATCCAGCCCTGCAACAGCCCGGTCCATGGCTTCAGCAACCGCACTCGATACCGCCGTACTCATGCCTCTGACTCCTTCCGGCCTTTCATAACAAATTGTTCGCCCATCATTGTGGCTGATTGAACACCGGCGCCTTCACCACTTCGACATCGGCCGGCAACCTCGGCGTGAACAGTTCGTCACCGAGCCCGACGTTAAATTGCAACGATGAAAACTCAAACCTCGAAACGTTGCCGCCGATTTCATAGAGCGTAACGGCCCGGATAAAGTACGTCTTGGGGAATACCTCCACCACAATCTTCTGAAGATTCCGATGCGCGTCGCCCTCGTGCGATTTCGGCACCAGCGTCAGCAGCGGGATCCCTCCCAGGCCGCGGCCATTTCCAGGCGTCGGCTCCACATCGAACGACGCTTCCAGCTTCGCCGCCCCTTGCAGGAGTTCCAGCGGCGCTTTCGACGCGGCCATCTGGGTGAGTTTCCCCACCAGCACCTGCTTGTGTTCCGGCACATAGACTTTGACGTCATCCCCTTGGACATAAATGTCTTCAGCAGACGGCTCGAGATAGTTCCAACGCAAACGTCCCGGTTTCTTGATATAGACCTTCCCCGAAGAGGTCATCGGCCGCTCGAATCCTTCGATCATGGTTTTCTGCGTAAAATCAGCCTGCAGGTCCTTGGTCTTTTCGTACCGTGTTTGCAGACGCTTGACTACGTCATGCACTTCCTTGCGTGTCTGGTCGTCTACTGCCTCCTCGGCCGATCCCGCAGTTCCGGAGATCAGCAACCCGCTCAGAACACATCCGAACAGCAGCCGTTTCATCCCTGCGCTTCTCCCACAGGTCCGCGCCGGCCGATCACCTCGCGCCTCCCGTCTCTTCCCGCAGCCCCCACCAGACCGTCTGCTTCCATCTGCTCGATCATTCTCGCCGCACGGGGATAGCCGACGCGGAGGCGCCTCTGGATCAAGGAGGCCGAGGCCTGTCCCGTCGACAGCACCAAGTCCTTGGCCTGCTCATAGACTTCGTCCTGCGCCTCTTCTTCTTTGGCTTCCTCCTGCTTCAACGACTGCAATTCCTGGTTATAGCTGGGCATCGCCTGTTCCTTCACAAACTCGACTACCCTGCGGACGTCGTCGTCGGAGACGAACGATCCGTGCAGCCGCATCAGCCGCCCTGTCCCGGAAGCCAGATACAGCATGTCCCCTCGACCCAGCAGCGCTTCGGCTCCGTTGGCATCGAGAATCGTGCGCGAGGCGGTCTTCGACGAGACTTGAAAAGCGATCCGCGCAGGGAAGTTCGCCTTGATCAACCCGGTCAGCACGTCCACGGACGGGCGTTGCGTTGCCAGCACGAGATGGATGCCGGAGGCGCGCGCCATCTGCGCCAGACGGGCAATCTTGTCTTCGACGTCTTTCGGGGCGACCATCATCAGATCAGCCAGCTCATCGATCATGACGACAATGTAGGGGAGAGGCTCCGGCGGAGTCGGCGGCGGCGCATAGGATCCGGGGCTGCCATCCGGCAGGGCCGTCTCGCCGGCTGCGAGCCGTTCCTCTTCGGACAGAAACTGAATCGGCAGCTCCGGTTGATCCGGTTTCGCTTCTGGTCCCGCCTCACCGAGCACGCCCTGTGCGCCGGCGACTTTACGATTGTACGAATCAATATTCCGGACACCGGCTTCCGCCAGCAATTTGTAGCGGCGTTCCATTTCCTGGACGACCCAACTCAACCCGCGCGCCGCCGACTTCGGATCAGTGATCACGGGCCGGAGGAGATGCGGGATGCCGTCGTAGGTTTGGAACTCCAGCATCTTGGGATCGATGAGGAGCAGCTTCACCTCGTTGGGCTTGGCCGACAGCAGGAGGCTGATCAACATCGTATTGAGTCCGACACTCTTCCCTGCGCCCGTCGCGCCGGCGACGAGAAGGTGCGGCATGGTCTTGAGATCCGCCGTGACCGGATTGCCGAAAATATCCTTGCCCAGCGCCAGGGTCAGCTTCGACCGCGCACGCGCAAAGGCCTCACTGGTGGCGACTTCCTTCATAGAGACGGTTTCGCGCTGGGCGTTCGGCACTTCGATGCCGACCACGGATTTGCCGGGAATCGGCGCCACAATGCGCAGGCTGATCGCCTTCATGGCCAAGGCCAGATCATCGGCTAAGTTCACGATCCTGGCCACTTTTGTTCCCGGCGCCGGCTCGAACTCATACATCGTCACGACCGGCCCGGGGCGAACCTCCGTCACCTTGCCGTCGATCCCGAAACTCAGAAGGGCCTTGGACAGAATCGCCGACTGCGCGTTCAACTCCTCGTCGGACACACGCGAAAGCACACCCGACGGCTCGCTCAGCAGCTCTTCCGGATCCGGCAACTGATAATCGCCCGAGTCCTCGATCCTCCCCGCCACCGCCTCTTCCGGTTCAACCACGGCGACTTCGACCGGTTCAGGAGCCGGCGTGAACGGAGACTGGATGACCGGCATGTCGGCAATGGGTACTTCTTCGGGCTGCGGGAGTACTTCCTCAATGACGGCACGAATGGACTTCGATTTTCTCGGCCTCGACTTCGGAATCTCCGCCGCCGGCTCTTCGTGTTTTCGCTCCGGAATCATCGCGCAGACCGCGTCATAAAGCTTTCGACCGCGTTCAGACATTTGAACGACAACTTGCGCCAGTGACAACGGGGTGGTGAAGAGCATCGCAACGAGGAAGCCGGCGATAATGACGATATGGGCTCCGGTACTGGCAAAATACGCCCGCAATCCGTCCGCGAGGATTTGACCGAAGAGCCCTCCGGCCTGACCGCGGAAGACCAAACCGCTCGAGAGCGTCGGCACAGCCACGACCTCGAGATGGAGAAGGCCGCTCAGGAACAGAAGCGCCACGAGCGAGGCCAGCGCATTACGCAGGCGGATCGAAAGATCGCTTTGGGTAAAGCACCGGGCGCCCATGAGACCCAGTAGGAGCGGAAACAGATAGGCGGCTCCGCCGATCAGGGAAAAGAGCACAGAGGAAAACACCGCGCCGGCTGATCCGATGAGATTCTGCGTCGGAGGCGAGACCGTTGATCCAGGCGAGGCTACGACCTTCGGCTCGCCGGGGACGAACGACAGCAAGCTCAATAAGGTGAGCAGGCTCAGCGCGATCAGGATCACGCCGATGACTTCACGCCTGATATGGGAAGGGGGAGCAGGGGCGCGGCGGGCCTCGCCCCGCTTGGCCGAGCTGGTTACGCCCATGGAGCGGATGCTAACACAGGGGGGGAGCCAATTCAAACAAGAGCAGCGTTTATCCGGCCGTTCCGACTAGGCATTCGATCCCTCCAGCCGTCTGGTGAGATCGATGAATACATCGAGCGCCAGCGTTTCGGCCCGGGTCGTGGGGGAAATACCCATGCCGGTCAGCGCCCGGACCACGTTCTGCTGCTCATATCCTTCGTCACGAAGTGAGTTCACGAGCGTTTTTCGCCGGTGGGCAAAAGCGGCCTTCACGAGCGCCGCGAATGACGGCACTTCCTCCGGAGGAAGCGGAGTCTGCGGCTTCGTGCGCAGCAGCACAACGGCCGAGCCGACTTCCGGACGAGGTCTGAAACAGTTCGCCGACACCCGAAACGCCTTGGTGATCTCCGCCGCGTATTGGGCCATGACGGAAAGGACGCCGTACTCCGTGGTGCCCGGCTTTGCCACCAGCCGGTCCGCGACTTCCTCCTGCAGCATGAGCACCATGCGCGGAAACCGGGCGCGACCGTCGAGAAGCCGGAACAGCAGCGGCGTGGAGAGGTAATAGGGCAGGTTGGCGACGACGATTGTGCCGGCGGGAAGGCGCTCGACCGGATAGCGAAGCGCATCATCACAGACCAGTTCGACGTTCGGCCATTCCGCCTGCCGTTCCTCGAGCAATCGGTGCAGCAGCGGATCGATTTCGACCGCCACGACCCTGCCTGCCGAGCGGGACAGCGCGTCCGTCAGCACCCCCCGCCCCGGACCGATTTCAAGAACAGTATCCTCCGGCTTCAATTCGGCCAACGCGACGATTTTGCGCACGATGTTGGGATCGATGAGAAAATTTTGACCGAGTCGCTTGTTGGCGGGAGGGAACCCGGGGGGCGACACCAATCAGCCTCCGCCGGACGGGCGCGGACCGGCTTTGGACAACGATTTGGCGAGTGACGCAAGCGGCGTCCTGAACGTCTCGATGAAGTCGGTGAATTCTTCGACCATGTCGTTGGTGAAGGACGGCCCCGGTTGAACGCGGGCAAAGTCCTGCCCGGCCTGTTGGCCGACCGCTTCAGTCAACAACGTGACCGTGCGCGCTTTCCATTTCGCCACCCGCTCCATCCCGGATACCGTGTTGAGCGTTGTCATCGTCTCTTGGAAAATCTGGTCCAGCTCCTTGATCTGTTGCTGGATCACCGTCAGACCGTTGTTCGTTTCTGATGACATGATTGTTCCTATCCTTTTAATGTACCTGTTGTGTCCGCCGTTTTATCGCCAAGGTCGCGGCGAGTTTCACCGCTTCAATTAAACTGCCGGGATCGGCGATCCCTTTCCCGACGATATCGAACGCGGTGCCATGATCGACCGACGTCCGGATGATTGGAAGTCCCACCGTCAGATTCACACAGGTTCCGAAGGAAACCAGCTTGAGCGGGATCAATCCCTGATCATGGTAGAGGGCTACGACAGCGTCGTAATCGCCCCGTGCGGTCTTGCCGAACAGCGTATCGGCCGGCAGCGGGTCGCTCGCAAGAATCCCCTTGGCCTGAGCCGCGCGCGCCGCCGGCAGAATCACGCGCGCTTCTTCATCTCCAAAGAGTCCGTGTTCGCCCGCGTGGGGATTCAGCGCCGCCACGCCGATTTTCGGCTTCTTGATGCCGAAAAGTGTCGTCAGCGCGAGATGGGCCAACCGGATTCCCTTTTCGATCTTGGCCTGCGTCAGAAGCGACGAAAGATCCTTGATCGCCACATGCGTGGTGACAAACATGATCCTCAAAGGCCCGCCGATGATCATCATCCCGGACTCCTGGGTCCGAGTCAGATCGGCCAGGAGTTCCGTATGTCCGGGGAAACGACAGCCGGCCATATTGATGGCTTCTTTGTTGATCGGCGCCGTGACAATCCCGTCGATGCAGCCGATCTGCGCCAGATGCACGGCTTTCTTGATGAACGCCACGGAGGCCGCTCCCGTTTCGGGTGCCGCAGTTCCCAGCTTGAACGCACCGAGGGGTTTTTCTAACGGGTCCAGGACCGCGATCTGATTTGCACGCAGCCAGCCGGTTTCGTGCCCTTCGACCGACCGCACATCGAGCTTCAGCTTTAATGTCTTCACGGTCTGCTGCATCACGGGCAGCGATCCGATAACGAGCGGGAAACAAACCCGCCTCAACTTGGGCCCGGCCAACGCCTTGGCAACCACTTCCGGACCGATCCCGGCAGGATCGCCCATCGTGATGCCGAGGAGGGGACGAATCTTGTGTTCGGGTCTGTTGTGTGTATGACGTGTGTTCAGCCGACCCTTCACTGATCTGCTCCTCATCAACACTTCACAATCGAAACAAACCGGTTAGCCGCCGTATAAATACAGCGCGTACCCTATATAAAGCACTGCGCCGGCGCTCAGCAACCAGGGCCGCCACTGTCCCGCCCAGGCAGCCTGGAGCAACAGGCTCCCCGCCGCTATTACCGCCAACACCATCGTAAGGAGCGCCGAGGGAGCCAGCGCCCATTCGGTCCCGAATAACCCGACGGACACCGGAACGGTTCCCTGAAACACCATGGCTCCGGTCACGTTCCCCACGGCCAGGCGATCTTTTTTCTGATACAGCCAGAGAAAGCTGTTGGACATCTCCGGCAATTCCGTCGCCAGCGGCGCGATGAGCAACGCCAGGATCAAGGGAGAGATGCCAAGCAGATGCGCCGTCGATTCCGCAGCCGTGACAAACAGCTGCGCCCCCACCGCCAGCCCTCCGAGCCCTGCGATCGCTTGCAATCCGATCATCCCATAAGACGGGGTGGCTGATTTCCTGCCGAAATACAGAGGATCGAGTTCGCTCGGCTCGCCTTGTTCGTCAACGTCGCTGAATTTCAGTTTGACATAGTAGGCGTACAGGCTCATCAATCCGATTGCAGCCATGATGTGCAGCGTCCGGGAAGGAACGAATGCACAACTCATCGCAACGGTATAGGCCAGGGCGAAACACGAGAGATCCAACGTGAGGTCTTTATACTTCACGCGAAAGGCGGGACCCCGTTTCCCGAGCCGCGCATAGATCAGGAGAAGCAGGGCCAGGATCGGAATCACAAGCGTGCTGAGCATGAAAGGCGCGCCGAGAATAGCGCCCAACCCGACCTCCGCTTCCTCGCGGGTTGCGCCGAAGAAGATCGCGACGATGGGGATCGACGTTTCCGGGAGGGTCGTACCGATCGCGGCGAGGACGCTGCCGACCGCACCCTCGGACAGATTCAGGCGCTTGCCCAGCCATTCGATCGCGTTGGTGAAGAGGGCACAGGCGCCGAGCGTGAACGCTACGGATGCGACAAACAGGAGGGCGTACAACAGCAGCGTCACGGACGGCCCTTCGGCGCGACAAGGCCCTTGGCATAGGCGAGGGCTGCGTCTTCGAGCACCGCTTTCACCGGACGTCCTGTCCGTTCCGCAATCCGCTTACAATCCAGATACTCGGGCGCGGCCTTGGTTCGGGTCTCATCCAGTGCCGCGATTTTGATTCGGACCTCACCGCCGGGAATCTTCACCGAAGTAAACCGTCGGGGCAGAATGTGCCTCATGACTTCCTGCACCCGAATGCCCAGCGCGGTGGTTTCCTCAAAGAGCACGTCGAGCAGCGGATCGATCTCGGTCGGTCCCACGAGGCAGGTCAAGACCACACCGGGTCGTCCACGCTTCATGATCACGGGCGTGAGCGTCACATCGAGCGCCCCGCGGCGGAACAACCGCTCCATAATATGTTCATAGGTTTGCGGGTTCACATCGTCGAGATTCGTTTCGACCTGCAACACCGTATCGCGTCCTCTGCTCCCGGTTGACGCATTGCGCGACAGAAAGACGCGCAGCACATTCGGCCAGCCTGCGGGATTCGCATCACCGGCCCCATACCCGACGGCAGTCGGTGTCATCAGCGGCATCGGCCCGAACTCGGATGTCAGCGTCTGCAACAACGCCAAGCCGGTCGGCGTCGTCAATTCGCGCGCGGGACCGGCGCTGTAGACGGGCAGGCCCTTCGCCAGAATGGCCACGGCCGGCCCCGGCGCGGGCAGGATGCCGTGCGCCGACCGCAGCGTACCGGCCCCCAGATTCACGGGAGAGGCGGTCACACGCGTAACGTCCAGCAGTTCACAGCAGATCAAGCCGCCGACGATGTCGACGAATGAATCCAGGACGCCGACTTCGTGAAAATGCACGTGGTCCTTCGCGACGCGGTGGGCCTTTCCTTCAGCTACCGCAAGACGCTCGAACACGGCGCGGCTGTGTTGCTGAATCTTCGGCGAAAGGCGGCTGGCGGAAAGAATCTTGCGGATGCGGCCGAGTGATAACGGATGGCGCAGGCCGGACGTAATGGCCACCTCCACTTTCGTGGCGGAAATCGCGGCGCGCCGGACCCGTCGTTTCCGCAGCGTGAAACCCGAGATGCCCAAACGCTTGAGCCCCTTCACCAGCTCCGGAAACGGCGCGCCGACGTCCACAAGGGCGCCGAGCGTCATGTCGCCGCTGATTCCGGAAAAACAATCGAAGTGAAGATGGGCTCCCACCCTGATTCTCCTCCAGTCGTTCACGAGCCGATGATCCTGATTCAAGACACAGGGCGAGAGACAACGGAGGCGGAGATCATCCGCACGATTTCGCCACGCGCCTCCGGCCTCGCTTGCCTGCGTCAATCAGGTCGCGCCATCTTACCCAAGGCCGCATCGAACGGCAATCGACGACTGCAGTAAATGCGCACATGGTTCTCACGGCCTCGAACGCATTGACAGCCGGAAGGCGCTGTGTTATCCCCACAGCGGCATATTAATTCCTCATGTCCTCTGACAACCGTAAGGCCCCAAGACAGCCTCATGTTGGGAACCGCTCCGTTCAACTCATCACCACCGACGAGATCCCGGCAAGGAGTCAACCGCGCACGATGGGCCGTCGCCTGCCTGGCGATCCTGATGCTCGTTCCGGCCGCTGCATCGGCTAAGACCAAGCCGGATAGGGCGCCGCGCCCGGAACCGGAGCTCAAGATCCTTGAACTCAAGGTCAGCCCGAATCCCTATACCATCGCGGACGGCTCCGTGGAATTTTCAGCGCTGGTGCAGCTCCCCAAAGAACTCGACGGAGCGACGCTCTTGGAAGTGTCTTCTCTCGTCAGCTCACCGTCGAAAACATCCATCCGCTTTCTTTCGATCCGCAAACCGCTGGACCCACACTCCGCTTCCGAAAATGGAGCTGAGCGACCGCGGATCTCCGTCGTGCTGGCCTGGGATGGAATGGATCACAAGAAAACGCCCGCTGAGACAGGAGTTTATCACTACGAACTGCGCGCAAAGCTCCTCAGGAACAGCGAGAAAGGCCCCCGCACGCAAATGGTGGCCTGGCCGAAGCGCGGAACACTCGAAGTGAAATAACCTTCCCTACGGCTAGAGGCACGGGGCGAGAGGCCATGGATAATGTTTCCGTCCCTAGCCCCTCGCCTCGCACCTCGCGCCTAGCATATTGACCCGGTGCGCCAGACAGCCGGCGCCGAATCCGTTGTCGATGTTCATCACCCCGACGCCGGCCGCGCAGGAATTCAGCATCGTCAACAGCGCCGCCAACCCGCCGAAGCTCGCTCCGTAGCCGCGACTAGTCGGCACCGCCACGACCGGGCAGTCCACCAGCCCTCCGACGACGCTCGGCAAGACTCCGTCCATCCCGGCAACGACCACGATCGCATTGGCCTTTGCCAATCGATTGCGACGGTCCAACAGTCGGTGAATGCCGGCGACGCCGACATCGTAGAGGGTTTCCACCCGGCTCCCCATTACCTCCGCTGTCACGCGAGCTTCCTCCGCGACCGGAACGTCCGAAGTCCCGGCCGTTATCACCAATACATGCCCACGGGGCCGTCGTTTCGGATCGCGGATCGCCACGATGCGAGCATCCTCGTGATAGAGGGCCCGCCCGTCGACCCGCTTGATGAGCGCGGCGACTTGCGGCGTCGCCCGCGTGGCCAGAAAAGGTCGATGGTGCTTCAACAGGGCTTTCGCGATCCCCAGGATCTGCGCGGGGGTCTTGCCCTCACACAAAATCACTTCGGGAAATCCCTGCCGGATCGACCGGTGATGATCGAGCGACGCAAATCCGAGATCTTCGAACGGCAGCGATCGGAGTTGCTCAAGAGCCTTCGTCACCGATACCCTGCGGCTCCGGACGCCGCTCAGCAATCGCTCGAGACGCTCGGGATTCATGCCGGTCCCTTCTCCGGTTTCGCGACGCGCTCCATGAGATCGCTGACGGCCTTTCGACAGGACTTGCCCTCGAAGAGCACCGCGTAAATTTCACGCACGATCGGCATCTCCACTCCGTGACGGATCGCCAGGCCGGAGGCCGCACGAGCGGTCCGCACCCCTTCGGCTACCGCGTGCATGCTGCCAAGAATGGTTTCGAGCTTCTCACCCTTTCCCAAACGGACTCCGACGGTATGGTTACGGCTTAACGCCCCGGTGCAGGTCAGCACGAGATCTCCGACGCCGGACAATCCATAAAAGGTTCTCGGATCAGCGCCCATCGCCGTCCCGAGACGAACCATTTCAGCCAACCCTCTGGTAATCAAAGCCGCACGTGTGTTGTGTCCGAGACCGAGTCCATCAACCACCCCCGCCGCCAACGCCATGACATTCTTTAACGCCCCGCCCAATTGAACGCCGATAAGATCGCTGTCCGCGTAAACCCGAAGCGTCGACGTCATAAAGGCGTTCTGGAAGGCTTCGACCAGATCGCCGTCTTTCCCTGCCAGACAGAGAGCAGTCGGTTGCCCCTGACTGACCTCCGTCGCAAAACTGGGCCCCGATAGCACCATCAGGCAATCATGATGGGAATGAGGGAGGACGTCCTGCATGACCTGCGTCATGAGTTTCAAGGTGTCTTCTTCGACTCCCTTCGTCGCACTCACAACCGGCAGGGGGCAGGAGAGCAGCGGCGCAACCTGTTGAAGCACGGCACGCGCGACATGCGACGGCACGACAAACAGCAGGCCATCGCAATCTTCCACCGCTTCGGCCAATGTATTCGTTGCCACGAGTGAGGACGGCAGCGTGATGCCAGGCAGAAACAGTTGATTTTCGCGCTTTGATGCAATTGCCTCGACCACATCCCGTTCGTAAGCCCAAAGTCTTGTCTGGAGGCCTTTCTCCGCCAGGTGTTTGGCAAGCGCAGTCCCCCAGGCCCCCGCGCCGATCACTCCTATCCGATGAATGGTTGGCATGTTGTAGGAAAGGCTACGTGGGACGGGTACAAATATGAATTAGAGTTAGTGCGCTCGTGATCGGGCGGGCGGATTATAGGAATGCCCGCTTTCTCCTGTCAATGAACGGGCTTGTGCAAAGACCGTACGAACCCGAATGATCCTGAGGACAGGACGGCGTTGCTATCCTCACGAAACCACGAAATAGGAGGGGTTTTCCTCCCTCCTCCTGGCACATGCCTTGCTGACCCCCTACTGGATTTCACAAATCGCTTCGCGCCTGCCGGAATGACCGATAGGATACCGATGGGCGATTAAACAGCGCAAGCGGGGGATAGGAAATGAACACCGTACGAACGATCAAAGCTGCCTTGGGAATCAGCCTTTTCGCAATCGCGCTTCAGGCAATCCTGTCACCGTCGATGACACAGGCGGAATCCTATGTTGCCGGACAATTCGGTGTGACATTTCCTCAAAGCCTGAGTGGTGGAAAGACGACACAAGATAGTATTGGCGGTCTCGATATCTCGGACCAGCCGCTGAAAAGCTCAGTCAATCTTGGTGCGAAGCTCGGTCATTATTTCTCCAGAGCGAAGTGGATAGGGATTGAGACGGGACTGTCCTATACGACTCCCCACATCAAAGAAGGTTCGCTGACGTTTACAGGCCCCGGAGGGTCTTTGAGCTCAGGGACATTGTCAGGTGTGCACCAGCGGATAATCATCTGGGACGTGGTCACCCTGATGTTGCGTTACCCTGGCAAGCGTCTTCAACCTTATGTCGGAGTAGGACCTGCGTTGTTCTTTGCCAGCCTCAAAGGCCCGACAGCCCCCCCAGGCCAATCAGCGACCGCAATAGGGCTGAATGCCGAGGCCGGGGTTCGTTATTTCATGACCCGCCACTGGGCACTCTTTGGAGAAGGCACGTATCACCGCGCTCGACTTGGCTATATTTCCAACGACAGCAATCCCGCGGCAGACCCGTTCGGATTTCGCGCCACTTACAGCGCATTGTCACTGAGTCTTGGCATCAGCTACCATTTCTAACTGCCGAGAATCCTCCTTCTCGCTCTGGAAAACTCCTATAGTTCCGTGTAGCCTATGCGCGGAGCCGCCCATGAGAACCTGCCCTTCCTGCCAGCGTGAACTTCCTGAGATATATCGCTACTGCACGCAGTGCGGCAGCAATCTGGATGCCGGATTCCAGCCCAGTCCTGTGAAACCGGACAATGCCCCTGAGGCGCTCAATATCCATATCCTCTACGGCATGGCGGCGATGCTGGCGCTGGCCCTGCTGTTCCCGCCTTGGGAAACTCCGCCCTCGCAGACGCCGGAATTCCTCGGGTTTCATTTTATTCTTTCTCCTCCTACCCCGGATGCAGTCGTCAGCCGACTGTTGGTCACAATCGAGCTGGTGACCATCGCCATTGCCGGTCTCTACGGCGC
>DATGEA010000149.1:0-9432 GCA_035310605.1 Nitrospira sp. | reverse complement strand
CACGCGCGGCGTACGCTCTGCAACGGTCACATAGCCGGTCGCGCTGATAAACCTGTCGAATTGCTTGATCGTGACCTCGGTCTTGTCCATCCAGAAACCATCCACGTACACACGGTGCCAGGGTTGGGTGTCTGGAAACTCGTCCGTGCCCATCCAGAATTCGCCGCCAGGAATCCATATCATTCCTTCAGGCGCCGAGCCGGGCGACGCCGACAGGTTGATTCGTGGTGTCTCCTGCGCCATGCCCGCTTGACCATTCGCGGCACCGACGCTGTCTCCGGCAACACGAGCTCCCCTACCCTGACAGGCCGCGGAAATGCCCATATCGCACGACATCGTCGCCGGCGGTCCACTATTCCATCCCAGCGAGGGCGTCCTGACAAGAAAGTACAGGCCACCCCCGACAACGAGGATTGAGCCCAACACCATCACAAGAATTGACTGCCTTTGTGTCACCTATCCCCTCGTATGGTCTTGTGTATTGGCAATACTAACCTGGAAGGGCAAGGGAAGGAGAAATAAATGTATGGCCGGCAAGGACCTCGTCAATGACGAGCCGAAGTTCTGTGGCCAGGCGCGACTTGACGACATAAGCCGATCCGCCGGCCGCCACGGACTTCCGCACGAAGTCAGGATCCTCGATCACGGTGAGAAATACGATGTTCACATGCGAGCCGCCGGCCGTGAGCCGGCGGGCCACCTCAATCCCTGTCAGTTGCGGCATTGAGATATCGAGAATCACGACATCCGGCTTGAGAAGCATCACGGCGTCAAGCGCTGCGACTCCGTTATTGACGCTGGTGGCAACCTCGCAATCGGGCTCCAGGAGTCGAGCAATCGCTACCCGCATTTCGGGATGGTCATCAGCAATATTGAGCCGGGGACAGGCCACAAGCCCTCCTGCGGGAGACGATCTTCAGGCACGGTGCGACAGGCTTCGCCGGAAAGGATGCCGATGCATCTCGACTCAGCCGTGTGCCAGGCTAGGAGAGGAAAACAGAGTGGGTAACTGTCAGATGTGACAGCTGCGCTGAGACAGTTTCTCAACGGCGAGCGGGAGCGAAGACCAGGCCGTGTTTCATGGCAAACTGAAATAACCCCGCGTTATTCTTGAGGCCTAGCTCCCCCATCAGCCGATATTTATGGAAGGCAATTGTTCGTGGGGTGACATGGAGCAGTGACGCCGCTTTCTTCATGGAGTACCCTTCCGCGAGGAGCTGCAAGACCTCCCTCTGGCGCACAGTCAGGTGTTCACGGGTTTCCCCCTCATGCGATTCCCGCCGCAACAAGTCCGCCAGGGTCGGCGTAATGAGAGGCGTGACGTAGGATCTTCCGCACATCGCCTCATGAATGGCCTGAGTCAGTTCCGAGGCTGCTGAATTCTTGATGACATATCCTGAGGCCCCGATGCGGAACGCTTCGCGCGCGACATCAGGATCTTCACTGGCCGTCAGGAAGATCAATCTCACGTTCGGCATGGTGCGCTTGAGCTGACGCCCCGCGTCCAGACCGTTTAACAACGGCATCGCAACGTCCATCAAAATAATGTCAGGCTTGAGCTTTGGCGTGGCTTCCAGGAGAGCCCGTCCGTCAGCCACCTCTCCCACCACCTCGCAGTCCTGCTCGAGCAGCTTCTGGAATGCCGCGCGAAGCAGGGCATGGTAATCGGCGATCAGGACTCTTGGTCGATACATAGATCCGTTCCATCTGGGCTTTGTGACAATGCGGACGGCGTGCGCGGCACCCGCGCCTCGATCTTTGTTCCCCGTGACGGCATAGACTGAATGGAGAACGTTCCACCGATCATCCTCGCCCGCTTGTTCATACTGATGAATCCGAGGCCCGCTTTCCCCTCCTGGGAATCCAGATCAAAGCCGCGGCCGGAATCAGAGACGGTGAGAGTGATCATACCTTTAAGGCCCGAGATATCGACAAGGGCATGCCGCGCCCCGCTATGTTTCACAACATTGTGCAACGCTTCCTGCGCAATCCGATACAGGCAAAGGGCCACAGGTCGCGGCAACGATTTCGGGACATCTGCCACCGCACATTCGATCTCGACCTTGTGAAGCCGCGCGATGTCGCCGCAGAGACTTCGCACGGCGGCCACCAGTCCGAGATGGGCCAGCTTCGACGGGTGAAGCTCATGGGAGAGACCCCGAAGATCGATGGAGAGCTGTCTGACTTTCTGCAATAAGTCTTCGCACAGAGCTACGTGTTCTCCGGCCGAACTTCGCATTCGCTGTCTCAGTTGACCCAACTCGATCCCAATGAGGGCGAGTTGTTGACTGAGATCATCATGGATCTCACGGGCGATGCGGCTGCGCTCTTCCTCCTGGGCATGGATCAGTCGGGCGCTCAGATCCCTCAGGCTTTCCGCTGCCGCCTGTCGTTCGGCAATTTCCCTCTGCAGCGCAGCATTGACTTCCGAAAGCTCCGCCGTGCGCTCAATGACCCGTCGTTCCAGGTCCGCCTTAGCGTCCAGCAGTATTTTCTCGGCCTCTTTTCGCTCGGTGGTATCCTCGGAAATGCCCAACAGATACTGAGGGCCCCCCTCGGCATCGCAGATTGGCATTTTCTTCGTATGCAAGACCCGCACGCCCTTGTGCCTCGTCTGAATGGATTCTTCCGGAATATCGACCAGGTTGCGGCAGAACAGGACCTCCCGGTCCATGGCGGTAAACAAGTCGGCCTGCTCCTTGGGGAACAAATCAAAGGTATTCCTGCCGAGCAGGTGGCACCGAGAATAGCCGAGCAACTCCTCGCCCGCCTTATTGACATAGACGAACCGCAGCTCTTTGGCATCTTTGAGGAACACCATATTGGGGAGATGCTCCACTATGGACCCAACCAGCGCGGACGGCTGTCGGAGCAGTTCCCTCGTCGACGCCCCAGCCTCTGAATAGTCGATGGCGAAGCGATACCCACTATGCACCGGTTGCCTTGGCCTCGCAACAGACATACTCTTGGCCGCGGGATGTGCCCGAGCGACTCGCGGACCTCGATTTATCCTCTGAGGATGCGCAGTCTTCTGTTTCATCGAACAGTCTTACACCTCACGAGAGAACCTGTACTGCTCTTATGCCGAGCAAAAAAGAGACCAGCAAGTGCGTGACACGCGCGTTCATGGAATAAGCATTGGATTCTACAAAGTAAGTTAAGACATTGCGGGCCGGACATGGATAGGTGTCTGTGGCGTTTAGGGGCAAGGTCGATATCTTTACTGGGGTAAACCCCCTCAGCACCTTGTAAATCTCTCGAGCAAGAGAGCGAACAGGGGCGCGCCCCCATATCGGAAAAGAGTCGCTACCACGAAAACTGCGTCTGGATTCTCACGACGTTCGGCCACTGGCCTGTCACCCCGCTCACATTATTATTGATGCTGTAGTTCGCCGTGACGCGGATATGGTGCTGGTGAATGAACCAGTTGACGCCAATAATCCTGCTGGTCCCAACGCTCGAGAAATTGCTCGCATCCAGAACGGAAAACGTGACCGTGGTCTCCCATTTGTCCTTGTAGGCCATGTATCCACATTCACCGTGAACTTCTGCAGGCGCCTGAAGTCCCGTTTTCGTAGAGTCGGCCAGTAAAGTTCTGGTTCAAGAGCTTCGCGTGGACAAATTGGTATTCGATGTCGGCGGAAGCCCCGGAGACCGGCTTGAAGGCGGGGGTCACATAAGGAGGATGAACCTACACGACACGGGAGGCACGATGACTATCTCGGATCTCGATCACCATCGCATCCCTTCATCGTTTAGATGAGAGGCGGTGGCGGACGATCCGGCAAACCGACGCGAATCGCGGCGGAAAAATCGGCTTCATTCTGGACACCTTTGGCCGTTGAAGAGATGGCGCTCCTGGCCCGCATCTCCTCGAACGGCATCGACCTATTGATCAAACCCACTCCGTACGCCCCCTCGTCGAGGTAACCGTTCAAGAACATTTTCCAGTTCCAGCTGAATGGTATTCCTAAATCACGGACATGGAGAAAGATGGTGGTCGTACAGTTGTGGGTAAAGGCGTTGTACCAATCGGGCTCTTTCGCCAGCCTGTTCACCTTCGCCAGATAGGCAAGCAGTAGCGCGCGCGCCCGTGCGGGCGGCGGACGCAAACGGTACAGGTAGACCTCTTCTCCCCGAACATTCGTTCGGAGCCGGATGAGATCGCGTTCATCGGCCAGCACGTAGTAGAGTTCGAATTGCCGGAAGAATCCTTTGACCGCGGAATATTCCTCCCCCTGTTCCTTGCGTGTTTCGATCGAGATGGCCAGCGGCGCGGCCCCCTCGAACTGCCAGCTCAACACCGTATGCGCGATCGCGCGAGGTCCCCAATAACTCATGAACATATCGAGACCTTGAATCTTGGTCAGATCGTAGGTCCTTGTTTCCCATCGAGGGGTGAAATCCGTTTCCGAACGGTATTCGAAGTTCCTCACGTTACGGATCGTGAGCCGGTCTCCGTTGATCTCGGCCGTCGGGAGCTCAGCCACATCTGCCTGCCAGGGACGATCATTGCGCGGCTCGATCCCGAGCCACCAACCGAGCACGAATCCGCATGCGACAACTACGCCGACAGCACCGTGCCACGCGGATCTCGCCAACGCCAACAGCGCGAGGGAACTACCGGCAAACAGTAGGACCAGCCCTCCAGCCAGCGCCCGGGAATTCGGCCCGTCATACCACAGTGCCCCAGCGCTCCAAACAATCGGTCCCGAGAGTAGAAGAACCAGCAGAACCCGTTTCCCCATGCTTCGTCTCATCAGACAGCGGAAGAGTTGATCCTATTCACAACGGACCGTACGCCCGCAATTCTCCGCTGCGTGGAGGAGGAGAATGCGCCGTACGGCTTCGATGGTTTCCGGATGGGCTTGCGTGGAGTGGCTCGATCGCACAATTGTTTCTGACGCCACACCGGGAATGTGGGCGCTGGTGTATTGCACAACTCCGTCATCGCCTTCCTCGATGGGACCAGTCCCCTCGACCGCGATAATCGAATGCGCCGCGACACCTGGCGCTACCGGGATCGTCGACAACTCTACCATCAAGGGGTTGTCCGGCCTCATTCCGAACCCGGAGCCTAACCCGCTGGCCAAGGAAAATTTACTCGTATCCAGCTTCAACGCCTCTTTCTCTTTAGTGGCCAGATCGGCCATCGCCGTGACCATCGTTCCCGGGAGGTGTACCAACTTTGCAAGGAATTCTCCAATCCAGGTCAATGCCTTAAAGGACCCACGGTGAGGGGTGGCGATAAAGACCACACGGCGAACCGATGGGACCAGCTGTATGAAGAACGCCTGCCGAAGGAGCGCCTTGTCTTCTTCCGCGAGATCCATCTGGTCCAGCGGCTTCTTGCTGAACGCGTTCCAAAGCCGTTTTCCGGGAGCGACGGCCGTCATTTTTGTCAGCAATCCACCCTGACTATGTCCGATGACGACCATATGCTGCAGCGCCGGATCATGATGCTCCGGATCGATCCGTTCGATCGCTTTCACCAACTCTTGGCGAAACAGCATGCCCGAATACAACATGGGATTGCCGGTGTTGTAGGAGAAAAACCAGAACTGATACCGGGCCCGGATACGGGGACTGTTGAGCAGGTCGTTGATCATGTCCGCCCAACGGCCTGGACTTGAGGCGGTTCCATGCACGAACACCACTGGAAAACGTCCGGGGCGATAGGGTTCCAGCGCAACCAGTTGCGCAGTCGCAACTCTGGTCGCAGGGTCTCCCATAAAGAACCCCTTGAACTCCCTCTCCCAGACGGTCGGTTCCGCGAGCGTATAAGCCAGAGATGCCGTACTTTCGATTTCGAGCGGATTTCGCGTTCACCGATCCGAACGGATCTCCAATCAAACGTGACGTGCAGCTCCAGCGAAGCCAGGATGTTCTCTTGAGCCAACTGGTGTTTCAAGTCACTACCCAGTAGCACGATCGTGGCCGGCACTTTGAGACGCCGTGCCACGAGAAGTCCTTGCTGCTCTATGGCGGGTTTTTGGGCCGCCGACAGCGGGGCGTCGATGCCGGGAATGCGATAGCGGATCCGCAATCCCTCAACCTGCAACTCAGCCACGGGGACGAAATGCTCCAACAGCCGACCGGCCCAGTGCAATTGTTCTTCCCGGAACTCCATCTCGAGCCGGCCGCACGGCAACTCGTAGCTTCCTCCATGCACTTCAACCTCGACACCATCCGCGGACTTAAAACCCTCCGTGAGAGCCCGATTGTACAAGTCGCAGGCCTGACGGAATCGCCGATCGAAAGCGGAAGGAGTTTCGGCTTCATCGTCCGGAAATAGGAAGGCATAGGCATAGAGGGCGGATGCAAGGTAGTAGGCGCGTTTGCCTGTGTCCTTTGCGTGCAGGAACGACAGCTCCGCAAGCGCGAACGCCATGTGGCGATTACCCTCCGGTCCAACGAAGGCCTGGTGAAGCCGCGCGAGCGCCGTTTCCGGCGAATGGTCATATTCTTCGAGCAGGTTATATCGGCTCAGGACTATTCTGGTAACTCCGCTAGGCTCGCCGACGGAAAGCGCATAGGCTGTCAGTTCATGGTTCACAGTCTCCGCTGACACGCGCGATACGTGAACGGGCGTGCCACAAGCCGCCAATGTCAGACAGGACCACAGCGCGATGACCGTCAGACCAACGGGACCCGCGCCTTGATACATGGAGATTCCGCATCGGTTCGTCCACCCGTCTTCCCTGTGCATACGTCTAACCCTTCTCGCTCCGGTTCACCGGTGCACGACGCCGTTCAATCGGCCTGAGCGGACAGCATTGAGCCATGCGACGAAGCTTTTGATAAACGAAAGCCGATCAGGTGGCGAGATGTCCTCCCCAGAGGGAAGCTCTTCAAGCGTGCCGCAACAATTCTCTCCCACGATACCTGACATGGTCGAGGTTCAAGGCGGTCACGATTGCCCGCAGCAGAGGAGCCTCTCTGGTTCACTCACGTGACCTCTTTCGCGCATAGGGTTCTGCGATCGCGACCTTGAGCAATGCCCCGTCTTTGAGCGGCATCCCGACCGTCAAGGCATTGGCCACGGCAATCTCTTGCTCGCTCCAGGCTGAATCGGTGCGCAGCCTGAGCGCCTCGATGGTTTCTCCCACGCGAGCCTTGACGAGACGAATGCGCGTCTCCTTGATATTCACCCGCTCGGCATCCGACAGGGGTCGAAAGCTGTGCGCGACGGAATGAAAGACAGCTTGCAGACGGTCGTACTGTCTCGTCGGAGCGACGCCCGCCAGCTGATAGATCAGTCCTTCATGGGCAATCCAAGTGAGATCGAGCATGATCCCGCCGTCCGCCTCCACGCGCGTGTGCGCGGCGGGCAGGTCGCCGATCGTCATGGTCTGTGTCTTCGACACGATGCCGGACGACTTCGTCGCCTGCTCAATCGCGCGAGCCCCATCCAGCGGGTCGTTTCCTTTTGCGGACGCCTTCAGCACCACCGCCGCCTTGCCATCCAGGGCCACGGCCACAATTTTCTGCGGGGAGTTTTCGATCTGCCATTTCTCCGGAAACTGCACGGAGAAGTTGAAATCCGGATGCAGAAAGGCCTGCTTCTCGATGATCCCGTTCGCCGCTCGCTGGCCCACGACAAGACCATCCAACCGGGCGAGGAAGGCCTCGCGTGACGCGCTGATCGGCGGACGAGCCACAGGCGTCAGGCTATTGGCATACTCCGCGGTCTTAGCTACCCGATCAGGCGTCGCCGGATGGGAATCGAAAAATCTGGGCTTGCGGGGTCCATCGTTCATCAGTTCCACTTCACGCTCGAGGGTATTCAAAAACGCGGACAGGGCGGCGGGATCCCAGCCGGCGCGGGACGCGATGTCCTGGCCGACCCGGTCTGCCTCGGTCTCCTGGCCTCGACTGTAAGGCGCGAACACGAGGCTCTGCGCGAATTCGCCGACGCCACCGATAATGCTCCCGACGAGCGGACTGACCATGCCGGTGATCCCCGCCACCAGATTCGTCACCAACGTGAACGGGCCTTGGCGGGAAATCTTCTGCACGCTGTGCTTGGCCGCCACGTGCCCGATCTCGTGTCCCACCACGCTGGCCAGCTCGTCTTCGGAGTTGACCAGGGTCAGCAAGCCGCGCGTAACATAGATGTACCCGCCCGGCAAGGCGAAGGCATTTGGCTCGACCATATCCACGAGGTGAAACTGATAGGCGACGTCTTTCCGAGGCGAATGTTCAGCCAGCCGCTGTCCCACTTGATCGAGATAGAGAACGAAGGCGTCCCCGTCGAGCAGGCCCATCTGTTGCTCGACCTTCTTGGCCTCTTCCGCCCCGATTCGTTTCTCCTGTTCGGCGGAGACCAACGTCACTTCCGGTAATCTGCTGACCGGATTGATGGCACAGCCGCCGCTCGTCAGGATCAGCGCGCTGCTGAGGACTAGCCACGTGCGTATCGGCTTTTTCTTCAATCTGTGTAACATGCCGGTGGCCATGCGCCCTCCTCCGCGGAAAATGCTCATCTGCATCTCTCCTTCAACAATTCGATCTACAACTGAGGACCGGGTTCACCGGATCCTGGTCACGAGCGAGATTCGGCGTGCGATGTTGCCATGATCCGGCAATTCTTCTCCACAGCCTGCTCTACGGATTTAAAGAATGCGAGGGCACGAAGAGAACAATGCGTGAACGAAGGTACGAAAGAAGTGATGCCCCGGCAGGAGGAACCGGGGGCATCAGAGAGCGGGGCACAACCGCTCCTTCCCGGATTGCCACATATCTGATGGAGCCTGATCCGACTGATGTGTCGAGAGTCCGGCATTCAGAAGCGGCGGCAACCCTTGTATACCGCTCCCCACAATTAGGAGGAACTCCGTCGAACACCCTCTTTATGGTTTGGGCGCTATGCAATCTATTCCGCCCCGATACTGGCACAGACGGTACCGCAACTTTTCCGCCCAGAAACGGTAGGCTTCCTCGACATCATTCCATGAATTGGTCATACCAACTAGGCTCTTCGTCCCGCCTCGCCGGTCGACCCCCTCCGCAAGGATGGCCCCCGTGGCGCTGTCGGTGATCTTCAATTCAGCGCTTGCGCTACCGGTGAATGCTGACACTCCAGTCGCGAGACTTTTTGCCCCGCTGAGTAGACGCGTCTGGGGGACGATGCTTGTCACCGAATCCAGTATGGCGTTGGACGCTTCCGCTTCAGTGATGGCCCCCTGCATTCGCATCACGTCCGGGCCGGGCTGACTTGTGATCTCATAATCCTTCCTGAGCTGTTCGTCGATCTTCGACCATAATAGCGCCGCCAGTCGTTGTCGGTCTTCAACCGACACATTCTTGAGCTGCGAGTCTTTTTGATTCATCCAAATTGTCACCGGTTCCAAGATAATCTTCTTGTACTTCCTCCAATCGGCGTCGGGGTTCTTATAGATCCAGAGCGCCTCGTCTTCTGCGCCTTCCTTT
>DATGEA010000148.1:0-1975 GCA_035310605.1 Nitrospira sp. | reverse complement strand
CTCTGGGTGAGTGGGAACAATGTCGCGATCGACCACCATGCGAAAGGGAAAGAGGGTGTCCATCGCCTCATTACTGGTTCACTGACCTATGCCTCCGGGGACATGAAAGAGATCAAGCTCATGACGCCGGAAGGGGAACGGGCATTTGCAGTTCAGCACGGAGAAAGCAAGCTCTCCGGGATGAAAGAGGGGACGCGGATTACCGTCGAACTGAACGAGGCTGGCAGCGTGATCGAAATTCGCAAGGCCGGATGAACGAGTGCAGGGAAGAGAATCCGCGGCATGGTCGAACGGATCATGCCGCAGAACCATTCATTTCCGCCGAGCGATGGGCCTGTTTCAGACTATCACGGTATGTCGTCTGCAAAGCCGACGGTCGGCAGCCGGACGCTCAAGGTTGCTCCCGCCGCCACGCGCATAGATTGTGGCATTAGGGGACAGAACTTTCATCATACCCTGGCCCATAACTCCTCAGTTTGTTTAGAGTGTCCTATCCAGGAAGGTACGAATTTCCCGATTCATCTCGTGGTTCCAATAGTTTTGAGCGTGTCGCACATCCGTTGCAGAGTGGCATTCCACATGCAGATTCACGATTCGGAAGGACCATGAGGACTTACAAAGCGAGCCTGATTCAGGAAGAACGCCCGGGGACTTCACTCTCCGGCCCGAATTATCAGACATTTCTCACACGATGAAGTGAAGGAGTCGCCATGTCCACATCACATCTTCCCCAGAATAAGAAAGATCGATCGGTTCGCCCGCGGAAGCACGACCAGTACAAGGCGAAGGGCAAACTCCAGGAGCCGTCGGTATGTCGTGAGTGCAAAGCGGTCTACCACAAGGGCCGGTGGACATGGGACCCTGTCCCGCCGAACAGCCAGGACATCGTGTGTCCTGCCTGTCACCGGATGCAGGACGGTGCGCCGAGCGGGGTGCTGCTGCTCACCGGTGAGTTTGTCGCCTCGCATCGGGAGGAGGTTCTCGGGCTCGCCCGCAATGAAGAGGCCCGTGTCAAAGCCGAACATCCTCTGGCTCGAATTATCAAGATCGAGGACCAAGCCAAATCACCCGAAGGGGTGATCATCACTACGACCGACCCCCATCTCGCGAGGCGCATCGGCGAGGCGCTACATCACGCACATCACGGCACATTCACCTGTCGCTATGAGGAGAACGAAGACCTGCTCCGGGCGAACTGGGAGAGCTAGACGGAGAGGCAGGAGCTAGGAATCTCTGCCGATTGATTGCGGGAGATGAGTATGGCCGCATCATCTTTGCGTACAAACGCTGTGCAGAAGTGGGGGGACGTGCCCGTCGGCTCAGCGGTGAGGGGCCATTTGTCGTGTTCGCTCCCTGTCGGGAGCTTTCCTTCTCCCTCAGCCTGTTCTCTTTGAGTCCGTCGGAACCACGCATACGTCTCTGCATGTCCTTTCAGGGAGGTTGATCACATGTTCATGTACCTGGTTGTGCTTTCAATCGTCATCGGACTTCCCGCGTCAGGCTTCGCTCAATTTGTGGATAAGGGCGAATATGTCGAGGTGGCCAAAGGAACGAAGCTCTGTGCGAACCTCATCCTGGAAAAATCCAAAGGGGCGCTGGATCCAGGAAAGGTCTATTGGCGAGTCACCAGCAATGTGCGGGCCAACGGCACGCAGACCATTGCGGCCTTTGTTCTTGAAACCATGTACGACCGCAAGAGCGGGGAGACCACGATCAAGGAGAGCCGTTATGATGAGGATTATGCCACGTTTTTCAAACGAGACCCGGACCACAAGGGGATGCTCCTGATGGTCAGCCCGCAGGATGGCAGAGTCGAAGCGATTGTGGAGGTGTGTAAGAAGAAGAAATAGGGCCGAGGTCGAGTGTGTGGCGGTCTGTCTGTTGTGAGCGCCGAATGCCCTCGAGGATGGGAAGACAGCGCTTCTTGTGCGGCTGATTCCCAGGTTTCAGCTGGTTCGAGGCGAGAACATTCCTG
>DATGEA010000147.1:0-5779 GCA_035310605.1 Nitrospira sp. | reverse complement strand
CGATATGGCCGAAGATGGCAACCGGCACACGCTGGCTCCCGAAGAATTCCTCCAGGTACCGGATGAGCTCGCTGATCCGTTCCGCTCGGACCACGACGTCGTCGACGAAGTTAATCGGTTTTTTCCGCTGATCGAATCGATAGAGCGTGGGATAGAGCGCCTTGCGGGCCTTCCAGAGCCGGTCGCGCTGCTCCTGGTCGTAGGCGACCACGATGTCGGACGCGAGCGGATAGCGCCGGCAGATCTCGGCCAAGCGTTCGGCCCCGGCCCGCAGATCGATCCGGACGCCGTCCGCGTCGAGTTCGGCCAACAACGTGGCGGCCGCGTCCAAGGGGATGCCGTGCCGTGACCGGCCGATGAGATCGAGCGTATTGGCATCCATGACTTCCAACGCGCTGGGCGCCAGCTCCAGCAACCTGGGCACGGCATGCCCGACGTCCTCCAGCCGCTTGAAATGAATCAACGCGGTCAGGCTCGCCCGGGGCTTCTCGACCAGTCGAATCGTGGCTTCGCTGAACACTCCAAGCGTACCCTCACTGCCCACGAACAGCTTCGGCAAATCGCATCGCCCCTGCGCGCATCCTTCGGCCAGGTCGAAGAGGTTGTACCCGCTACTGTTCTTGCTCACGGTCGGCCGCTTGCGTTGAAGCATGGCCGCGTGGTCCTTCACGATCGACCAGGTCTCCCCGATCGCGGCATGCGACGCCAGAAGCGAGGAGAGTCGAACGTCGTCACTCGCATAGCTCCGCGCATCAAGCCATTCGCCGGACTGGAGGCAGACTCGCAACGATTCGACGTTGTCTTTCACTGCGCCATAGCGCAGCGTGTGGGGACCCGCCGAGTTGTTCGCGAGCATCCCGCCCAGCTTGCACATATCCCCGCTCGACGGATCGGGCCCGAAAAGCAGCCCCTGCCGGGCAAGCTCTTTGTTCAGCTCGGCAAGGACAATCCCCGGCTGCACGCGTGCCCATTTCTCTTCTCGGTTGATTTCAAGAATGCGGTGGAGGCGGGAAACGTCGAGAATGATCCCCGATCCGATCGCCGACCCGGTCAGATTCGTCCCTGCCGCACGGGTCGTCAGCGGAATGGTCCGCGATCGGGCGTAGTTGACGACCTTTTGGATGTCCGCTTCCGACTCCACCAGGACGACGGCTTGCGGCCTCATCCGGTATATGCCCGCATCGACGGCATAGGCCGTTTTTGTCGGCTCATCATCCTTGACGAGATCGGCGCCTATCAGACGGCGAAGATCCGCAGCAACAGCGCGAGAGGTGTCAGGCATGAGGAGCGACATGGCCGCGGCATTCTAGCAGGATGATGAAAATCTGTGCCAGTTTAGTTCCTGCACCGCTCGTGAAACCATGAACCGTGAAGCGAGAGGCGGCAGCGGAGCCGCGCTTGAGGCGCTCACGATGACTCGCTAAGATACGCCACCCATGGCTGACGACAAACCTGCGCTCTATCTGTCGCGTCTGCTCCCCGATCCCGTCCTGGCGGCAATCCGTAACCGATTCACGCTCGTGCAGGAACCGACCGATGCGGCTCCCGCCCCGTCGACGCTGCGAGAGGGGCTGTCTCAGGCCGTCGCCGCGATCGTGACCCTCACCGACAGGATCGATGCTGAGGCGATCGAAGCGGCCCGCACGCTGAAAATTCTGGCCAACTATGCCGTGGGCTACAACAACATCGATCTGGATGCCGCAAACAGACGCGGGCTGGTGGTGACGAATACGCCGGATGTGTTGACGGATGCGACGGCCGACCTCACCTGGGCTCTGATCTTCGCTACGGCCCGGCGCGTGGTCGAAGGCGACCGCCTGGTTCGAAACGGTCGATGGACTGGCTGGGCCCCGACGCAACTGTTGGGTCACGCCGTGTCCGGACGCACGGTCGGCATTATCGGGATGGGACGGATCGGACAGGCGGTCGCAGAACGCGCGGCAGGATTTCGCATGAAGGTGCTGTACCACGCAAGACGTCCGGTCGAGACTCCGGTGGGCGCGGCTCCCTGGGAAATGTTTACGCTCCCGGCGCTGCTCGGCAGAGCGGACTTCGTGACGATTCACGTCCCGCTGACGGCCGACACGCATCACCTCATCGGGATGCGGGAACTGGCGATGATGCAACGCAGCGCGATCCTGATCAATACGGCCCGCGGCCCGATTGTGGACGAGGCGGCGCTGGTTGCCGCGTTACGGAACGGCACCATCGCGGGAGCGGGACTGGACGTGTTCGAACAGGAGCCGGTCCTGCATCCGGATCTCCCCTCGTTTTCCCAGGCCGTGCTGCTGCCGCACCTGGGTTCCGCCACATTGGACACGAGGGTTCAGATGGGACTGATTTGCCTAAAAAACGTCGAGGCGGTGCTGGCGGGACGCCCGGCACCGAATCGAGTAGGCACTCACGGTTAGTTGGCGTATCGGAATGCTTTCGGTGCGGCATGAGCCGACCCCGGCAGGGACCGAATCGACGCCAGGCGTTGGGGCACGTCGTGGAAGGTTGGAATTGCTTCGAACATCGTCATGGCCAGTTGCCATTGCTCCTGCTTCTCATAGAGCAATCCCAATTCATAGCGGATGGCCTGGGCTTTGGCGCCCTGGCAGCGGGGGTCGCTGAGGAGCCGCTCGAGTTGCGCACTGGCGGCACCGAATTGTTCCTCTTCCTTGAGGCACACGGCCATCATCAGACAGGAATCCAGAAACACTTCGGGACCCTTCATCGATAAGGCAAACTCCTGCTTGGCTTCGTCCAAGAGCCCCATGTTCTTGTACGCGACTCCGAGCGTGTAGTGGGTGTCCGGATCAAGCGCATCGACCGGCTGTGCCGGAGCGGAAGTCGCATGGGCGGAGGCCGGCGCTGACGGCCCGAACGTCGCCGCGAGTTTTGCCACGATCGGACTGGCGGGAGCCAGCTCCTTCACTTTGGTATAGAGCGCATGCAGCCGCTCCGTCGTTGTGTTGGCAGGATTGGCGACGAGCAATTCGAGCGCCCGCGAATATTGCAGGGCCGCACCGGCACCATCGCCTTTCACTTCCAGGATCTGTCCGAGATACTCCCGAGCCTCGGCGTCGTCCGGTTTGGCATTCAAGACCGTTCCGAGCCATTTCTCCGCGTCACCCGGCCGGCCCGCTTTCATATAGATTTGGAATTGTTCTGCGGTCGTTGGAGCGGCCTTCTCAGGTTCAGCGGGGCGGGATGGTTTCGCCGGCGTACTCCTCTGTCCGTCCGGCGCTGCGTGCTTGATTGGCGACGCGGGTGACGCTGCTTCAACCGGCTGTGCATGTGCGGCGGTCGGATCTTTTGCGGCTAAATGCCGGTCCTGCATCGGCTTGATCGCAGAGGTGGCGCTCGAGGCGTCGTCCGACGCAGCTCGGTCGGGCACAAATCCTTTGTTCGACGGCGGAGACGCAGGGGTGGTTGCAGCGGCAGCCGGATGATCGGCAGGGGCGTTCCCGCGGATCAGTACCGCCAGCTTTTTCACCGTTGGGCTGTCGGGAGCCAGTGATTGGACCTTCTCGAAAATCTCTTCGTGCAACGTCGGCATGCCCGGTTCCGGGTGTTGCAGCAACACTTCAATCGCTTTCCCATAGTGCCGGACGGCCGTTTCGATCTCCCCCTTCTCTTCGTACAGTTCGCCCTGCAGTTCCAGCAGCGGAACGGAATTCGGTTCCACGGCGAGAAATTCGGCAATGAGCGTTTCGGCCTGCCCGTAGTCCTGTGCGCGTAATGCCGCCCCTGCCAGGAATCGATATTCTCCTAACGCGACCTGGAGCTGGCCTTGTTGCAAATGCAACCGCGCCAGCAGCTGGCACACCTGGGGATTCCCGGGTTCTTTTGTGAGCATCTGATTGAGGATGGCCTCGGCGCCGGCAAACTGCTTTTCTTCGATACGCCGGCTGGCCTCGGACAGGAGATCCGCCGGCTCCCCGGTGCTCGCGGCGACAGCAGCCCCCGGCTTGGCGGGTCGCGCCGGAGCTCCGCCGGTTTTTTCAAAATGCTCGATAAACTGTTGCGCCTCGCTGTTAGCCGGATCGATGCGCAAGACCGCTTGGTACGCTTCTTTGGCCTCGGCGTACCGCTGTTGCGCCGACCGCTCGCGTCCCAGCTGCAGATAGACCTTGGTGGCCTCGTCCTGCATGTTTTCCTGCACGCAGAGTTCCGCCACGCGCTGTTGAGCATCGAGGTTGGAAGGATCCTGGCTGACGATCCTCTTATAGATATCCAAGGCCTCTTTGGTCTTGCGTTCCTTCAGGTAGTACTTGCCAAGTGTCAGATAATCCTGGACGGCGCTGCTCAGCAACCCCCGCTCAGCGTTCAAGTCGCCCAGATGCCGGTACATGTCGTAGCGCGAGGGATCCAGTTTGAGTACTTTTTTGTAGGTGGCGATCGCTTTGAGGGTGGCTCCCTCGGCCCGGAAGGCGTTGGCGGCTTGGATAAAGGAGGCGACGGCGTCGGCGGTCGCGTTGCGCTTCAGGTGCAGGTCGCCGATTGAATTGTGAATACTCCCATCGCCCGGAGATTCGGCAGAAAGCTTTTTCCATTCGCTGATGGCGGCGTCGAACTGACCCTTCGAGGCAAAGAGCTGCGCGCTATGCAAAACCTTACTACGGTCGATGCCCAAGACAGACCTCCAATATTGAGCAAACGCTAACAGTATCAATAGTTTTTGTCAACGAAATGGCCAAACAGTGAGGCCGATCAATCGGTAGAAACACGAAGGCCTGCCGCATGAATCGGCAGGCCTTCGTTCTGCATAGAGCAGGAGTGGCTAACGGGTTACGACGCGGTCACCGACATCTTCATCACATTGGCTGCCTGTGGTCCCTTGGCACCCTGGACGATATCGAATTCGACGTTTTCCCCCTCCTTCAAGGATTTGAATCCCTCTCCCTGAAGCGCAGAGTAATGCACGAAGACATCCTCCCCGCTATCTAAACGGATGAATCCAAACCCCTTCCGATCATTGAACCACTTCACCGTACCTTTGGTCTTCACAAAACCCCTCCTTTCCTCAACGGCCACGCAACGTTACGTAGCCGGGCCCGAACCCAGTTGGCGCACACCGAGTGAATGATGAAGGAATAAAATAGAAAGAAGACCGGGAGCGGATGGGCGGGCTCTTTGAAGAGAAAAAGAAGTTCTCACGAGACCCATCTTGGTTACGAGTCGCGCAGCATGTACCACGGGATTTCAAATGTTGTCAAGGGATTCTTTGGTGTCCCATCAAAAAGCCGTATTATGGACAACACCGGAACAGTCCCCTATAGTGTCGCGCTGAAACTGGAGACGGCCGCCATACATGTTCTTCCGTAAGCTGCTCGACCGCTATATTTTTGCGGAACTTCTCTCCCCTTTCGGCCTCAGTCTGGGAGCCCTCTGCTTCGTGATGTTGACCCGAGAGCTGCTCCGGCTCGTCGAACTCCTCGTTTCGAAAGGTGTCGGACTCTTGGCCGTCCTGAAAGTCTTCGCCCATCTCCTCCCTTCTTTCCTGGTCCTGACCCTGCCGATCGCCGGCCTCATCGCCTCGATTACCGCTTTCGGCCGACTGTCCCTCGACAAGGAACTTGTCGCCATGCGGGCCGCAGGCCTCAGCTTGCTCAGACTCGCACGCCCCGTCATTCTCTTTGCCCTTCTGGTCTCCGGTCTCACCTTGTGGCTGGCCCAATGGGGTCAACCCTGGAGTTCCACGAACCTCAAGAAGGTGGCCCTCAACCTACTCCGCGACCAATTGGTCCTCGCGCTGGAGCGGGGCTCCTTCAACGAACCGATTCCGAAGATG
>DATGEA010000146.1:0-4501 GCA_035310605.1 Nitrospira sp. | reverse complement strand
AATATCTGAAACGTGCTGAGAAATCCGACGAACAACGTCAGAAGAATCGTGAGACCCAGACCAGTGATGAGAACTGTGGGGTACAGACTCCACGAGAGGTCGAAGATGTAAGTCAGCACGAACCATGACAACGCGCTCGACAGTCCGATCGCCATCATTCCACCGACCAACCCCAACAGCGCATATTCAGCGGCAAACGTCCTGCCGATGAGCCCCCGCGTGGCGCCCAATGCCTTGAGGATGACCGATTCGTACAAGCGTCGATACCTGGTAGCGGCCAGCGCCGCCGCCATGACCAATCCTCCGGTCACCACGCAGAACACCGCCACTGCTCGAATGGCCAGAGCCAGGCGGTCCAAGACCCTCGCAAAGTTATCCAGGACGTCGCCGACATGGATCGCACTGACATTCGGAAATGAAGCCACTACCGCCTGCTGCAACGGAACTTCCTGCTCCGGCGGCACATGGATGGTGGCAACATAGGTCAATGGAGCGCCCTCCAGCGAGCCGGGAGACAGAATCAGGTAGAAGTTGGTGGAAAAGTTCCCCCATTCGACCTTGCGGATACTCGACACGACGGCGGCGATCGTGGCGCCTTGAACGTCAAACTCCAAAGTGGAACCGATCTCCAACCCCAACGACTTAGCGGCTTCCTCTTCCACCGACACCTGTGACCTGGCAAACGCCTCCCCCGCCTTCCACCAGACCCCCCGAACAATCTCGTTCCCTTTGGGAAGCTGATCAAGAAAGGTCAGGACATACTCACGCGACAGATACCATTGTTTGCGCCGCTCGTCTTTGCTCTCCTCACGGCGATCCTCCTGCTCTCGCTCTTCTTCGACCGTCACCCTCTCTCCATTGACGGCATGCAGCCGCGACCGGACCAGGGGTGTCAATTCCGGTAGGCGCCCGGCGGTCTGCTTCTGAACGAGTTTCGAAAATGCCTCCTGTTGATCCGGCTGTATATCGATGAAAAAAAACGTGGGGGCATCCACCGGACGTGTTTCACCCACCTGATGCAAGAGCGCCTGCTCCACCAGCGACACCGTCACAATGACCATCACGCTCATCCCGATCGCCACCAACATGCCGGCGGTATGGCCCCCCGGGCGCGTAATGTTTCCTATTGCGTAACGCAGACTCAACGACGACGGCCTCGGCAGCCGCCGGACTCCTCCCACGAGCAGTCCGGCGCTGACAAAGAGAAGAGCGACGGCGAGAGTCAGAGCGCCCATGAACAATCCGCCGACTTTCCACGAACCGGCTTGCCAGATCGAAAGCCCTCCAAGCCCGGCCGCAATCGAAACGGCGGTCAATAGGTTGAGCCGGTCATCGAGCCCCCATCGCACCCACCAGGATACCGGCTGAGCGTTCGCGCTTGATGCACCGCCTTCCACATCGCGCCGAAAGATCGCGGCAGGTTTGATCTCGCGAATTCTGAGCAACGGCCAGAGAGTGAAGAGCAGTGTGGTAAGGAGCCCGAGCGCCCCCCCCTTCAAAAGCGGCCCGATCGAGGCACTCGATAACTCGACGGAGGCCCCCAACTGATCGAGCAAATCCGAGACAAAGACGCCAGCCAGAAAGGGGGGAAGGACACGCTGAAGCACTATGCCAAACAACATGCCGGCCAGGCTGCCGAGGAGGCCGAGTCCCATGGCCTGCGCGACATAAGTCCGCACGATGGTAGCTGAATCTGCCCCGAGCGTTTTCAGGATGGCGATTGTCTTCAGCTTCTCCTGCAGGAAAGCCTGGACTGACATAGCGACGCCAAGCCCCCCAATGAACAATGCCGTCAGGCCGATAAGGCCGAGATACCGGGACAATTGTTCGAGAAACTGCTTGAGCTGCGGCTGCGCGTCCCGATATCCGGACACACGCACATTGTCGGAGGCCAAACGGCCTCGCAGCTCGGCCCGCAAGGGTTCAAGCGCCATCCCGGGAGGGAGCTTGAGGAGCCGGCGTTCTCGCACACGACTTCCCGGCTTGATCAGTTCTGAGGCCTGTAATCCTTCCTGCGAGATCAAGACACGAGGACCCAGGCTGAAGGCGTTGGCCATGCGGTCGGGCTCCGTACGGACCAGACCGGTAATGAGAAACATGGCACGCCCGATCTTCAACCGGTCACCCACAGCCAGGCCCATGCGTAGAAGTAATGATTCTTGCACGACTGCCCCAAGACAGGAATGTTCCCCGCAGGTGACGGTATCCGGATGAAGCAGGGAGTCGAGGGATTGCTCCGGCTCCAATTTCAGGCTCCCGTAAAAGGGATAGGACGACTCCACCGCCTTGAGTTCCACAATTTGCGTCGGTTGACCGGACAACGCCCCGCTCTCCGTCCGAGCCGCCATCGCCACCAATTCACTGACGCGGGTCTCGGCGATGCCGCGCTCGCCTAAAGAGAATAGAACATCCTGGCCATTCGCGCTGAGGGGATGAGAGGACCGGACTTCCAGATCGCCCCCGAGCAGACCCCTGGCCTCTTTCGTGACCGCGCGATCCACATGAGCGGCAAAGAGCGACACGCCCACCAGAGCGCCGACCCCTACTGCGATACAGACGAAGAAATAGAGGAAGTGGCGCCAGGCCCCTCTGGTTTCCCGCCACGCCATGGAAAAGATGAAGCGATTCACGGGGCCGGCTCGTTGGCCTTCCGGGGAGGCATGATCATTTCATCGGATTCGATTCGCCCGTCGCGAAGGGTAATGACGCGATGGACCAACGAGGCTATCGCGCTATCGTGCGTCACAAGCACCAGCGTCGTTCCGTAATCCCGATGGAGTGACAACAACAGGTCCATGACCTGTTGCCCTGTCACGGAATCCAAGTTGCCCGTCGGTTCGTCGGCCAGGAGAATAGGCGGACGACAGGCAAAGGCCCTGGCCACAGCCACACGCTGCTGCTCCCCTCCCGAGAGTTGCACCGGATAGTGATGCACCCTGTCTCCCAGCCCCACGGCACACAACAACTCCATGGCCTGGTCGTGCGACGAGGGCGCTCCGGCCAGCTCCAGCGGCACGAGGACGTTCTCCAGTGCTGTCAGAGTGGGGATCAAGTGGAACGATTGGAAGATATAGCCGATCTGTGCACGACGATACCGGGCAAGGAGCCCTTCAGGCATCTGCGTGATATCCACGCCGTTCAACGTAATCACCCCGGCCGTCGGTCGGTCCAGACCGGCGATCAGCCCGAGCAAGGTAGACTTTCCGCTCCCGGACGGACCCACAATGGCAACCTTCTGTTTGGCCGGTATCTCCAGGTTGATGTCATCGAGGATCGTTACCGGCCGCCCACCCGCCGTCAAACGCATTGAAAGGTGCTGGAGTGTGATCACACCGTCGCCCTCCACAAAGCTCGGAATTCTGACTCTGGTATTATACTGTAGTCCGATGAAAGTCCCAGCAGTTACCAGAGCCGTCATCGCATTGTCGATCGGGGCCGCAATATTCCTGACCGTCGCAGCATCGATCTTCTGCGATCCTGCGATCGCAGATCCGACGTCATCCGGCGGACCTTCCCCCGAGGGTCGTCCGCGAATTGTTGCGTTCGGCAACAGTCTCACGACCGGTCTCGGTGTCTCAGCAGAAGACTCCTACCCGGCGCAGTTACAACGACGACTGGATGACGCCGGTCTTCGATACCGGGTGATCAATGCCGGCGTGAGCGGAGACACCACGGCGGGCGGACTTCGGCGGGTTGGCTGGGTCCTGAAGACCAAACCTATCATTGTCATTCTTGAGCTGGGCGGCAACGACGGGCTCCGCGGCCTAAGCCTCCAGGAGACCAAAGCCAATCTCGAGAGGATCATTCAGCAGTTCCAGAACGCATCGGTTACGGTGGTTCTCGCCGGAATGAAACTTCCTCCCAACTACGGCACAGAGTATACGGCCGGATTCGAGTCCATCTACCCCTTACTCGCCAAGCAGTATCGTCTGCCCCTGATCCCGTTTTTCCTCGATGGCGTGGCAGGATCGGTCTCGCTGAACCAGGCCGATGGAATCCATCCGACAGGAGAGGGCTATCGGATCATTGCGGACAAGGTGCTCGAGACTCTGAAGCCCTTGCTCGAACGCCCGAAATGATTGGCGGGAGAGTGTTTGAGAATTGGGGAGAAAATGCGATGGGCCCACTGAAGATACTCAGTGGGCCCATCGGTTCTCGCAACCGAAGATCGGACCGTTTAGCTCTTCTTCAGGAACGTGTCATAGACACCGTACGCCAGAACCAAACCGATCAATACGTAGTACATCCCGGTGATCCCGCTATAGTCCGGTGGCCCTTCGCCTGCCGGCGCGTTGGCCAGCACCTGTGTAACACCCACCATGAGCACAGTTCCCGCAAACGTCCCGATCTGCACGAACACTTTTTTCATGTGCGATCCTCCCTCGAAATGGACAAAAAGAAGGCCGCATTTTACTGAAATCCTCTGGTAGGACGCAAGGGGTATTGACAGGGGGGCCAGAGGCGAAAGACCGCTTCAACCAGATCGAGGAGAGTCGCTTAT
>DATGEA010000145.1:0-7024 GCA_035310605.1 Nitrospira sp. | reverse complement strand
GATCATTCGGCCTGCATGTTTTCTAAAGCTGTGAAAAATAATGCCGGCCACATCAAGTGCTTTAGTCCTACAAGGCGGCACTCTTGTTGCTCACATCTTCCATTGCTTTTTCTTTGTCATTTCTTCTGCCCTAGTACTTTTCTTTCCATGACTACCAATTATGCAAGTGACTAGAGCCATCGGGAATGAAGAGAGCTGCCTCACGTAGGTCTGAGAGACGACTTGATGAGGCGCAAATTGATGGAACAGCTCATGGCTGTGCACGTTGCCGCTGTGCCATGACGTATAGAGATAGAGACGCGCCGTTGTTGCGCTCATAGAGCATGGGATCAGGCTATCCCACGAGGAGGGGACGTCATGATGAATAGAGCAAGGATCCTGACATATTGCCTTGTGTCGATGCTGGTGATTGGAGTGACTGGGACTGCCTCAGGGGAAGCTTACCAAGTGATCAACGTGACGGATGGGGGCACCATCAAGGGAATCGCGAGCTGGAAGGGGGACATTCCCGAACTCCCACTATTCGGAGATATTGTGCATCCGGAAGTATGCGGCGAAACACAGCGGTCCGAGGCCTTGCTGGTGGATCCGAAAAACAGGGGCGTGCGGTGGGTGCTCGTCTATCTCGAACGAATAGAAAAAGGCAAGGCGCCCGCAGAGAAATACTGGCTCCATATGGGCAAGGACAAGACGAACAAGGTGCCCGATACGGAGGCCTGCCAATTCAAGCAGCACATCTTCCCATTTGTCCGCAGCCAAGTCGTGGCGATGGTCAATTTCGAGTCGATTCTCCACAACCCGAATTTTTTTGATGAGAGACATGTGTCGGTCCTGAACATGGTCATGCCCACGCCGTATCGGGAAGTTGCCCACACGATCCTCCAGTATCACGGAAAGGGAGTGATGCCATATCAGTGCGATATTCACTCCCACATGAATGGCTATTGGGCTGGATTTCATCATCCGTATTTCGCGGTCACCGATGCGGACGGCAAGTTTGAGATCAGCGGGGTGCCACCCGGCAAATACACGTTAGTGGCCTGGCATGAGGGCTACAAGATTGTCCGGATGGACGTGGCGCGGCCGACCTATGATCAGCCGCATGTGATCCGGCAGGAGATTGAGGTCAAACCAAAGGATATGGTCGAGGTCCACTTGGAGTTCCCAGTCCGGAAGGTCACGATGGAGTAGCGGCGCTCCAGCAACGCCACTCGATTGGCGCCGGGCTTCAGGTCGGTCTGGCGCCACGTCGAAGAGGTTGCCCAAAGAAGGAGGTTCTATTTATGGACCCCAGCAAGAGAAAACTCTGTTACAGAAGTGTAATTGTCGGGCTGCTCGCGCTCCTCGCATGTGTCAGCTATGAATGGAGCACACTCGTCCCGAAGGCGAATGCCATTCCGGCCTTCGCTCGTAAGTACAACTTCGCTTGTAATGTGTGCCATGTTCCCGGGTTTCCGAAACTGAACGACTTCGGGAACCTATTCCGCGATCAAGGGTACCAACTGGGAACGGATAACGACCTCCCGACTTTCGAAGGCATTACCATGGGCTTTTGGCCTGTCTCGTTCCGGACCACGGTCGGCTACCAAGTGGCGAACGTTCGGGCGGGTGGGCAGGCGTTGGCGAGCAGCGGATTCGGCTTCACAGGGCTGGATATTTTGAGTTTCGGTACCCTGCACCGGAACATTGCGTTTGGCGTGGTCTATACGCCTGGTTTGAAGGAGGCCGGGTTCGGGACCGGATCCAGCCTGGACGACAACAATCTGGAATCCGCGTTCGTGCGTCTGATGAACCTCGAGCGTTTCCTGGGGGGGAAGAACAATACCTATTGGTTGAACATGAGGATCGGGAAATACGAGCTCGATGTGCCCTTCAGCGAAAAACGCAGCCCGACGCTCAACACTCCATTTGTGATGTACCACTACACCTCGGGGACGATCTATCAGGGGGGACCGCTCGGGGGACTTCCGACGACGTCCGCCGGATACTTTAATGCAAACGCGTTCGGGCTCGGAGACAATCAGCCAGGGCTGGAGCTGAACGGGATTATTAAGACTGATCCGACCGGCGGCTATCTTCGCTATTCGCTCAATATGATCACCTCCAACGGGGGATCTTTCTCAACTGAGAATGGTGGGATTGGTCGCAGCGCGGCTTTCTACGGGCATGTCACCCAATCCTTCGGTGGCTATGGCATCGTGACGGGTCAACGGATCGGCGCATTCGTGGTAGCGGGGACTGCCCCAACGCTTTGCCCGGCATCCATCGGCGGAGGTCCCGTAGGTGGAGCAACCCCCGGTACCTGCGCTGGAACAGGAACTGCCACTCAAGGACAATCTTACACCAGAGTCGGAGCGGACGCGAGCCTCACCTTTGACGGCCAGTGGAATCTGTTCGGGGCCTTTATGCACGCCGTCGACAGCAGCAATCTGATTAGCTCGCAGAATGGCGGCTTAAATGCCCAAGGGCAACCGAATTTTCAGAACACATCATGGAACGGCGCCTTTGTACAGTTGGATTGGTATCCGTCAGTCATGCCCATCATTCACTCACCCGGTTGGCTCCTCTCCTATCGGTATGACCTGATCCGGAACAGCCGCCAGGGAGACCCTACATTTGCAAAGTCCTATAATGATGTGGATTCCCACACGGTCATGATCCGCTACTACATTCACCAGTCTACGCGAACCGATCTGGCGGTGCACGCCGAGTACAACTGGTACAAGGACAAGGGTGTGGGGGTGGATGGTGGGAATTTGTACGGGCAAACCACGCTCGTCGGTCTGGACTTCGCCTTCTAAACGGGACCCAGCAGGGAAAGGTATCACCCTGAGACAAAAAGAAGAGAGGAAGGAGAAGAAGGATGAAAACAGTTCAAACAGGGACAGTGTTTATAGGGGTCCTCTTGGCCGTTACCGCACCGGGCTTCTCTGATGCGCAAGAGCCAAAGGTGACGGTTAAAAAAGAGGCGCCAACGGCTGAGCCGGAACCGCAAGTCACGACCGAACAAGCGATTCGCGCGGCCGTGGATCACGTGCCTGGGAGAGTGCATGAATTGGAGGTCGTTCACAAGCAGGGCAAGCTGGTGTGGGCAATCGAAGTGATTACCCTCGAAGGACGGCACATGCTCGTCGACGTAGACGGGGCAACAGGAGCCGTGACACACACAGAAGAAAAATCACTCCAGAAGCTTGCGGGCGATCCGACCAAGGGCAAGGTGGTCTTTGAGAAACACTGTCTGAGCTGTCATGGGGAGGACGGAAAGGGAACGGGCCCGATGGGTCCGTTGCTGAACCCTCCAGCGGCGGACTATACGTCTGAGTCGAGCAGGGCCAAATCGGATGCGGAACTGCTTCACACGATCACGGAAGGTCGGTCAGGGACGGCGATGCGTAGTTTCAAAAGATGGCTGTCTAAACAAGAAATGCGGGATGTGCTCGCCTATGTGCGGGTATTGAGCCGTGGAGAAAAACAATAGGGAATGGGATGCCGACGATATTTCAGCTGTCATCCCTTCGATGAGGGGATTCTCTCGGTGCTGAGTGCAATTCCTTCATTGAGAAAAAGGGTTGAGACGGCCAGGGAGATTTTATTGAAACGGCCATGTTCATTGAATCTATCTTGCATACTGAGTCATTCCAAATGCCGTGTCTCCCTTGAGTATGAGGAGTCTTCTTCACCTTACGGTTCTGATATCCAAAACACCGTAGACTGAGAGCTAGATGCGATCCAATGACACCTTGATGCTTTGGAGACGCCGTCGTGCTCGGGAACCTGGAGGAACTCGATTCGGAGTGGGCCGTCCCAGACACTGGTTCAGGAGCCGTCTCCTGCGTGTCCCCCCCCGTGGTCACGCGTGCGTATGATCTGTCTCGCGGTGCTGTTGGCGGGAACCTTCTCCCAACTCCTCCCGATGGCTGCGACAGGGCAGGAGAGGAGACTCGAAGTGCTTCCGTTGCGCCCGTTCAACGTCGATATTACACTGCGGCAAGCATTTACCCCCCCAAAGGGGTGAGAAGTGGGTCTGCAAGCTGACTTCACCGCCCTCAGCTACGGCAATTTTGAGGTGGGGGCGACCTAGCAGTACTTCGGATTTGCCTCGCCAGACCTGAATGCCAATGTCCATTCGGTGTATCTCAATCCACGGTGGAACAACTTTCTTGACATTCTGGATTTTCCCAGCGGATGGCCGATCAATCGTCTGCTGAGACATCTGCTCTTCGGCCCGCTCGAGGATCGGGCGGTCCCCTTTGTGGGCCTCATAGGCGGAGCCGTCGTCGCGGGCCCCGGGCATAAGGTCCCGACGTACCTGTATGGAGGAGATCTCGGGGTTCGGTTCCCAGTGGGACACGGTATCGCACTAGAGATTACCTTCGGGTACTTCGTCGATGAGCTTGATTTTGAGGGGACCGGTGGGGGGAACGAGGAGCAAATGCTCTTCACGACGGGTGTGTTGTTCTGATCCAATCAAAAAAGGGCGCCGCTTCATCGAGGCTCAGTCGGATATTATTGTTGGAGCAGGACGCGTGAGTCATCTACATGGTCGGATGTCGGGCTGTCTGTTAGCTCTGGTTGCGGGATGCCTCCTCCAGGGATGCGGGTTGCTGATTGATGCCGCGAAATTGCTGAAACCTGTGGTTCCCGATTTGGGAGATGAACTCGATGTCATCTGTCGCCACCAGCGGCTGCAAGTGGGAATTGCGGTCGAAGCGTTTCCACCGTTTGTCTTCCCAGTGGCCTGGACTGACCAGGGATCCATGGTAACCGGCTTGGACATCGAGCTAGTTCGAGAGATCACCGGGGCTTTGTCCAGACACTGCGGAGGTTCCCCGGTAACTGCGGTTCCGCACATGGTTCATTACCGGGACCTGTTCAGGCTATTAGCCGGGGGGCACCTGGACTTGTTCGTGTCGTCGGTCTCTTACAATGTGCTGCGCCTTTCGGCATCTGGTCTTGGATATTCCACCCCTTAATTATTATGATGCGGGTATCAGCGGGATGACGCGGCGGCCGGAGGTGGTCGAGTAGGTGCGCACCGCCCTTCGCCAGGCAGCGAAAAGCGGGGACCTCGTCGCCGCGCGCAGGGGGGCGCTGACCGGGTTGATCGTAGCGGTACGGGAAGGAAGGTCGCCACACCTGTACGCAGAAGCCAACCTTAAAGGCATTTGCCTTTGGCTGTGCGATACCCTGGCCGCAGCTCTGCAACCTCGCGATCCTGAAGTTGATGTTATTCTGAGAAAACAGCCGTTGTTGGACTTTATCGTGAGGAGGGAGCGGAAGATGAAGAACTGGCGGCCGCTCGTCCTGGAGAATGGACAGCCGTTCTTGCTGAACCGGGAATTCTTTACGGTGGTGATGGCGGAAGACAATTACCGGATACAATTGCTCGTCAACGATCTGCTGTTTCAGCTCGAGGAATCCGGTCGGCTGGCAGCCATGCGCCGCCGCTGGTTGGAGGAAGACTATGTCTTTTACGAGCGAGTCACCGGTGAGGGCCTTCTCTCCGACATGCCCGAATCGCTCAAGCCATATGTGGCCGGGCGGTGCCACTGGGCACCACGGGATTAGCACATGACCGTAGTTCGTCTCCGGGGAGAAAAGGGGGAAGATTTTAATCAAGGAGGTGAAATCATGATTGTCTACACCGCGATCGCCGTGTTGGGATTTGTAATCGGACTGCCTGGTGAGGCATTTTTCTGGGCAATCGATTCTGTCCAGATGATGGGGAAAGAACAGGTCTGTCGACCCGCTGACCAGACGATGAGTGAATATTTTGTCAAGGGCCACTGGACGGAAGCGCCCTGGCGCCCGGTGTGTAAAGAGGAATAGGTGATACAAAGACATCTCGAGGGCGTGTGGAAGGTTGTGTTCGTCCTTCTCTCGACCTGCACGATAGCGTTGTTTGGTCAGGCCTGCCAGAGCCCGGTGCAACACACTCGGATTGCCTGCGGCTCATGTGAGGACCAGGATCATATCATCAGGTTACAGCCCACCCCTCATCAGGACGGACAACCGACCTTCACGCATCCCTTTCTACTGAGTCCTGAGGACTGGAAAGTCATTCTGAAGAGCATCCATGTCCAGAGACAAAACCAGGAGTTTCTCCTCTTTACGACCAAGGGACCTGTGGAACCGGCATTCACGGGCGACGAGGTCGAGTACCTCAGCACGACGCTCAGTCGTGTGTTCGGGCAAGCGCGTCCAGAGGAGCGGGTGGTCTTTGCCCTGAGCCGACATCAGTCGGATGACCTCACGGAGCTAACGACCGGCGGATGGTTTGTGACGGGACCATCGCTCCACTTTGTCTTGGCCAATTATCGGTACGCAGTCACCATGCCGACCGTCCGCGACCTTTTGTGGCAAGATCCCATGTGGACGCAAGCTGGCCCCTTCTATGATGTTGTCCCCGGCGAGCACCAAACCGTCGTGGAAGAGCAGGGCTCCGCCCGTCGGTTCTTTCCCACAACTCTCCCCTCTCTCTCCATTGCATACAAGCCACTGCTGCTCGGTGAGCCTCCGTCCTCATCCGCTGCGCAGGGTACCCAGCCTGGTAGCGACTTGTCTTCTTCGCCGAACCGAACACCATCGCCAAAGTTGTCCCTTGAAGAACGGTTGCAGACCCTCAAGCGATTGAAGGACCAGGCACTAATCACAGATGAAGAATACCGCACCAAGAAGAAACAAGTGCTGGATCAATTTTGACCGCGACGATCACGGAGATCAATAATTAGCGAAGGCGCGGGCGAAGTCATCTGTGGGGGTTGCCGGCATTCCTGAATCAGTTGATGGGGGCAGCGATGAGAAGACGGAGGAGAAGAGCCATATCGGGAATTGTTCGATCATGCTTTTTACGAGACGGAGCCCCACCCCTGTTATAGGACTTCTTCGTGTCTCAAAGCGGGGCTCAATTGACCTGCTATCCAGTAGCGACACAGATGAGTCAAGGTGACACACTGTAGGCCGGTTGCAATGCTCGAATCGCTTTGGCGGGCATAAGCAATACCGGGGTGACCGTTAGCGCGGT
>DATGEA010000144.1:0-7581 GCA_035310605.1 Nitrospira sp. | reverse complement strand
GAAGGGTGGCGGCTGTTCCGGGCTGAGCTACACGATCAACTTCGACGAGAAGATCGGTCAATACGATCAGGTCTACGAATTTGACGGGGTCAAGGTGATCGTCGATGCCAAAAGCGCGATCTACCTCCAAGGCACGCAGCTCGACTACCACAAAGACTTGATGGGCGGGAATTTCAAGTTCGTCAATCCGAATGCGAACAAGACCTGCGGCTGCGGAGAATCCTTTTCGGCCTAATGAGCGACGACAGCTAGAGGAGAGCATTTTTTCACAGGCATGGCACGACGCCATGCCTGTCTTGTCAGAACAGGTAGCGTGATGGACCATCGCCACACCCACAGCATAAATCCCCGCGAACTCCAGATGGCCAGAAGTATGTGCTGGCACTGTCAATCCGAGGTGTCCGGGGAATATTTCTGCGAGCGCTGCATCAAAGTCCAGCCGGTTTCGAAGGAAACGGATTATTTCACCTGCTTCGGCTTCCCCCGCAGGCTCACCATCGACCCGAACAAGCTGGAAGCGAAGTTCTACGAGCTCAGCCGCGCCTTTCATCCGGACTTCTATCAGAACAAGAGCGAGACCGAGCAGGCCATCAGCCTCGGCAATGCCGCGACGCTCAATACGGCCTATCGCACGCTCCGCGACCCGATTCAACGGGCCGAATATCTGCTCGACCTGGAAGCCGGCGCCGTGAAAGAGATCAGGAATTCGCCTCCGGCCGATCTCTTTGAGGAGATTCTTGAGCTCCAGGATTCGCTCAACGAGTACCGGGCGATCGATCGGACCTCTGAATCAGCGCGGCAACTTCGCGCCAAACTCCAGGGAGAGCAGCAGACGTTGGAGGAGCGCAAACGGGAGATGGAAATCCAGCTCCAGAGACTCTTCGCCGAGTGGGATGCGCTTCAGGATCGGGGCGAAGCGACCGCCCAAGCCCGCACCGAGCGGGACCGTCTGCTGAAGCAGATGCGGGAGATACTTTCCAACCGTACCTACGTCAAGAATATCGTCAATGATCTCGTCGCGACGATCGGATAATACCCATGGCCAGAATTGTTGGCATCGACCTCGGCACGACGAATTCTCTCGTCGCCTATATGAAGGATGGACGGCCCTGCGTGATTCCCGGGCGAAACGGCCGGACGATGGTCCCTTCCGTTGTGGCCCTGACCGATAACGGCCTGATCGTCGGCGATCCCGCGAAAGAGCATCTGGTCCGCAATCCGGAACGAACGGTGTACTCGGTCAAGCGGTTTATGGGGAAAGGGCTCTCCGACGTCCAAAGCGAGCTGGCCTATTTCCCTTACAACATTACCGAGCAAGGCGGCGTGATCCGCATCAAGCTGAACGAGAAGACCTATTCGCCGCCGCAGATCTCCGCCATGATCCTCAAAGAATTGAAGCAACGGGCCGAAGCCCATCTCGGTGAAAGCATCACAAAGGCGGTCATCACGGTCCCTGCCTACTTCAACGACAGCCAGCGTCAGGCGACGAAAGATGCCGGCATGATCGCCGGCCTTGAAGTGCTGCGGATCATCAACGAGCCGACGGCCGCGTCGCTCGCCTACGGTCTTCAAGAAAAGACGCAAGGCACCATCGCCGTATATGACTTCGGCGGCGGCACATTCGATATTTCCATCCTCAAGCTCAAAGACGGCATCTTCGAAGTGCTCGCTACCAACGGTGATACGCACTTGGGCGGCGACGATCTGGATCGTCTGCTCGCAGACCGTTTCGTCGCTGAAATTCGCGATCTCCATGGCTTCGACCTCGGCGCGTATCCCGAGCATATGCAGGCTGTTCGTCTGGAAGCGGAACGGGCCAAGATCAGGCTTTCAGACGAACTCAAAACTCAGATCGCGGTCGAGTTGCCGGACGACAAGGGCCGTTTTACCAGAGAACTGACGCGCGACCAGCTTGAATCCCTCACCGTCAACGTCATCGAACGGACGCTGGGCCCCTGCCGGCTGGCGCTGAAAGACGCGGGGTTGACCCCGAACGATATCGACGAAGTCGTACTGGTGGGCGGCTCAACGCGCATGCCGCTGGTCCGGCAACGCGTGCAGGCCCTCTTCGGCAAACAGCCCCATTGTGAGCTCAATCCGGATGAAGTGGTGGCCCTCGGCGCGGCCGTGCAAGCTGATATCCTCAGCGGCGGGACGACCGACATGCTCCTGCTCGACGTCACTCCTCTCTCGCTCGGCATCGAAACGATGGGCGGGGTGATGAGCAGCTTGATCAGACGGAACACCACGATCCCGGCCAGCGCCAAGGAACTGTTCACCACCTATGTCGACGGGCAGACAGGCGTGGACATTCACATTCTGCAAGGCGAGCGGGAATTGGCCAAAGATAATCGCAGCCTGGCGCGATTTCGATTGAAAGTGCCTCCGCTCCCGGCCGGTGTTCCCCGCATCGAAGTCACGTTCCTCATCGACGCCAACGGCATCCTGAATGTGAAAGCCGGCGACATGCGGACAGGCCAGAGTCAGTCCATCGAAGTGAAGCCGTCCTATGGTCTGACAGATGATGAAGTGGAGCGCATGATCGAAGATTCGTTCAAATTCGCCGCCGACGACGTCAACGCCCGCAAGTTGATCGAAGCCCGGCTCGACGCCGGCGCGTTGATCACGACAACGGAAAAATCCCTCGGAGAAGGCGGCCATCTCATCGCCGCAGAGGATGTCGCCGCCATTCGTGCAGCGCTGTCGTCACTGGCTACCGCCAAGGACGGCAACGATCCGCGGGCCATTCGCGGCCGGATGGCCGATCTCGAACAAACGGCGAAAGGCTTGACGGTCGCGATGCTGGACGATTCACTGAAGCGGGGCTTGCAGGGCAAGAAGGTCTCCGAATTGACGTGACGCGTACCCCGCAGTCGATTCACGATCGACGAGATGCGAAGGAGTTCGAATGGATCTGAAATGGCAGGACGCGGAAGATATCGCGATCAGGCTGGTCGAGGAACATCCGGAGACGGATCCCCTGACCGTACGCTTTACCGACATGCACGCCTGGATCGTGGCGTTGCCGGACTTTAAGGACGATCCGAAGAAATCAAACGAGAAGATTCTTGAAACGATTCAGATGGCCTGGCACGAAGAGTACCAGGACTCGACGTCTTGATCGGCGAGCCGACACCCGCCTCAACTGCCTCATCGCTTTCTTTCCATTATTCCGAGGGCTGATCGATCTTGTAGAAATCCATCGGGTCGAGGCGGCGTTGAGCTGCTTGGGTCGGCTCGCTGCCTCTCGTAAAGATTTCCACACTCCCAGGCTGATCTTCCTGTTCAGAATTCAGCAATCCGGTCGACGGATCGACTTTGACGAACGTGATCCCCTCAGGAATGGCAAAGGGCACGACAGGCAGCGGTTTGAGGGCTTCCCGCATGAAGTTGATCCAGATCGGCAGGGCGGCGTGGGCCCCTGACTCGGTCTCGCCGAGCGAGCGACGATCATCGAACCCCACATAGACCCCCGCCACCAGATTCGGCGTGCCGCCGATAAACCACGCATTGATGAACTCGTTGGTGGTCCCGGTTTTCCCCGCGACGGGACGGCCGAGTGATTTCGCCGCCTGCCCCGTCCCCTTCTGCACCACATCTTCCATCATGTTGGTAATCAAATAGGCGGTTTCCTTGGAGACGACTTCCTGGGCTTGCGGCTCCGCAAGTTCCAGAACCTGTCCCGTGTTGTCTTTGACGGAAAACACGGCGTAGGGCTCGGCCCTGCTTCCTTGGTTCAGGAACACGCTGTAGGCAGAAGTCAGTTCCATCAACCCGACGGACGAAGATCCCAGCCCCAGCGAGAGATCGGCGGCGAGTGGACTCGAAATCCCGACCTGTCGCGCAAACTCGACAACGTTCTTGATCCCGACCTTGTCGAGGAGACGGACCGTCGCCAAGTTATGAGACTGAGCCAGGGCGTCGCGGAGACTCACCATGCCGTGAAACTTCTTCCCGTAATTCTCAGGCTTCCACGTTTTGTCTTCCTCGACCTGCTCATAGACCACCGGCGCATCAAGCACCACCGACGCGGGACTCATGCCTTGATTCACCGCGGTCGCATAAATGATCGGCTTGAACGCCGAACCCGGCTGCCGACGGGCCTGTACCGCCCGGTTATACTCACTCCGTCCGAAGTCGTACCCTCCGACCATGGCTCGAATCGCGCCTTTCGCCGGATCGACGGCAATCAACCCTCCTTCAACCAGCGGCGTCTGCTCCAATTGAACGTACACGGTGTCCTTCTCGATCTTCTTGACCCTGACTTCAATCACATCGCCGGGCTTGAGTATCTGCTTCAGATTGGGGTGCATGACGGTATCCTTCCCCGGGTCGGGCCCCGTCAGGCGTTTCTTCGCCCAGGCCATCTCGTCGAAGTTCAGCCTCGCCGGAACAGTGCCGATCTGCACCAGATAGAAGTCTTTGCCGACTTTGGTGACCACCGCCTCCCGAAAGTCGCCGGCCGCGACTGGTTGATCGGTGCTCGCGACCGGAAGGGCTCCCGACGCGACGGAGGCCGGATCGACGGTTCGCAAGGGACCGCGCCACCCCTGACGCTTGTCCAACTCGCGAAGGCCGGCGGCGAAGGCCGCCTCGGCAGCACGCTGCATCTCGAGATTGAGCGTGGTCATGACCTTGAGCCCGCCTTTGTACACCATCGCTTCGCCGTACTTGGCGATCAGCAGCTGCCGGACATACTCGACAAAGTACGGGGCGGTCTGTTCGCTGCCCGGGCGCCGAAAACTCAACGGTTCGGCTGCGGCCTTCTCACGTTCTTCGGCGGTGATAAATTTCGCTTCTTCCATTCGCGCGAGCACGTGCTCCTGACGTTTTTTCGCCCGTTCATAGTTCTTGAAGGGTGAAAAATGGTTCGGAGATTTCGGCAGCCCGGCGAGGAACGCCGCTTCTGCGACTGTCAGGCTGGACAATTCCTTCCCGAAATAGGATTGGGCGGCCGAGGCCACGCCATAGGCGCCCTGTCCGAAGTAGATCTGGTTCAGGTAGGTTTCAAGGATCTGTTCCTTCGTCGACACCAACTCCATCTTGTACGCCAGCACCAGTTCGCGGACCTTGCGGTCAAACGTGCGCTCGGACGACAGGAACAGCGAGCGCGCCAACTGCTGCGTGATCGTGCTGGCACCCTCGACTTTTCCCCCGCGGCGCAGATTGGTCCAGGCGGCGCGGAGAATTCCGATGTAATCCAGGCCGGGGTGCTCGAAAAACCGCACATCTTCAACGGCGATCACCGCACGGCGAAAATGCTCGGGAATCTGCGGCAGAGGGGTGAGGATCCGGCGCTCGATGAAAAACTGACCGATCAGCTGCTTGTCGCTCGAGTACACCTGCGTCACCAGGCTGGGCTGGTAATTCTGGAGCTGATTGAGGTCGGGCAGGTCCTGCGAGTAATGCCAGAGCAATCCCCCGACAGCGAGAACCCCTACCAATCCCAGAACCGCCATGACGATCAGTGCAATCTGCCACCGGCGCCAGGGGCGACGGGGAGGCGGCTGACGAGGCATATCAGATAGTTGGACCGGGCGATCGATCATTGTCATTGGAGTGCTGAGGTCCCCGGAGGGAGTGACTCTCTTGGGGAAGACTCCTGTTCACCATACCGTGGAGGCTGTCAAAACTCAAGGAACTTGCCGTCCAACGCGATGTCATCTCAAGGCTTGTATGGGCACCAATCCTCAGGTATACTGTTGAATCGACGCCCGATAGTCGGGGCGTCTTTTTTTTCGCCACGAGAAGAACAGGAACCATGTCGCAACTACGCCACCCTCACGACCGCCGGAACGATATCCGGAACATCGCCATTATCGCGCACGTCGACCACGGCAAGACCACCTTGGTCGACGCCGTGCTCCGACAGACCCATGTGCATCGCAAGATCGACGACATGGGGGAACGCATCATGGACTCGATGGACCAGGAGCGCGAGCGCGGCATTACGATTCGAGCCAAGAACGCCAGCGTGATTTACAACGGCGTGAAGATCAATATCGTCGACACGCCCGGCCATGCCGACTTCGGCGGGGAAGTCGAACGGACGCTTCGGATGGTGGACGGCGTCTTGATCCTGATCGATGCGAAGGAAGGACCCATGCCGCAAACGACCTTCGTGTTGCGGAAAGCCCTGGCGCTCGGTCACAAGGCCATCGTCGTGATCAATAAGATCGATCGCCCGGACGCCGTCATCGACGATGTGGTGAACCGCACGTTCGATCTCTTCGTCCATCTCGGCGCCACCGACGAACAACTCGACTTTCCGATCGTATACGCCTCCGCCATTAAGGGACAAGCCACGCTCGACGTGAACAAACCGGGAACGGACATTACCCCGCTCCTCGATACCGTGCTCGAAAAGATTCCCCCACCGGCCATCAACCCGAACGCACCGCTCCAGATTCTGGTCCTCTCCCTCATTCAGGACACATACAAAGGCAAGATGGGCGTGGGGAAGATTCAGTCCGGTTCAATCGCCCGCAGACAGAATGTGGTCGTCCTCGGAAAGGACGGCGCACAGTTCCCCGGCAAAGTCTCCGACCTCGCGGTCTACTCCGGCCTGGAACGGACGGATATAGAACAGGCGGAAGCGGGAGAAATCATCGCGGTGGCCGGCCTGGACGAAGTGAGCATCGGCGATACGATCGCGGACGCGGAACAGCCGGTCGCATTGCCTCGGGTGACGGTCGACGAGCCAACGGTCCAGATGACCTTTTCCGTCAACAATAGCCCGTTCGCCGGACGGGAAGGCAAGTACCTGACCTCGCGGCACCTACGCGATCGACTCTTCAAAGAACTTGAAACCAACGTGTCGTTGCGCGCGCAAGAAACGGATAGCGCGGATAAGTTCCTCGTGGCCGGGCGCGGCGAACTCCACTTGGGCGTCTTGATCGAACAGATGCGGAGAGAAGGATACGAACTTCAAGTGTCGCAACCGGAAGTCATCGTTCACCGGGAAGGGGACAAGGTTCTCGAACCCTACGAGGAACTGTCCATCCAAGTGCCGGAGACCTACCAGGGCACCGTAATTGAAGAACTCGGCAAACGCCGCGGCGAGCTGCGCCACATGAAACTCGTGCACTCTGACGCCGGCCCGAGCGAAATGCACCTGGAGTACCATATCCCCACCCGCGGCATCATGGGGCTGAAGAATCTCCTGGTGGCCAAGACTCGCGGCACCATTATCATGCACCATGTGTTCGTTGCGTATGAACCGGTGGAGGAGCGGGACCTTGCAGTGGCAAGCCATGGTTCGCTCGTCGCGTACGAAGACGGAACCAGCACCGGTTATGCCATCTTCATGACCCAGGAACGGGGCACGATGTTCATCGGCCCTGGCGTCGAAGTCTATCGCGGCATGGTCGTCGGCGAGAACAACCGGGATGAAGACATGGACGTCAACGTCTGTAAAGAAAAACACCTGTCCAACATGCGGGCGTCTGGTACCGATGAAGCCCTGGTCCTCACGCCACCGAGAGAAATGTCGCTCGAGTTTGCGCTGGAGTACATTGGCCCCGATGAACTGCTCGAGGTCACACCGCAGAACCTGCGCATGCGGAAGCGGCTCCTCAATCC
>DATGEA010000143.1:0-5047 GCA_035310605.1 Nitrospira sp. | reverse complement strand
GACCATTCCTTTGGCGGTGGCCGCCTGCCGGATCGTGGCCGCATCAGCCTTGTTCCCGATCAGCCGACGGATCTCATCATCCATGACGAGCAGCTCATGGATTCCGGTACGACCTCGATAGCCGGTCTGGCTGCAAGCGGGACAACCGGCTCCCCGATAAAACGTCGGCCTGGTTTTCCCTGGGACGACCCCCAGTCTGATCAATTCTTCATCGTCCGGCTGATACGCCTTTTTACAATCGGAACAGACCTTGCGAATCAGGCGCTGCGCCAGGACTGCCACCACCGACGAAGCGACGAGGAACGGTTCGATGCCCATGTCGATCAATCGAGTCGCGGCGCTCGCCGCATCGTTCGTGTGAAGGGTCGAGAAGACCAAATGCCCCGTGAGTGACGCATGGATGGCGATTTCGGCGGTCTCCCGGTCTCGAATTTCCCCGATCATGATGACGTCCGGATCCTGCCGCAAAATCGACCGGAGCCCGGCGGCGAAGGTCAAATTGATCTTGGGATTGACCTGCATCTGACCGATGCCGAGCAGCTGGTACTCGACCGGATCCTCGACCGTGATAATATTTTTGTCCGGCGCATTGATCTCGCTTAATGCAGCATAGAGTGTCGTGGTCTTTCCGCTTCCGGTCGGTCCCGTCACGAGGAGAATCCCGTGCGTCAACTGAATAAGCTGTTGGATCGTCCGTAGGCGATCCGGCGAAAAGCCCATCTCGGAAAGATTCAGGAGCCGGTTCTCCTTTTCCAGCAAGCGCAACACGACTCGTTCTCCATGGGACGTGGGCAGGACGGATACGCGAAGGTCCACATCTTTCCCGGCCGTACGGATGGCGAAGCGCCCGTCTTGCGGCAATCGCTTCTCGGCGATGTTCAAGCCAGCCATGATTTTCAACCGCGCAATAATACTAGACTGCAGGTGTTTCGGGGGCGTTAAGATCGGATACAGTACGCCGTCGATCCGGTACCGGACCACGAGTCCTCGTTCGAACGATTCGAAATGGATGTCGCTTGCCCGCTGCCTGACGGCTTGGAAGAGCACGGAATTCACCAGCCGGATGATGGGGGCTTCATCGGTTGCGTCGAGCAAATCCTGCGGCTCGTCCAGTTCATGCGCTAATTGATCGAGATTCTCGCTCGCGGCAATATCCTCCATGACCTGCTCTGCGCCGGTCGGGCTGGCAACCTCATCGTAGACCCGATTGAGGCAACTTAATAACGACATCGCGCTGGTCAGAACCGGCTTCACCGGCATGCCCAGGAGCAACCGCAGGTCGTCGAGCGCAGCAGTTTCCAGCGGGTCGGTCGTCGCCACCACAATGGCCCCATCCTCGACCTTCAAGGGAAGTACACGATAGCGGCGGGCGAAATGGATGGGGACCTTCTTGATCCATTCATAATCAACTTGGCCCACTTCGAGGTGCGGAAGCCATGCCATCTCGAACTGAATCGCCAGGGCCTGCAGTAGAAGATCCTCTTCAATGGCCCGGATTTTGAGCAGAGCCTCTCCGAGGCGGCCGCCCTTGGTCTGTTGGACGTTGAGGGCCTCAAGCAACTTGGCTTCGGATAAGCCAAATTTCTGCTCCAGAATGGCGCCGAGCAATGGTCTGGTCACGTGCGTTTGTCTTGTTACCATGTAATCCGTTTGCCCTATGCAGGTCTGATTCCCCGCTACCCCAGCAAGCGGGAGCTGCGTAACCCCTAGAAAGATAATAGGTTACTCCTCTCCTCTCAGCCTGACAAGTTGCATCGAGTATGGCTGTGCCTACGTATCAAAGCTACACAGCCGCAAGTGGTTTATGTCGAATCGAATCAGGAGAGGGAAGGGGGAACGCGCCCCAGGAAGCCCGGAAGCGACCGGCTTATCGAATATCGAACGTCATCGTCGTGCGCTGATTGTTCCGGACGACATCAAGTTTGACCGATTGTTCATTTCGCAGTTGCTGAAACAGGGACAGCATCGTACCAGGATCCTTGATCTCCACCCCGTTCACCTGTTTGAGGACGTCCCCGTACCGTAGCCCGATCTTCTCATAGAAACTGGCTGGCGCGATGTAATCCAGACGGAACCCGTTCATCGTTCCGTTCACGAGATAGGGCACCGCGCGGGCTTGCGACAGCAGCTTCGGAAGGTCGTTCATCGCTTGTTCCACTTCGCGCCGATCAAGCGCTTTCCGTATCGGCTCGCCAGGAGTGTTCGCGGCTGGCCCAGTGGAAGCGACCTGGGGAACCGGGGGCTTATCTGGTTGCCCTGTCAACAGTTCCAGCAACTCCTGTTGATCTCCTTGACGGATCAAGATCCCGCCGCGACGAATCTCGCTGATTTCCCCGACATCCGGAATTTGATCATGCAGCCGGAAAAAGAGTTGTCGTTTGCCCGCAAGCTCTTCGACGATCGCGGAAACCCCTTCACGATCCCCAACGACGACACCGAGCAACTTGATCTTCGAGGCCACATTCATGGCTTGTCGCATTGGACCGCCACTCACTCCCGCTCCTTCTATCGCTCCCGGCGCAATCGCCGGAACCGGAAACAACCCGCTTGTCCGTATCTGTTCCGCCAAGGAGGAAGGAGAATGAGCGATCGAGTGGTCCTGATCGGTTGAGGTATGCGTCGATATCACGCCCGTTGGCACGAACAAGGCCTCCGCGATGACGGCATTGATCGTGTGGGCGATCAAAAATGTCGTCCCAATGACAAAAAAGAGTATCAGTGCACGACGCGTCGTAATCATACAATAAGCAGCGGAACGGCATCAGCGTAATCGGTGGCTATTCTAATGCGCCTGCCTGCAGGGTGCAATAGCTGTCGGTTTCTTGAATAACGGTCCACGCCGCAATGACACAGGTATCAGGACCGGCTATGCGGTGCGCTGTATGCCCGTAAAGACCGTCTGCGAGGAACAGGGGAAGATGCTCGACTCCAGTGAGCGGGATGAATGAGTCAGTAGACAATCTTCCTGATTCAATCCATAATTAATTTTGACGTCACCAAGGAGACACTTCGTGAAGAAAGCCCTTCTCACCGGTATCACAGGACAGGACGGCTCGTATTTATCCGAGTTTCTTCTGAACAAGGGGTATGAGGTATACGGCATCATCCGACGTTCAAGTTCATTCAACACCGCCAGGATCGACCCCATCTATGAAGATCCCCATGTCCTGCATCGGCGGCTTCATCTGATCTATGGCGATCTTAATGATGCGAGCTCGCTGAATCGCATCATCCGAACGGTCCGGCCTGACGAGATCTATAACCTCGGCGCGCAAAGTCACGTCCGCGTCAGTTTCGACATTCCAGAATACACAGGAGAAATCACAGGCCTCGGTACCATTCGCCTCCTTGAAGCCATACGCGAATCCGGCCTGAAACCGAAGTTCTACCAGGCCTCCTCGAGCGAAATGTTCGGGAAAGTGATGGAGGTCCCTCAACGCGAAACCACTCCGTTTTATCCCCGCAGTCCCTATGGCGCTGCTAAGGTCTACGCCTACTGGATTACGGTCAACTACCGCGAAGCATACAGTCTGTTTGCATGCAACGGCATTCTCTTCAACCACGAATCACCACGGCGAGGGGAAACCTTCGTCACGAGAAAGATCACCAAAGCCGCAGCACGCATTAAGCTCGGCGTCCAACAGGATCTGTACCTCGGCAATCTGGATGCGAAACGGGACTGGGGATTTGCAGGCGACTACATCGAGGCGATGTGGATGATGCTGCAAGCCGATCAGCCTGACGACTATGTGATCGCAACCGGCGAAACGCACACGGTACGCGAAATGCTCGAACTGGCTTTCGACCGGTTGCAACTCGACTGGAAGAAACATGTCAAGATCGACAAAAACTACTACCGTCCCACGGAAGTGGATTTGCTCATCGGAGACGCCGGGAAGGCCAAGCGGCAGTTGGGATGGGTCCCGAAGGTCGGATTTCACGAATTGATCGCCATGATGGTGGATGCAGACCTTGCCGCAGAACGTGAGCGTTTGGAAGGCGTGAAGGGGAAGGTATAGCCGTGCCGTCGTTCTGGTCGGACAAACGCGTCGTCGTCACCGGTGGAGCCGGGTTTCTGGGCTCGTTCGTCGTCGAGCAGCTCCGCGCGCGAGGCTGTCCGAATATCGTCGTGCCTCGGAGCCGAGATTATGACCTCGTACAGATGGAGGCGGTGCAACGTCTCTACGCCGATGCTCAACCGGATATCGTCATTCACCTGGCAGCCCGCGTCGGCGGAATCGGCGCCAATCAGGCGAATCCGGGAAGATTCTTTTACGACAATTTGATGATGGGCAGCCAGCTTATGGAAGTCGGCCGCCAACAAGGACTCAATAAATTCGTGGCGCTGTCGACAATCTGTGCCTATCCGAAATTTACACCCGTCCCTTTCCGTGAGGACGACCTCTGGAACGGGTACCCGGAGGAAACCAATGCTCCCTATGGCCTGGCGAAAAAGATGATGTTGGTGCAATCCCAGGCCTATCGCCAACAGTACGGTTTCAACTCCTGCGTCTTGTTTCCGGTCAATCTCTACGGGCCGCGCGACAATTTCGATTTGGCAACATCGCACGTCATCCCGGCCTTGATCAGAAAATGCGCAGAAGCACTGCAAGCCGGACGATCCGAAATCGTCTTGTGGGGGGACGGAACCCCCACGCGCGAGTTCCTCTATGTCGAAGATGCGGCGGACGGCATCCTTGAAGCCGCGGAACACTACAATGATTCACTTCCGCTCAATCTCGGAACAGGCGAAGAAGTCTCGATCAAGAACCTCTCCCTCATGATCGCCGCGGAACTCGGCTATACGGGCCGCATCGCATGGGATACCACAAAACCCAACGGCCAGCCGCGTCGATGTCTGGACGTCAGTCGCATCAAGCAGATGATCGGATTTCAAGCCAAACACTCGCTTCGTGAGGGACTTAAGAAGACCATCCAATGGTTTCAAACAAATCGCTCTTCGCTTCGAGAGGTGCACTTCTAGTTCACACAATACGTTCGGGGCATTCTCCGCTTCCCGACCTTCTCTAGCCCAGCCACTGACGGA
>DATGEA010000142.1:0-8275 GCA_035310605.1 Nitrospira sp. | reverse complement strand
CGGAATATCAAGTGGTTATGATGATAGCCTTGGCTTTCTTATGTCGTAATTTCTAAGAGTGGCTCCACCTTTTTGCTCTGCTTTGTCAATAATTGTCATTCCCTGGGGGAGGCATAGCACCGCTAAGTCTCCAAGACGCTCCTGGAATCAGCACCCGCGATTTACACCCCACAAGCACAATAGGTTCGCGTTAACACGAATTTAAGCATCTCAAGATGCTTGAGCCTACGCGAACATACTGAGCTAGGGATTACTTGCTGCAGATACTCCGAGAAATTAGAAGGGAGAGGGCAGAGGAAGAGTGCTGCCTCTTGCGGTCGAACGAGAGTTTATGGATCTTGTATCTTCTCCGATACACGTCGTTTGGCTTGTTGGATACGCTCTTCTTGTGCCGGATCACCCATGCCCTGTTCACGAAACCGTTCCATCAATTTTATGTTCGACGGGTCCAGTTCGAGGGCATGGAGCCAGGCTTCACGGGCATCGGAAAGTTTTTGCTGTTTGGCATAAACGTCCCCCAGATGTTCATAGATCACCGGGTCGTCTCCCACCAGCGCAACTGCTCGCTTGATCTCCGTCAGAGCTTCGGTCAGCAAACCAGATTTGAAAAAAGCCCAGCCAAGGCTATCCACGTAGTAGCCATTGTCCGGCTTGAGGGCAACGGCCTGCTTGGTGAGTGAGAGCGCCTGCTCGATCTTGATTCCCCGCTCCGCGTAGCTATACCCCAGATAGTTGAGCGCATCGGCATGATGAGGATCGAGCTTGATCGCGGTTTCCATCGCGCGCACAACGTCGTCGAATCGGTTGAGCTTGTCGCAGGCAGTCCCAAGATTGAAGTAGAGATCGGGATTCTTTGGGTTGTGGCGGATGCCCTCCTGAAACACTTCGACGGCCTTGTCAAATTGCTCCTGCTGCAAATAGGCCAACCCCAGCACAATATGGCTTTCCGGCTGTTTGGGATTGAGCGCGATCGCTCGTCCCAGGTGCTCAGTCGCTTCAGGGAACTTCTTGAGCCGGTAGTACAGCACTCCCAGGTGGAGTTGCCCCTCGAAATAAGTCGGCTCGAGCTGCACATTGAACTTATAGGTTTCAATGGCCTTTTGCGTGTCTTTCGATTCCTCATAGAGATAGCCGAGATAGTCTCTTACTTTCAGTTCGGCAGGACGCGCCTTCAGAATCTGCGTCAGTCGCTCGATCGCTTTAGGATATTCCTTCTGCTCTCCCTGAATGAGAGCCACGCGAAGCTGGGCATCGAGATCGGATGGATCCTCCGCGATCAAGTCCTCCAATTCCTTTATCGCCCCTTGATAGTCCTTGGCGTCGACGTACAGGCGGACGAGTTGATGCCGGATATCACGGTTTCGCGCGTTGACATTCTGCAGATATTTCTTGAGCACCCCGACCGCCCGGTCCTTCTCATGCCGGGATTCGAACATCGAGGCGAGAGCCAAATAGGCCGGCTCAAAGGATGGGTTGACGTTGATGGCACGCTCGAAGCTGGCCATCGCCTCTTCGGGCTTCCCCGATTCGAGCAGCACACGCCCCAGGTGGTAGTGCCCAACGGCAACCTCCGGGGATCGTGCCAGGCCGGCCCGCATCGCTTGTTCTGCCTCTGCCTGACGCTTGAGGTTCAGCAGCAGGAGCCCTTTTGAAAAATAGGCCTCGCCGGTCTCAGGATTTTGTTCGATCGCACGATTCAGCACCCCCAAGGCTTTTTCCCCATGCCCGCCACTGGCGAGAATACCGGCCATGTGCGTCAGGATATGCACATCCTGAGTGGGACCATCAGCGACCTCTTCCGCGTAGCGGAGCGCATTCGGCATGTCGCCCAGCGAGAAATGGAGACCCGCGAGCCGCGCTTTGACAGACTGTGCCGTGGGATCGGCTTTCAGCGCCGCCTGATACTCCTTGAGAGCCTGTTCCGTATTTTGCGATAGCTCAGCCTGGTACCCGAGCATGAAATGGAAGGCAGCCGATGCATCGGCAGGACGAGAAGGCGGCACCGGTTTGGGAACTTCGTGATTTACAGACACCAGTTCGGTTTGTTTGGGCGGCGCCACACAGGCTCCGAGAAGAAACAGGACAGCCGGAACCAGGATGCCGAGACGTCGGCAAAGCATCTGGCCTGCATTGACTCTATTCGAAGACAATTTAACCATCAAATCACGAAGAAGGCGTTTGGCAAAGACGCGAGATGACAACACTCAGAGATTATACGAAGGGGGTAAGGGCAGGGTCAAACGACTTCTCGATTGTCGAGGCTTTCAAACTTGGCGTACCGGTCGTGAAAGAACAGTTCTTTCTTCCCAATAGGACCGTTTCGATGCTTACTCACGAGAATATCGGCAATGCCTTTCCGCTCGGAGTTCTGATCGTAGACTTCCTCACGGTAGATAAACATCACAACGTCCGCGTCCTGTTCAATCGCCCCGCTTTCGCGAAGGTCGGCTAACATCGGAATCGGAGGCTTGCGTGCCTCCACGGCGCGGCTCAACTGGGACAACGCCACCACCGGCACGTTCAGCTCCTTGGCCAAGGCTTTCAGCGAACGTGAGATATCCGAGATTTCCTGCTGACGGGACTCAGCATCGCTTCGTCCCTGCATGAGTTGCAGATAATCAACGATTAAGAGATCAAGCCCACGCTCAGCCTTCAGCCGACGTGCTTTGCCACGCATCTGCTGCACGGTAATACCGCCGGTATCGTCGATGTAGATCGGCGCTTGTTCCAATCGGCCGGCAGCTTCTGCCAGGCGCCACCAATCTTCTTTCTGCAATTTCCCGGTCCGGAGCGCGTGGGAGTCAACCTTCGCCTCGGAACTGAGCATGCGCAGTACGATCTGTGGTTTCGACATTTCGAGGCTGAAAATCCCGACCGACGTCCCTGCATGAAGCGCCGCATGGGCCGCCATGCCCAAAACCAGGCTCGTCTTCCCCATGCTCGGCCGGCCGGCGATCACCACGAGGTCGGAGGGCTGAAGCCCGGCGGTCAAATCATCAAGATCATAGAATCCCGTCGGCACACCGGTGACATGCTCTTTCCGCTTGGAGAGTTTGTCGACAAGATCGAGACTCTCCTTAATGATGGCATTGATCGGGCTGAAGGACCGATCGAGCTTGCCTTGTGCAATGCTAAACACGGACCGCTCGGCGAAATCCAAAAGGTCATCAATGGCGGTTGTTCCTTCATAGCCGCGGGTCAGTACTTCCGTGGAAGTATGAATCAACTCTCGAAGCAACGCCTTATCACGAACAATCTTGCTGTGGTACCGAATATTCGCCGAACTTGGAACCATCTGTACCAGTTCGGCTAGATAGGCCGCACCGCCGACCGCTTCCAGTTCACCTTGGGCTTTGAGACGTTCCGTCAGCGTGATCTGATCGATCACCTCCCCGGTCTCCGACAACTCCAGCATCGCGTGATAGATCTTCCGATGCGCCGTGCGATAGAAGTCCTCCTCAACCACCACCTCCATCGCCTTCGCCATCGCTTGATTGTCGAGGAGCACCGCGCCCAGCACTGATTGCTCCGCCTCCACGTTTTGTGGAGGAAGTTTCGGCTGAGAAAGATCAACTGCGGGCATGGATTTCATGACGGTTCCTTTGTGGCCCGTCGGGATCGCCTGGCAAGTGCCATGAGCGCGGAGAGCGCCACCTTCTTCATACTTGGCCGACGGACGCGACCGTTACGACGACCCATATCATGAGTGCACAGCTTGTCGAACAAGACCACATGATCCTGATCCATGCCCGGGGTACCCACGACGATCAACGCATCGGCCCGTTGGGCTTGTCCTGCCGCAATCGCGGACGCAATTAGCGCCCGGTCGTTGCCCTTCACCGTGTGCTGCACGACACGGCGATGTCTCCGCCGCAGCTCGCCGGCGACCTCAATCACACGGCGCATCGCTCGACGCGGACCCGCCACGAGATAATCGACCCGTGCACCATCCGCACCGTCTTCCGGAAAATCTACGGCACTGAACAATCTATCTACATCCAGGGCAAAGCCAGTTGATGGAAGGTCCCGACCGAATCGTCCAATCAGGTGATCGTAGCGTCCGCCGCCTCCCAACTCGGCCCCAACTCCGGGGGCAAACACATCAAACACCACGCCATCGTAGTAATCGAACCCTCTAAACTCTCCAAGATCGAGCAGTAACGAGTCCCGATGGCCCGCTGAGCAGAGAAGCTGATAGAGCTGTGCCAGCCGTTCCAGAGGTGCCAGCAGCATCGGTTCACCGGCAGCCAGCACCCTTCCACGCTGCAATACCTCTTCCTGACCTGTCAGCTCCGGCGCTTCCCGGATTGCCCGTGCAGCATATTTCGCAATCCGCTCGCTCGACAACACCTCTTCGAGACGCGGGAGATCCTTTTTCGCCGCCGCCTGCTCGGCCCGTTTCTGTCCCACCGCCGAGAGGCCCGATCGCATGAGGAGTCCCTTGATAAACCCGACGTGTCCCAACGAAATCGTGAATGATCGTAGTCCAATCGCCTGAAGACATTCAATCAGCAGACTGATGACTTCACAATCTGCAGCGACATCGTCTGCCCCGATCAGCTCGGCACCGACCTGAAAGATTTCCCGACCGCGGCCTGCATGTTCCGGCTCGTACCGGAATACGGAGGTTCGGTATGAGAGCCGCTGGGGCAACATGCCGCCGGTCAGGCCCATCGCAATGGTTCGCGCAACCTGAGCCGTCGCATCCGGTCGCAACAGGAGTGTGCGGCCGGTCGTGCGATCGATAAACTGATAGCAGGTTTCGAGGAGCTCAGCTTCCAGCCCAGGAGCCAGCACATCAAGATATTCGAATGTCGGGAGAATAATTTCGTCGTAGCCCCAACGCGACAACTGCATGAGCAACTGGGCTTCGATACGACGGACCTGTTTTGCAGCATGAGGAAGGATCGTCGCCATCCCGACAGGGACGAGCGAGCGCTCGCGGGACGATGAGGCATGTCCCGAAGACGGACGAGACTTCGGCGAAGCAAGGACCATAGGCGACCGACGGGGTTGAGGCACGCTTAGGACAGCGCTGCGACTTTGACCGAGAGAATATTCGAACTGGACTTGATCTGGTCGAGCACGGTGCTCGGGAACAGCTGGTCCGATCCAATGATCAACAGCGCGTTGCCGCCGCGCTTTTCGAGCGCGCATTGCATCCGCACGATGTTGATGTTGTTGTCGCCCAGCACCTTTCCGACCATCCCGATGACACCGGGCCGATCGATGTTATGAATAAACAGCATGTGCCCTTCGGGGACGACTTCGACCTTGAACTGATCGATTTCTACGACCCGCGGATCCTTCTTATGGTAGAGCGTGCCGGCCACTTGATGCGATTTTTTCCCCGCCTCCACCCGCACGCGGATCAGACTGGTGAAATCGCCCGCATCGGAGCTCTTGACTTCCTTGACCTCGATACCTCGCTCTTTGGCGACAATCGGCGCATTCACATAGTTCACCGGGGCTTCCATAATTGGCGTGAGCAATCCCTTCAGCACCGCAATGGTCAAAGGTGCAATAGAAAGATTTGTCACCTCCCCGCTGTATTCGACTGTTACGGACGCGATCCCCCCTTCGCAGAGTTGCGTCTGCAATCTGCCAAGCTGCTCCGCCAACGACAGATAGGGTTGGAGTCTGGGCAATAACTCCGGGGGCACTGATGGGATATTCACCGCCCCCCGCGCAATCCCTTTGGTAAAGTAATCGACCACTTGTTCAGCGATTCCGACCGCCACGTTCTCTTGCGCCTCCGCGGTCTGTGCGCCGATGTGAGGCGTGCAAATGAAATTGTCCAGGGTTAGGAGTGGATGATCCGGCTTGACCGGTTCTTCTTCAAACACGTCAAAGGCGGCAGCCAACACCCGCTTGTTTTTCAAAGCTTCGTACAGATCGCCCTCATGAATGATTCCGCCACGCGCACAATTCACAATCATCACGCCCGGTTTCATCGTCGCGATCACTTGTGCGTTGATGAGCCCCTTGGTCTCGGGTGTCAATGGCGTATGCACAGATATGATGTCTGCGCGCCGGAACAACTCTGCGAGCTCCACCATTTCCACACCCATTTTTTGGGCTCGATCCGTCGCCAAATACGGGTCGTACGCGATGACTCTCATGCCGATGCCTTGAGCCAATTTCGTCAGATGGCTGCCGATCTGGCCGACTCCGACGATGCCGAGCACTTTATTGTAGAGCTCGACCCCCATAAACTTGTCTTTTTCCCACTTGCCCGCCTTTACGGAGGTTGTGGCTTGCGGAATACGACGGCTCATGGCGCAGATCATCGACATCGTATGTTCTGCGGTCGTGACTGTGTTGCCGCCCGGCGTATTCATCACCACAATGCCGCGGCGGGTCGCTGCCGGCGTATCAACGTTGTCCAGTCCGGACCCGGCGCGCCCGACGACCTTCAGCTTGTCAGCGGCTGCGATCAGTTCCTCGGTCACCTTGGTTCCGGAACGCACAATCAGGCCATCGGCGTCCTTGATCTCCTTGAACAGCTCCTCTTTCGGCATTTTGGATTTCACAACAACGGTGAAACCCGCCTTCTCGAGAAGTTCGACGCCCTGCTTCGACAAACTATCGCTGACCAGGATTTTCATAAGGACCTGCCTATTTTGCCAACAAGATTTCTTGTGCTCTTGCCACACCGCTGCCCAGCTTGACCGGATGACCGAGCCCATTCAAGACCATTTCCGTGGCGGCCACAGCCGTGATTACGTCAAACCGGTCCGTATACCCCATGTGCGAGAGCCTGAAAATTTTCCCCTTAAGATGGTCCTGCCCGCCGGCCGCAGTAATGCCATACTGGACGCGAAGGTTCTTGTACACCAATTGTCCATCCACACTGTCAGGCGCACAGACCGCCGTCAACGCGTCGCTGGGAGACTCTTTGGGAAACAATGCCAGACCGGCGGCCTTCATCCCTTCCCGCATGGCATGAGCCAGTTGACCCTGGCGTGCGAACATCTTATCGAGCCCTTCGCTCTTCATGATTTTGAAGACTTCCTGGAGCCCGATGATCAAAGAGACCGTCGGAGTGAAGGCCGTTTGGTTCTTGGTTTGATTTTCCCGTTCCTTCTTGAAATTGAAGTAGAACGCCGCATTCTTGGCCTTGTCAGCCAAGGCCCAGGCCTTCTCGCTGACGCTCACAAACGCCATACCGGGAGGCAACATCAGGGCTTTCTGTGAGCCGGTGATGACCACATCAAGCCCCCACGCATCAGTCTTGATATCGAACACCCCGAGAGCCGTAATGGCATCCACCACCAGAATGGTATTTTCATAGGCTTTGACGATCTCCCCTAGGGTCTTCACGTCATGTGACACACCGGTCGAGGTCTCACTCGCCTGCACATAGACGGCTTTGATGGAGGGATCCTTCTTTAATGCGTCCGCAACCTGTTGCGGATTGACCGCGTGCCCCCACTCTACCTTGAGTTCGCTCGCTTGGACGCCAAATGTCTTGCAGATCTTTCCCCACCGCTCCCCAAACTTGCCGCCATTGACACACAATGCTTTGTCCCCAGGCGAGAGGAAGTTGGAGATGGATCCTTCCATACCCCCAGTCCCGGATGCGGCCAGCATCAAGACATCGTTACGGGTCTGGAACAGCCACTTCAACCCTTCCCGAGCGTCGGCAAAAATCGGATCGAATTCCGGCGCCCGATGATGAATCATGGGACGGGCCATGGCCAAGAGCACCTCCGGCGGAACAGGCGTCGGGCCGGGGGCTAACAGATACCGCTTGATCATCGACGGATCCTCCTCGAAATGAAACGGGGCAATCACCTCTTTAGAAAGGAGGGACGATACCATTGCGTTCTGAAGAGTGTCAAGGTAACGAGAGGCGCAGATTCAAGTGATTTCCATCATTTGAGAAGGGCGTACTCGGAAGACGCCGGCAGCACACTGCCAGCATGACGCCAGTACTCGCCATTGCAGTCTGCTACCAAAGGAGGGCTTCTTCCCCCTTGCAATTTCTTGACAACCTTCGTGCTGATCGATAGTCTAACTTTACATATGAAGACTCTACGGTCCGACTTATCCCTGTTAATCGCATCAACCCCCTGGCGCTGGCATCTATCCCAGGGAAGCCTTCTAGCCTTCGTCCTCTGTGTGGGACTAGGGCCCGGCCTCTCGGTGGCCCTCGCTCAAACCGAAACTCCGGCCGGCTCTGCCGAGGCGACACAGCCCGCCGGGGCCGTCGAGGATCGGGCCGTCGACCAGACTGATGAGCCAGATGCCAACTTGGTCCCGGTGGATACTG
>DATGEA010000141.1:0-3300 GCA_035310605.1 Nitrospira sp. | reverse complement strand
GCATCAGTTCTCCCGAGCTTGACTGAAATCATCGCCAGACATGCAAAACTTCAAGCTACTCTGCCGCGCCGCCCGACTGGCTGAGGAAGGCAACGGACCAGAAAATCGGTCTATGATGAATCGTTCTCCTGGCTGGGCACATCCAATGATTATCTAGCTTAGTTTGATTCACCCGCAGTTGAAGATCGGTTCCGCCAACCAGCGTAAGCTCTTCTCACCCGCAGCGATTCTTCTCAGCAGAAATTCAGAACAACAGGTAACACAATGGAACAAGGAACAGTGAAGTGGTTTAACGATGCCAAAGGCTTCGGCTTTATCAGCCGCCAGTCGGGCGACGACGTTTTTGTGCATTTTTCAGCCATTCAGGCAGGCGGCTTCCGCAGCCTGCAAGAAGGCCAGCCAGTCGAGTTTGACGTCACCAAGGGGCCGAAAGGCTTCCAGGCGGAAAACGTCCGCGCTCTCTAGCCGAGAAAGCAAATAGATGCCCGGAGCCAAAAATGGTTTCCGGGCAGATTTTTTGAAAACAAAATCATTTCTCCGCCAGACAAGTCATCCTTCCCGTCAGTTGTCGCAGATTTCAGTCGGTCAGGCAGCCGACATGATGGACTTCTCTGTTGGCAGAGTTGACGACGGGTTAAGCGGTAAGAAAACGGAAAAGACCGTGCCTCTACCGATGCGCGACTTGAAGCGCAGATCACCGCTGTGCCTTCGCACAATCTCGGAGCTCACCCATAATCCAAGGCCTGTCCCGGTGCCGTCTTTTGTGGTAACGAAAGGTTCGAGAATCTTGTCGCGGATGCTAAGAGGAATCCCGACCCCGGTGTCGGCCACGACGACGCGAACACCTCGCCGGAGTCCGTTGTGGCGCTCCGAAGTCGGCGCAACCCGAATTCGGAGCTTGCCCCCGTCATGCATGGAGTCCGCTGCGTTGCTGATGAGATTGGCAACGAGTTGACGCAGTTCGCCGCCGAAGCCGCTAACGGAGACAGTGCGATCAATACGTCGATCGACGACGATATTGCTGCTGGCAAGCCTGCGCTCGTAGAGTTTCAAGACGGAATCGAGAAGTTCGGCAACTTTTACCTCAGCCGGGGTCGTACTTTCGCGATGGAACCGAAGTGTCTGGGTCGTGATTTCTACGACTCGGGCCAACTCCTGGTCAGCTATGGCCAGGTGGTGTTTCACTTCAGCAAGCGACGGAGCCGAGGCCATCAAGAAATGCAGGTTAGTGACAGATTGCAGCGGGTTATTGATTTCGTGAGCGATTGTGGCAGAAAGGCGACCGACAATTGCAAGTTTTTCTGACTTGCGCAGTGCATCAGCTGCCAGCCCCTCCAGTCGCAGGTGGTCTCGTACCTCGTATTGGCGGCTCCGTGCGCGGATGGCACTCTGCACCATGCTGACTAGGGTTTCCGGTCGGACGGGCCTTTCGATCAGATTGACATTTCCCAGCGGTTCGCGAAGCTTTCGGCGGGTTTCACTGTGGATCGTCACTTCTCCACTTCTGGTAAGGAGGACCAAAGGCAGGTCCGACCATGACGCCTGTCTGGACACAAAATCCACCAGCGTGGCGATGCTGGTGGTTTGAAGAACTTCATCAGCAATGACGAATGCACCTACACCATCTTCCGCTTCGCGGCAGGCTGTAGCGCAGTCGGGGAATTCTGACGCCACGAGACCAACTCGCTGGAGCAGATCACAGATCAGCCGTCCGTCTCGACCAGTGGGTGCAACGACGATGATCTGCAAGTCTTTCATGCCTCGGTCTCAGTTGGGACCCTTCCAGTCGCCAGGAGGTTCCCTGTAGGAGAGGGGCAGTCCGGTTATGATTCCTCGGAAGTTGGTGAGCGCAGGCCCCACCTTCAGGGCGCTGGTGTTGAAGGATAAGGAATGAATCGTTCGCTCGTGGGCTCCGCTTCTCTTTTTAAGAACAGAGATGGCTTGCCTAAGTTCTCCTTCAGCTTCGAAATAACGGAACAAAAGAACCGTGTCGGCAAGATAGCTGACATCGACAGGCGCGTTCATGCTGTTGCCCACGAAACCGTGCTGCGCGAGGGTAAAGATGGTCGTAACCCCTTGCTGGTTCAAGTAGGTAATTAGTTCATGAAGCTGCAGGATCAGAAATTGCTCGCCGGGCATGGCATTGAGGAATCCGTTTAGGCTGTCAATGACAAGGACAGTCGTATGGGTCTCTTCGACGAGTTTCCGGATTTGATGTACGAATTGCCCTGGAGCGATCTCGGCAGGATCGAGTTGCGAAATGCGGATCCGACCAGACTGGATGTGGCTTCCCAAATCCATACCCAATCCGGTACATCGGTGAAGGAAAGTGGTAAGCGTTTCATCGAAAGTGAAGATTGCAGCATTCTCGCCGCGTTCTGCCGCGGCGACAGCGTAACGGGTTGCAATGGTCGACTTGCCGCAACCTGCGGGGCCCATGAAGAGAGTGCTGGTGCCGCTGTCTAGTCCTCCGCCGAGGAGTTTGTCCAGTTCCAACGCGCCGCTGGAGAGTGCCTTGATCTCGTGGCCGGGCAGATGCTCAGATGCAATCAGCCGCGGATAAACCACCACGCCACCTGTCTCGATGGCGTAGTCATGGAATCCCTCGCGATAGCGTGAGGCACGGAGTTTCCGTACTTCCAGTCGGCGTCGCTTAACACCGAATTCCCGGTCTGCGCTTTCCATGATGATGACGCCGTGGGCGATGCTTTGGAGCTGAAGGTCGTGTCCTTCGGCAGTGCGATCGTCTAGCAGGAGCACCGTGCAGTTGCGGCCAGAGAAGTATCGCTTCAGCCCGAGGATCTGGCGACGATATCGCAAAGGATTGCCCGCAAGCATGCGCAGTTCCGACAATGAGTCGAACACAACTCGAGTGGGCTGAAGTTCGTCAACCTGTTTCAGTACAGCGGCGATGGTATCGGCGAGTTCCACGTCGGAAGGATGGAAGACAGTGTATTGCGCCTCCGGATCAATCGACTCGTCTTGGGGTGTCATCTCGAAAATCGGAATGTCATCGAGCGACCAACCGTGCGACTCGGCAACACCCTGCAGTTCCAGTTCGGACTCCGAAAGAGTGACATAGAGGCAGCGCTCGCCAACGCGCGTCCCTTCCAATAAGAATTGGAGCGCAAGAGTTGTCTTGCCGGTGCCAGGATCGCCTTCGAGGAGATACAGATGGTTGGTAGGAAAGCCGCCGCCGAGGATGTCGTCTAGCCCTTCACTCCCACTCCTGAGGCGCACTTCTTTGCTTTGTGTCTTGCTGGAAAGACTAGCTATTGTCACAACCTCTCCTTGCAGCAC
>DATGEA010000140.1:0-5038 GCA_035310605.1 Nitrospira sp. | reverse complement strand
GCCCTTGTCAGTGAGGCCTTCACCACATTTATAAAGATGGCCAGACGGTCGCCCTTCAGCAGCTCTAGGACGATCACCAGCAGGGCGAAAACTGAAAAAGATCAAACCGGGATCTTACAATCTATCTCGCGAAGCGAACTGCAGCATGACTGATTTTCTTTATCGATGAAACCAACGTCGCCACCATACGCCCTATTCTATCCGTTTCATCTCTGCCACGAAGCCACGTTGGCGAAGCTTTTATTGCGGTTTGCCGCCGTACATTTCCGTAACTTCATGGCCCTACAGCTTACGCCCATGATCGGCATGACGGCCTATGCCGATCGCATGGGCGACAGCTTTCCGGATCTCCTGACCGCAGGACGGCTGGTGCAAGGCTACGATGTCAGCGGCCCCCTCCCGGATGAGGTGGTCACTGCAATCGATATGGACCTGAAGGATCAGACATGGCGCGCAATATTCGACAGAGCTCTTCGGGCTGACCGTCGATTCCTGCGCGGTCTCTTTGGGACTCAGCATCCACCGGATCTATCTGCCGACAGACTGGAAACCGTCCCCTTTCAGGTCAAACGTGTAAAACACCTCTGCAGCACATTGCATGCGGATGAGATGGAACTTCATTATGGTATGGCACTTGTGAAAACGTCGGCGTCACTCATCTACACCTATCGGCTCGCCCTGACATATGGGCTTCAAACCGCCACGGATTCCACCGCTCACTTCGAACTGTTCCAGCGGACATGCCGGAGAGAGCACATTACTGTAGGTAACCACCTCGTTGTCAGAAAAGGATATTAATCAGCCGGGAAAACTCTGCTAAAATCGCATGCCATGGTCGACTCCCCCACGCCCGTTGCGACCCCGTTAGCGACGGAAGCTCCGTCCACCGGAACCGGTGACGGCCTTGAGGCACGCGTCATTGTCTACAACTGCGAATGCCATACCTATCAGCAAGTCATTTCCCTGTTCTGCCAATGCATACCCGGAATGACTCCATCGAGGGCCTTTGAATTGGCCTGGAAGATTGATCATCACGGAGAAGCAGTCGTGTATACGGGTGACTGGAAGCAGGCGGAGGACATTGCCGGAAAACTCGCCGGCGGCGGATTACGTGTCGCGGTGCAATGAGGACGGGACTTACTTCTTCTTGTGCGTTTTGGGTGCGGCTTTCGTTTTGGCTTTCCCCTCTCCCACCGAAGGCTTCGTTTTGGAGCCGTCCTTGGCTGCCGGTGCGCCCGGCTTCTTGTGAGAAGGCTGTCTGGAAGCTCCTCCTCTGACCGGCTTCCCTTGGGCCACTTTCGCCTGGAGTTTATGCGTGCCGGCAGTTCGATTGAGCTTGCTCACCATCTCGCTGTTATACACACGAACCTGATAGAGCTCGAACAGTTTCGCCACCGCCTTCTGATCACCTTTTTTTGCGGCATTCAGCAGACGCCGCCGCTGGTTCATTTCTTCTTCTTCCGTATGGGAAGCCGCCCGTCGTTCCATGCGCTCCTCTCCAGCTTGACCTGATGCAATGCTTCTCCTCAGTGGGACGAAGGTCGCCTGAGGGAAAATCGACGAACTATATCAGAATCCACGGCAATATGAAAATAGCGGCTGTGACCGCTTTACATGACGTCCCGCCATTGAGAGCCGGTCGACGGGACAGGTATAATTCGCCATCCACCTTTACCGATATCCAGGAGAACTCACCATGAACACGCAGAAGCCGGAACAGTCGACCGTTGCCGATGATCCAAAGGCCCGCGAAGCGCTGCGACGCGCATTTGAAAATACCGCGCGATGGCAGAAAGATTTCAAGGGGTTCACCGCAGACCTGGCCGTGAGCATTAATGGGAAACAGACCAGCGGGCCGGTGATCGTCAAAGGTCCGCGGGAGGTCTCCGTCCAATTGGAAGACGCTGAAGTCCAGAAATGGGCTCAGGAACAGCTCGGGATGATCGCCGTGCACCGCGGTCCCAGGAGCTTCGAAGAATCGGACGGCAAATACACGCTCACGATCGAAGAGGACGGGCACCCGTTCGGATCAAAGCTGAACATTCATGGGTCGAACTCGTTCTACCGCATCAAAGATAACCGGATCACTCAGATCAATCGGAAGATGGCCCATCCCGGTATGGCTCCCTTCGCCTTTACGATCAACGTCGAGGAGAGCGCGGTGACGCAAGATCAGAAACACCTGACCACGAAGTACACTGTCTACTATTATTCACCGACGGATGGGAAGTTGAACAATGTGGAAAGCTTTACCGACACTCACGTCCGCGTCGGATCGTCGGATCTTCCCGCAAGCCGCCGCATCATCACGTTCGAAAACGGCGAGGTCGTCGTAAAAAGCTTGATCTTCAGGAACCACAAGTTGCTTTGATCTCCCCGGTCCCTTCACCAAGAAGGGATGAGGAAGAGCCCGGTGGTAATCGTATGGACTTGCGAAAGAAGTTTCCCCGAAGCATGCGGGTCAGGCTGGAAGGGCACGTGCATTTGGCACGCATGATCGACAAATGCCGTGCCGTCCTCGCCGGCACCGAAGGCGAGTATATCTATCCCTGCCCCATGGACGTTCGCCTGATGGAATTCGCAGGGATTACCGCAGACCAGTTCACGGCTGCTGTAAGAGAGAATCCGAACGATGAGGGTGTGGCACGGTGGTTCCGCGCACAGGCCAAGAATCACCCGCCCGTTGAGCTCGATCAATGGAACGAAGCGATGTTGACGCGCGGGCCCAGCTCGCCGGAAAAACAGGACTATTTCAACAAGTGCCGTGATGCCGTCGATCCCTCCCGCACTGACATAACTGCCTGGGCCGATTTGCAGGATCTGGAAGAAGGCCGGACTGTCCCTCGACGCACTTAGGGGCATCCCGGGCCCATGCGCCTCCACCGCTCGCAGGCTCCGGGATCTTCGAACCTGGCCGCTCATCACCTCCTGAAATGCTTCGCCGATTCAGCTTACGTCAATATCAGCAGAAGGCAACACTGCAGGGATTTTCCTGCAGTTTATATGTGGGATTATTGTCCCAATAGTGCATGCCTCTCCACTCGATAAGTTCTTTACTGGCACCACTGTCCCTCATAACCGCAGTCTAGTCCTGCAAATTGTCGCTAGCACTTTCCTTGCTCAACGCCCCCTTCGCAGAGCATGCGCATCATCTCTCCGGTGACGGCATGTTCGACTGTGGTTCGGCCCAGAGATTGAGCTGACACAAGACTCGGCTCCCTATCGCGCCGACGAAACCTTAGCAAGGGAGTCCATCATGCACATGTTCCTCGTTCGATCACTCTCAATTGTCATGAGCGCAACCATCGCGCTCCTTATTGATACCTCACCCGGTCATGCACTCGGCATATTCGGCACACAAACCGATACATTCTGCCAGTCATACAACGGCACCACCCCCTATGCCGACCAAAGCTGTGCCCTCTACCATGTTAATGGAGTGCCACCTGCGTTAAACAGTACGGGGACACTATTCAACAACAACGGGTTCGCGCCCTCCGCTGCGATGTGTCCGGTCAAGAACACTGCGCCAGTCGCCAATGCGGGACCGAATCAGGCCGTCGCCCTTGGCACGACGGTCACGCTGAACGGCACGGCGTCCAGCGATGTCGATGGAAGTCCCATGACCTATCTCTGGTCGTTTGTATCCGTGCCAGCAGGAAGCGGCGCGACGCTCGCCAACCCCACCACCGCCAAACCAACGTTTCTGGTCGACAAGGCAGGCCAATATGTCGTCCAGCTCGTCGTCAATGACGGAATTGTGAACAGCACGCCGCAACTGTGACGATCGCCACATCGAACACGGCTCCGGTCGCCAACGCTGGGCCGAATCAGACCGTCGCGGTGGGAGCTACTGTAACCCTCGATGGCAGTGGCTCGACGGATGCTGAAGGCAACCCGCTGGCTTACCAGTGGTCGTTCGTCTCTGTGCCAACGGGAAGTGCCGCGACGTTCTCGAACCCGACGGCGGCAAAGCCGACTTTCGTCGCTGACAAGGCTGGCCAGTACGTGGCTCAGCTGGTTGTCAACGACGGAACCGTCAACAGCTTGCCCGATACGGTGACGGCCACAACCACCAGTCTGAATACGGCTCCGGTCGCCAATGCGCGTCCGGATCACACGGTCCCAGCCGGGTCAACGGTTCAATTGGATGGAAGTGCTTCCAAAGACATTGACGGTAATGCGCTCCGCTATCAGTGGGCGTTGACCGTCAAGCCGACGGGGAGCAAGGCGACCCTCTCCAACGCCACCACCATGATGGCGAGCTTCACCGCGGACACCGCAGGTCAATATGTGGCTCAACTGATCGTCAATGATGGCATGATCAACAGCGCTCCGGATACGGTCATCATCAAGACCAGCACGCTTCCGCAAGCCTCTGGCATCTACATCCAACGGGCCAGGTGGATTGCGAGCACCGGCAAACTGACGGTGGTCGGCCGAGCACCGAAAAACGCGACCGTTCAGATCATCGATGCAGACAGTGGCACACTTCTCACGACAGTGACAGCGGGGAACACGGGGCGCTTCCGGGCCTATCTCACCCCTGTGCCCTTCGTGCCGTGTGCAGTCCAAGCCACGACCAACGGGCTGTCCAGTGTGAAGACTCCTGTTGCAGGGGCACCGGCCAACTGTGGTGCGAACGGTGGAGCTCCTGTTGTGCAGAAAAATCAGGAAAGGAGGCGGATGGGCCGATAACCGGTTGGCGCTACGCCAGGAGGTTCGTACAGTTGGGCGGAGTGTTGTTATACGCTCCGCCCATTTGCACATTCATCTTCATCAAAGGAAATCTTGTGCTCTTCAACAAACTCATAGGACTCTTCCCGGCTGCAGCCGCGCCGCGCCAATTTAACCTCATTCGAAGCGGAATCGCTGGCTGCTCGCGGGCAGTCGAGATCCAAGCAGAATTCTCAGGCCATTGTTCTGCTTCCACGGTGCTATTCATTGAGTACAGCGGAGTGCTAATGGGCAAGCTCGTATCGCACAGCGCCCAATAACTGTTGCAGGTTCAGCGGTTTGTGAAACGTCTGGCGTGCGC
>DATGEA010000139.1:0-16302 GCA_035310605.1 Nitrospira sp. | reverse complement strand
CTGCGAACGCCAGCACGAGCCAGGCAAGTACTTCGATCCCTGTCATCCCCGCACCTCATATGACGCGGACGGATTGTTCAGAGGCTCAACTTGGCCGCACATGGCCAAATCTTTTTCAAGGCTACCACTCAAACCGAGAATGTAAAGAAATGGGAGGTAGTGCGGGGCCGGCCCCCGAGGAGGAAAATCCCCTGCTACGCCTTGGGGACGACCTGTTGTCCAGCGTGGTAGGAACTGCGGATAAGCGGGCCGGATTCGACGTGGGCGAAGCCGAGGGCGATCCCCTCATCTTTCAGACAGGCAAACTCGGCGGGATCATAGAAACGGGCAACCGGCAGGTGCTCCCTTGTCGGTTGGAGATATTGACCGATGGTGATGATGTCGCAATGGACCGTGCGCAGGTCGCGCATGACGTCGCGCGCTTCATCGAGCGTCTCCCCCATCCCCAGGATTAACCCCGATTTTGTCGTCATCCCTTGCTGCTTGGCCTGGCTGAGCAATTCAATTGACCGCTGATACTTGCCTTGCGGGCGAATCGACGGAAACAGCCGTCGGACAGTTTCGATGTTGTGATTCAGAATATCGGGATTTTCAGCACACACCATTGCCAGCGCCGCCTCGTTTCCCTCAAAGTCCGGGATCAGAACCTCAATCGTGCAATGAGGATTGAGTCGTTTCGTCGTTCTGATCGTTTCGGCAAAGACGGCGGCACCGCCGTCCGCTAGTTCGTCTCGATTCACCGAGGTGATCACGGCATGGCGAAGTCCGAGCGCCTGCACCGCCTCGGCCACTCGCTGCGGTTCCCGGTGATCCACCGCGACCGGACGACCGGTTGCGACAGAACAATAGTGACAGCGTCTTGTGCAGATGTCGCCCAGGATCAGAAATGTGGCGGTGCGGGAATTCCAGCATTCCCATCGATTGGGGCAGCGCGCTTCTTCGCAGATGGTGTGGAGCTTGAGCCGGTCCACGATCTGCTTGATGTCCAGATAGTCCGGACCGGTCCTGGCCTCCACTTTAAACCAGGATGGGAGCCGTCGCGGCGGGGCCGGAGGTGGCGCTGAGGCACGAAGCTGTTCGAGAGGGATGAAGCTCATGCATTACTCGTTGCTTGCGGGAATGTGCAACCACCTCAATAGTCTTGCCAGCAATCCGGGTGATCCCGGTTCCAGCTGCGGGGGGTCCGGATAGTCGATCCAGAGTTCTTGAGAGCCCAGGTACACACCGTCTCGAAAGCTCATCTGGGTCTTGAGTTGCCGATAGCCACGAGCCTGTAAAGCCTGGACCAGGGTGAGCAGCGCGACATCCTGAGCCGCGTTCCAGTCGGTGGTCACACGGACCGCTTCATATCTCAGCATAGCCCGGTAAAGTCCCCCTGCCTGCTCGAACTCGACCGGCCGGCTGAATCCCCGTTCCCGATCGTCGAGCCCGGCCAGCAGATGCTTGTCGAGGCCCTTCGGCTCCATCTTTCATTCTAAGGCGCGGAAGACGGCCACCAGATCGCTCAATGCCATGGTTTTGTGCGTCAGCACGGCCCGCTCAGCCTTGATGGTTTCACGAGTCTTGGGGTCTCCGACGCCGCTCTTCAGGCAAGATGCGCCGAGCGCCAGGATGCGATCGCATTCTTCCGAGAGTTTCTTCTTTACGACAGGATTCACGGAGAGGATGTCCATAAGTTGCCGTCTTGTGTCGGTCAGATGGGCCTGCAGTTCCGCGTCCGGGTAGCTCTTGCGAGCGGCCTCGTCGAAACAGCGATCGAGGTACTGGGCCAAGAACACGTACAGACGAACCAGGGCGGCGGCGACATCAACCTGATCATGCGCGGAGGCGGTCATTGTATCTCCTTTCTGGGGAGTAGAATTAGACAAGCACCTTCACATCCGTGCCCTCAACCTTCACCTGATACACTTCGACTTTGGCGGAGGGATTCTTCAGGCACTCTCCCGTCGTGACATCAAATTGCCAGCCATGCCAGGGACAGGTAACGACGCTGCCTTCGACATCTCCCTCCCCCAACGGTCCGCCGCGATGGATACAGGTATTATCGATGGCGTGAAAATTCCCGTCAACGTTGAACACCGCGAGCGTTTTCCCGTTCACTTCTGCCACAATGCCTTGGCCTGGCTTGACATCCTCTATACCGGTGACCCGTATGAACTCTCCCATTATGATGACTCCTCCGCCGTGTGAGTGCTTGATCAGTTCGTGGTAAACGGCTGCTTGATTTTCTTGAGCAGGCTGTCGATTGACGCACCGCCCTTCCCTGTTCCGCCCAGTTCCGCGATGACCTTTTGCGCGATGTCTCTGAACGCCGCCGCTTGCGGGGATGCGGGATTGGCGACCACGATCGGATGGCCGCTGTCCCCGCCGTCGCGAATGGCCGGATCGATGGGGATACTGCCCAGAAACGGCACGCCCAATTTCGCGGCAGCCCGTTCCCCTCCTCCGTGCGAGAAAATGTCTGTCCGTTCCCCGCAATGACCACAGACGAAGAAACTCATATTTTCGATGATGCCGAGGAGCGGCACGTTCACTTTCTGGAACATGGCCATGCCTTTGCGGACATCATAGAGCGCGACTTCCTGCGGGGTGGTGACGGTGATGGCGCCGGCGAGCGGCACCATTTGCGAGATGGACAACTGAACGTCGCCGGTTCCCGGAGGCAGATCGAGCAACAGATAGTCCAGCTCGCCCCACAGCACGTCGCGAAAAAAGGCTTGCAAATATTGATGGACCATCGGTCCTCGCCACACGAGCGCTGTTTCTTCCGGCACAAGGAAAGCCATCGAGATGAGTTTCACGCCGTAGCTCTCGACCGGCACGATTTTTCCGTCCTGCTGTTCCGGTCCGGCGGTACTGCCCATCATCATCGGAATATTTGGACCATAGAGATCGGCGTCCAGGATTCCGACCTTGGCTCCCGTCAACGCGAGCGCGCAGGCCAGGTTTGCTGCGACGGTCGATTTGCCGACTCCGCCCTTCCCACTGCTCACCGCGATGACGTGTTTGACCCCCGGGATGAGGTTTTCCTTTGCTTGTGCCGGTTGCCCGGCGTGGGTATGTTCATCAGCCATGGAGTGATCCTCCTCCGCATGAACCGATACGAACGGTACGATACCTTGCCAATCTTACAGCAGCATCATAAGCGATGCAGCAAGGGAAAGAAAATGGGTCCGTTGGGCCCGGTCGAGATAGCTCGACAGGGGTATGGCAGGCAGTTATTCGGAAAAGACGGTCGAGTCCAGGCGGCGCAGGTTGGTGGCCAGGCCGAACAGGGAGAGCGTGTAGATGATCCACTTCGAGGGGTCGAAGTGGTACCACTCAGGACCATTGCGGTAATCACGGGCATAGGTGTGGTGATAGTTGTGATAGCCCTCTCCGAAGCTGACGAGAGAAACCAGCCAGCTGTCGCGGCTACTGTCGTGAGTGCCATGCGGCTGTGATCCATACATGTGACAGAGGGAATTGATCGCAAAGGTCGAATTCAGCACCATGAACATGCGGAACATGCCGGCGAGGAAGAAGCATCCGATGCCGCTCATGAGCCCTCCGTGCAAAAAGCCGAGGACAAGGGGAAAGGCCAGCCCGGACATCACGATGGCATGGTAATTCCGGTGCTGCCACATGACCATCGGATCTTTGCGCAGCTGGCGCTCATAATTCTCAGTCCGATGCCTGGTGTTATAGAACAACCAGCCGCAGTGGCTGTGCCAAAACCCCTTCTGGGCGTTGTACGGATCTTCCTCCTGGTCGGTGCGGGCATGGTGACGGATATGATCGGAGCACCAGCGGAGTGCAGAATTTTGCAAGGCCCAGCCGCCTGCGATGAGGAGCGCGGCCTTCACCCACGGGTGACATTCGAAGCTGCGATGCGAGATCAGCCGGTGATAGCCGACGGTGATGCCCATGCCGGTGAAGATGTATAGAATGCCGAACAGAATCCAGTCGAACAGCGTGTACCCATAGAGGTAGCCGAACAAGGGAGTGCCGATCAAAGTGGCTGCAACGACGAGACAAAATAGAATGAAAGTCTTATAGGCAAACGGGGAACTCCCAACGGCGTCTGGCATGCCTGCTTCCTCGATTGATGGAAAAGAAACTACACGCGACCTGGCCGGGATCGAATCACCGCACTCGGAAATATTTACAAAAGTGGACGAATAATATCAAGACAATCCTTGCGAGCAGCCCGAAGAAAACCGGAGCCAGGAACGATTACTCCTACTCCGCCGAGACGGTCGGGTCAAGTCGGCGCAGGTTCGTGGCCAGCCCGAACAGAGAAAGCGTGCAGATGATCCACTTTGAGGGATCGAAATTGTACCACTTGGGACCGTTGCGGAAATCGCGCGCATAGGTGTGGTGATAGTTATGGTAGCCCTCCCCGAAACTGATGAAGGAGATCAGCCAGCTGTCGCGGCTGCTATCCTGTTTGCCGTGCGGCTGAGTGCCGATCATGTGGCAGAGTGAATTGATCGTAAAGGTGGAGTTCAGCACCATGAACATACGAAAGAGTCCGCCCATCAGAAAGGCGCTTACGGCGCCTTGTCCGCCACCGTGCCAGAGGCCCAGAACCACGGGCAGACAAAGGCCCGAGATCACAATGGGCCAATAGTAGCGATGCTGCCAGAGGACAATCGGATCGCGACGCAGCCGAATTTCATATTTTTCTGTGCGATGAGGAGTTTCATAGAACAGCCAGCCGCAGTGGCTGTGCCAGAATCCCTTGGTTACATTGTACGGATCCTCCTCCTGATCGGTTTTTGCATGGTGGCGAATATGGTCGGCGCACCAGAGCAAGGCGGAATTCTGCAACGCCCATCCTCCGATAATCAGCAGGCAGGCTTTGACCCAGTTGCGACACTCGAAGCTTTGATGGGAGACCAATCGATGATAGCCGACGGTGATTCCCATGCCGGTGACGATATACATCACCAGGAATAGAATCCAATCAAAGAGGCTGAATCCGTAGAAGTAGGCGTAGAGCGGAATGCCGATGATGGTGGCGGCACCCACCGCGCAGAACAGCATGAAGTTGAGCAGGTAAAATCGTTGATCGTCGGACTGGGCTGCCATTCTTACTCCTTTGAAGTGGCATGATTGGCTCCATCAAATCGCTGGAGGACAGGACGAAGCAGGAACATATCATATCGGGTACGAGGTAAATTTTCAACAGGAGCGCGGCGGTGTATACTGAGGAGTATCTCCTCTTTATGACGTCATCGGGAGCGCCGGCCGCTGTGGATCATGCCTCTCCCAATTTTGAATCGGCGGTTGTTCGAATCGGCGAAGACCTCGCCCGTCTTTCCGCTGGTCGTGCCCCCAGCCTGTTCGAGCGCCGTTGGTGGTCCCAAGCGGCGATCAACCTGGCAATGCACGATCCAGCGTTTAAAACGCAGCTGTTTCGCTTCATCGACATGTTGCCGTCAGTCGCTGACGACCAGCGTCTGGTCGCACTGGCCGATGAATATTTCGGGGCGATGGGCGGCGAGATTTTTGGCCTGCGGTGGGGACTGAAGGCACTGTCGGTCACGGGACTCGGCGCGCGTCTGAGCGGACATGCGATCCGATCGCAGGTCGAGCAGATGGCTCGCACATTCATTGCCGGTGCGTCGATTGAGGAGGCCGTGCCCGTACTGGGTAAACTTTGGAAGGATGGCAAGGCCTGGTCGATTGATCTGCTCGGTGAAGCAACGATCAGTGATCGTGAAGCGGACTGTTACCGCGAACGCTGTCTTAATGCCTTGCAGGCAATGGCTCAGGCAGCTGCCTCGTGGGGCTCTGTTGCGATGCTTGAACGGGATCAATTCGGTTCGATTCCGCGGATTCAACTTTCGTTAAAAATTTCCGCTCTCACCCCTCATCTCGACCCAATCGATCCCGAAGGCAGCTTCCAGTCGGTCGCTGCGCGGCTCAGGCCGATCGTCGATACGGCGATACGATTGCCGGCCTCGCTGATCTTCGATATGGAACAGGCGGAGACGAAAGATCTGCTGATCGCGATCTTTACCCGGCTATTCTCCGAACCGGCTTATCGCGACTTTCCGCACGCAGGGTTGGCGATGCAGGCCTATCACCGTACCGCTGCCCGTGACCTCAATGGATTATTTGCGTGGGTCCGCACGCGCCGGGTACCGATCACGATCAGGCTGGTCAAGGGGGCCTACTGGGATTCAGACACGATTCGCTACCGCCAACGAGGCTGGCCTATCCCCCTGTTTGAGCAGAAGGCCGAGACAGATGCGAACTATGAAGCGTTGGTGCAGACGATGCTCGCGCAGGCATCGCTTATTCGTCCGGCCTTCGGGACGCATAATCTGAGAACTCTCGCATATATCGAGGCGGTGGCCGAGCATCTGGGGCTTTCACCGGAAGCCTGGGAATATCAGATGATCTTCGGCATGGCGGAGCCATTTCAGCAGGCAGTGCAACAGAGGGGGCGCCGGTTAAGGCTGTATACGCCGGTCGGAGAATTGCTCCCTGGCATGGCCTATCTGGTCCGTCGCTTGCTGGAAAATACCTCGAACGAATCGTTCTTGAGAAAAGAGTATGTCGAATCGCAGCCGCTGAGCTCGTTGCTTGCGCCTCCGACCTTCTCCCCTGCCGCTGCTCCACCTGCGCCAACCGGACCGACGGGGTTCTGCAATGAGCCGCTGCGAGACTTTTCACAACCCGAAGTTCGAACGGCGATGCAGGAGGCGATCGCCGACGTCAAACGACAACTCGGCAGACAATGGCCATCCGTGGCCGGCGGGCTATCGCTGAGCGGTCCCCTCATGGCTTCGCGTAATCCCGGTCGTCCGGATGAGATCGTGGGCCTGGTGCAGGGGGCAGGAATTTCGGATGTCGGGGAAGCAGTGAGGCGCGCCTCCGACGCGTGGAAAAGTTGGCACGAAACGACTTCAGAACGGCGGGTCGCGATCATGCGTGGAGCGGCTGCCTTGATACGTCAGCGGCGTGAGTCGCTCGCAGCCTGGGAGGTGCTGGAATGCGGGAAGCCGTGGCGGGAAGCCGATGCGGATGTCGCGGAGGCGATTGATTTTCTGGAGTTTTACGCCGCCGAATGGGTCAGGTTGGCGCCGGCCAAACGACTGGGGCATGAGCCGGGAGAGGTCAATCACCGTCTGTTGAACCCGCGCGGTATAACCGCGGTCATCGCTCCGTGGAATTTTCCGCTTGCCATCCCGACCGGAATGACGGCTGCGGCGCTGGTGACCGGCAACCCGGTTATCTTGAAGCCGTCCGAACGCTCCTCTCTGATCGGTCATCTCCTTGCAGGGATTTTGACCGAAGCCGGAGTGCCGAAAGAGGTGCTCTTCTGCCTGCCGGGGGGGCCTGAAATCGGCCGGGCCTTAGTACGCCATCCGGATGTGGTGACGATCGCCTTTACCGGCTCAAAAGAGGTTGGCCTGGGCATTGTAAAGGAGGCATCGGGACTTGCGCCTGGACAGCGAATGGTGAAGCGCGTGATTGCGGAAATGGGCGGCAAAAACGCGATCATCGTCGATGATACGGCTGATCTCGATGACGCCATTGGCGGTGTGTTGGTCTCTTGCAGCGGCTATTCCGGACAGAAATGCTCGGCCTGTTCGCGGGTGATTGTCCATGCCTCGATCTACGAGCCGTTTCTCGAGCGGTTGAAACATGCGATTGAGAGTCTACGAGTCGGCGATCCTGAGGAGCCTGGCACGCAGGTTGGTCCGGTGATCGATGAACGGGCACAGACGAAGATCATGGAGTACATCAAGATCGGGAGCCTGGAGGCGCGTGTCCTGATCGAAGGGCGCGTGACTCAACCGGGTTGGTATGTCTGGCCGACGGTTTTCGCCGATGTCCCGCCATCCGCTCGTATCGCCCAGGAGGAAATCTTTGGGCCGGTTTTGGCGGTGATCAAGGCCAGTACGTTTGACAAGGCGCTGACGATTGCCAATGCGACGGACTACGCCTTGACGGGCGGGGTCTATTCACGCAGCCCCGCGAATCTGGAGCTGGCCCGCCGGCGATTTGACGTCGGGAACCTGTATCTGAACCGGCCGATCACCGGGGCGCTGGTGAGCCGCCAGCCTTTCGGAGGTCATCGGCTCTCAGGAATGGGGGCGAAGGCGGGAGGAGAAGATTACTTGCTGCAATTTCTGGTTACGCGAGTTGTTAGCGAACAGACCCTCCGTCGAGGGTTTGCTCCGGCTGAGTGAGGGTTTCGAGGGCTTGATTTCGTAAGATTCGAGTTCTTCCGTGATCTCGGTAATCACGCCGCGATCTTGCAGCGGCGAGAGCTCCTGGCGCTCGGCATATTTCACCAGTCCGACACCCTTGGCAAACCAGGCCGTCATCACGTCGGTGCCCGTGACCGTTCTCTGCGCGCCGGAAACATGGATCTGCATCCGCATGCGGGCTTCAACCTTTACCGCGTCCTTGAACGTGCCGGCCGGCACCGTGATCGACTCAAATCCCACCACCGTTGAGGTGCCCTGAGCGTCGGCTTTCTCGTTGACGCCGTCCCGATCCATATCCGTTCCAAAATCCAGATCTTTTTTATCGAATTGCTGGAACGTTGACGAGACTTTCATGGGGAACCGGACGATCTGATAGGGAACCAGTTGTTTTTCCAGCGGTGTACCGGGCTCCGAACCGTGATAGACGATCCCCACGACGTCCCGGCGGTAGAAACTGTCCGAAGGTCCGTGGTTGCCGGGATTCGTATCGTGAAACACCGTAACCGTCATGCCCCTGAGGGTTCGGGTGCCTGTGACCGAGGATACGTTGGTGAAGAACTTGTGTTCGATCGTTTGCAGCGGTCCTTCCGTAATCTGGCCGCGATATTCCCAATGGCTGCCGATCGTATCGGGGAAGTAGTCGGGCGATTGCGCAATACTGTTCGCGTCATCGGCCGCAAGGGACGGAGCCCAGGAAATCGTGCAGAGGAGAGTAAGCAAAACTCCCGCGATCCGTGCTGTGGTGTTCTTTCGATCGAGCTGCATGCGCATATCCCTCCAGGAGCAAACCTGCGATGACGGTACCATAGGGATACTTGCACCGGCAAGCGAACTGCGCTCCAAGGCTCCGCAGCGGGCTTGCCTTCGTTCACCGGCGCAACCATAATCCCTCTGCCATGCCAACGCGCCATTCGCCGCCTAATTCTACGCCTTCGCAAAGGGAACAGGTCAGCTCATTACCGGCCGTGTTGGTGACAGGAGCTTCCGGTGGGATCGGTCGAGCCATCAGCCTGGCTTTTGGAAGGGCCGGTTGGTTTGTGGGATTGCAGTACCGTCGGAACAAGGGCAGCGCCGAAGCGACTCTTCAGCAGATCGACAGGACAGGCGGTGCCGGGTCCCTTTATGAGGGCGATGTTCGAAATGCCCAGTCGGTGCAACAAATCGTGGAAGCCTTCTGCCGTCAGGTGGCCATACCCTCGGTCTTCGTCTGCAATGCGGGTATCGGGCACGGCAGCCTGCTTATGAAGCAACGAGCGGATGATTGGGCTGAGGTGATAGCGACGAATCTCACGGGAACCTTTCACTGTCTGCGAGCCATGGCCCCTCCTCTGATCGCGCACGGGGGCGGATCGATTATTGTGATCGGGTCCCGTGCAGGATTTCACGGCTCTACCGGTCAAGCGGCGTATGCGGCGTCAAAGGCCGGCTTGATCGGTCTGGTGAAAACCGCCGCGCAGGAATGGGGGCCGCACAACATCTGTGTGAATCTGTTGTTGCCCGGATGGCAACAGACAGGACTGACGGCGGGAGCGATGCCGGAAGCCGATGGCTGGCACGACCATCGCCTGCGCCGTCCGCCATCGATCGATGAAGTTGCGGAGACGGTGGTGCATTTGGCTCAGTTAAGAGGCGTCTCCGGCCAAGTTTGGAATTGCGACAGCCGGGATCTGTGATGCGGACAATACGAATCAGGAGCAGAGCGGGAATTTTCATCACAGGAACCGACACGGCAGTCGGCAAGACGCTCGTGGCCGCAGCCCTTGGCTTCTATTTGAAGAAGCGTGGCCTCGATGTCGGCGTCATGAAGCCGATCGAAACCGGGGTCGCGCAATCCAGATTGGCTCAGTCTGATGCCGGGAGGCTGCGAGCCATTGTTGACAGCGAGGATACTCTCGCAGCCATCTGTCCGTACCAGTTTGAATTGCCTGTTGCTCCACTTGCGGCGGCGCAGGCGGAACGGCGCGCCATCAATCCGGACGTAATTCGACAAGTGTATCGACTCCTCTCTCGTCGGTATGCCTGCATGGTGGTCGAAGGAGTCGGCGGCGTTCACGTCCCGGTCACGCCTAGCACCGATGTGAGAGAGTTGATTATCCGCTTGAAGCTTCCCGTGGTAGTGGTCGGGCGGGCGGCGCTCGGTGGGATCAACCATGCGCTTTTGACAATCGAAGCGCTCCACCGGAAAAAGATCCCGATTATTGCACTCGTCCTCAATCGAACGCAGTCGCCACGATCGGCGCTCGCACGCACTCAAGAGCGCACAACGATCGAAATTCTCCGCAAGCAGACAGGGGTACCTGTGCTGGGCCCTCTCCCCTATGAACCGGGACTGACGCGACACTTTCAGCGATCGGTCGCTCGATTGGCTCGCACCGCCGCCATTAAGAGGCTGGCGAAATTGGCCTTGGCATCTGCCCGATGAGATCCTGTACGGCTTGTGTGACGTCGGGCGCGTTCAAGACGGCCGAGATGACGGCGGCGCCGTTGGCGCCTGCTTGCACGACGGATCGTATCTGCTCGCGCTGAATCCCCCCGATTGCAAAGACAGGTACGGTCGTCAGGGAGCGGATCGCCCGAAGCCCATCAAGACCGACGATCGGATCGTGGTCTTGTTTCGATGCAGGTTTGAAGATCGGCCCGAAGCCGATGTAGGCCGGTTTCAATCGGTCGGCTTCCTTCACCTGCTCGGCATTGTGGGTAGAGAGGCCAATCAATTTCCCCGGGCCCAAGACCCCTCTCGCCTCGATGTACGGCAAGTCATCCTGACCCAAATGCACGCCGTCGGCATCCACAGCCAGCGCAAGATCACACCGGTCGTTCACGATGAACAGGACGTCGAGTTCTGCCGCCACCGTGCGCAAAGCCAGTGCTTCGGGATAGGCCTCTCTCATGGAGGCTGTCTTGTTACGGTACTGAAACAGCCTGGCGCCACCCTTTACGGCACACCTCATCACGTTGATCAAGGCTCGCGCAGGCCGCACAGTTGGATCGAGGATGACGTAGAGACCAGATAACGGGTGTGAGTAGCCGGCATCGCTCATAGATCGAGCATTGTACCGTGAGTGAGAGAAAAGCGGCTACCCGGCGAGAAAGCGTTCGAGAAAGGTCGTGGAGACGTGGCCCTTCTGAAAGTCGGGGTCGTTGAGGATGCGTTTATGGAGGGGGATGGTCGTTTTGATGCCTTCGATGACGAATTCATCGAGGGCGCGGCGCATACGGGCCATGGCTTCCTGCCGATCACGGCCATGGGTGATGACCTTGGCGATCATGGAATCGTAATACGGCACGACCACCGCGTTGGACTCCATCGCTGAGTCAACGCGCACGCCGAACCCTCCCGGCGCGCTGTAGCGCGTGATCTGGCCCGGTGACGGCGTAAACTTCTCAGGGTCTTCGGCGTTGATGCGGCATTCCAGGCTGTGCCCGTTGAGCCTGATGTCCGGTTGTTTGAACGAAAGGGCTTGCCCATCGGCGAGCCTGATCTGTTCCTTGATGAGATCGATGCCGGTTACCATCTCCGTGATCGGGTGTTCGACCTGAATGCGGGTGTTCACTTCCATGAAGAAGAAGTTGTGGTCCTTGTCGAGCAGAAATTCAACGGTTCCGACGTTCCGGTAGTGCACGGCTTTCACGGCTTCGACGGCGACGCGCCCGATCTCCCGTCGGAGCTTTTCATCAACAGCCGGCGAAGGCGTTTCTTCTACGAGCTTCTGATGGCGTCGCTGAATGGAACAATCTCGTTCGCCCAAATGGACGACATGGCCGCGATGGTCGGCGACGATCTGCACTTCGATGTGGCGAGGCTCGAGAAAGTACCGTTCGAGATAAACGCTGTCGTTGCCAAACGTGGACTTGGCTTCCGCCTGTGCCGCTTGAAAGGCCCGTCCTAGCTCTTCAGTGCTGTTGACGACCCGCATGCCGCGTCCGCCGCCTCCGGCTGCGGCCTTGATGATGACCGGATAGCCAATCTTGCTGGCCGCATCGCGGGCCTCTTGTTCGCTCTTCAGTTCGCCCGGGCTTCCGGGTGTCACGGGCAATCCCCGCCGGGCGACGATTTCCCGTGCTTTGGCCTTGTCGCCCATGAGGGCGATGTTTTCCGATGTGGGGCCGATGAACTTCACACCGATGGATTCACAGACTTCGGCGAAGTGTGCGTTTTCGGAGAGGAAGCCGTACCCGGGATGAATGGCGTCGGCGCCAGTGATTTCCGCGGCGCTGAGCACGTTCGGAATGTTGCGATAGCTCAATGCCGCTTCAGCCGGACCGACGCAGATGCGTTCGTCCGCCGCTCTGGTATGCAGGCTGTTCGCATCGGCTTCAGAATGGATGGCGACGGTCTTGATGCCGAGTTCTTTGCACGCGCGGATGACCCGCAACGCGATCTCTCCACGATTGGCAACGAGAACTTTCTTGAACACGCGATGACTCCGCTATGAAATTGAGGGAGGAGGTTACGGGGTGGCTTTCGGGTCGATGAGAAAGAGCGCCTGACCATATTCAACGGGTTTGGTGCTTTCCACCAGAATCTTCGTAATGCGCCCGTCCATCTCCGACTCAATCTCGTTCATCAGCTTCATAGCTTCGACGATACACAAGACCTGGCCTTTTTTCACGAAATCTCCCTCTTCGACGTAGGGGTCGGCGTCCGGCGACGGAGAGCGATAGAAGGTGCCGACGATCGGCGAGGTGATCGTGATCTGGCCGGATGTGTCCTCTGCCGGCGCACTGAGTTGCTCGGCCGGCTGGAAACTCGAGTGCGCCGCCGACAACCCCTGCTCGGTCACGGTTGCGGCGACGGTCTTTACGCCGAGTTCATGACGGACTCTAATCCGCACCCCCGCCCGCTCGATTTCCAACTCAGTGAGGTGATTGCGCTTGAGCAGATCGATCATGTCCTGGATCTGCTTGTTTTGTGAGGCCGCCAGCGCGGCAGGATCCTGGTCGTCTTTGGAGCCAAATGACCGGGGCAGCATAATCGGGGTCTCACGCGCTTTCGATGTGCGGGGTTTCTTCCGGCTCACCGGACGCGCTCCACGTAGGCTCTTGTGCGGGTGTCGATCTTGATCACGGTGCCGACCTCCAAATAGAGGGGGACTTTGATCGTGGCGCCGGTTTCGACGACAGCCGGTTTTGTCCCGCCCGAGGCCGTATCACCCCGAACGCCCGGATCTGCATCGACAACCTTCAATTCGATAAACGTCGGCAACTCGACGTCGATCGGCCGATGTTCGTAAATGAGGATCTTCGCGATCATGTTCTCTTTCAAAAGATCGGCATTGTCGCCCAGCTGTTTCTTATTGAACGTCAGCTGCTCGTAGGTTTCGGTATCCATGAACGTGTACTCGTTCCCGGTTGCATAGAGGAACTGCATTTCCCGTTCTTCGAGATCGGGTTCTTCAAACCGTTCGCCGGAACGAAAGGTGCGGTCGAGGACGTTACCGGAGATGTAACTCTTAAGCTTGGTCCGGACGAAGGCTCCGCCTTTGCCGGGTTTCACATGTTGAAATTCGACGATGTAAAACGGTTCACCGTCGATAAGTAAACGCACGCCGCCCCGAAAATCTGTTGTGGATATCACTCGATGCTCCCTTCACCTGTCGGCTCGAATTGGAACGATGTCATGACTACACTATCTCAACGCTGTTTTCTGTCGGCGGAGCGCCGACAAGGATTTTTTCGACGTCCGTCGGGCGGTCAAATGTTCATGCAAGCCACGAAGTGCGAGCACGTAACCGCTCGGACCTAGGCCTGAAATTTGTCCCAGTGCGACCCCCGCCACATAGGAGTGATGGCGGAACGACTCGCGTTGATAAATGTTCGAGAGATGAACCTCGACTGTCGGCAACCCCACTGCCGCAATGGCATCGCGAATTGCGATGCTCGTATGCGTATAAGCAGCAGGATTGATGACCACCCCGTCAAACCCGCTTCTGGCTTCCTGGATCCAGGTGACCAATTCGCCTTCGCTGTTCGACTGGCGAATGTCCACTGCGACCGCCAACTCCTTCGCCAGCTTCGTCAGCGTCGAATCAATGCTATCGAGGGACACAGTGCCGTAGATGGCCTGCTCCCTGGTGCCGAGCAGATTGAGATTGGGACCATGTAACACGAGTATCCGTAGCATGTCTCAGTCGGCGTATCCCAAGAATATCGCGGTGTTTCCTGACCGACGGATTCAGCAGAGCGGCATTGTAACAGGCCACCTTGGAGCGGTCAAACCATCGAAATGTATTGGAGAAATTAGGAGTTGAGGTCTCCGGATGTGTTACGGTCTCGTCTGTGTCGTTCGATTGCATGCAGCCAGGATTTCAGCCGGACAATCGTCTTGTTCTGGGTTGATGGCTCCGCGGCCGAGAGCGAACTCTCGCTGTGGGGATTGATCGCGCTCCGTTCAGCCACTTGCGTAGGAACATGCTCGAGAAACGCGGACTCCGTGATGTCGGCTGATTCGTCGATCGGGGAGCCTACCGTACCGGCGGTGGTGACGACGGGCTTTTCCATGTCACGAACCGGTTCTTCGACGGCAACGTTGGGCTCTTCAGTCATGGCAGGCAGTGGTTCTGTCGACGCCGTGAAAGGTGCGGGTGATTTCGGCTTTTCCGGTTCGGTCTGTGTCGGTACGTCGAGCGAAGCCTGGACGGACAGCGCTTCCTCATCCCGGGGATTCATGGAAAGAATGACGCGGCATGATTTCACTGCTTCTTCCGTCAATCCCTGGGCCTTATAAATCTTGATCAAGGTGCGGTGTGCGCGAAGATTCTCAGGGCTCAGTTTGATGGCCCCTTCGAGCACGGCTCTGGCCTTGGTCAGTTGGTTGAGTTGGTCGTAGGCCCGCCCCAACGCCACCATGGCGGTGATGAAACCCGGATAGTATTTGAGTCCGTCTTCGAGGACCGCGACCGCCTCCTCCCACATCCCGACTTTGCAGTATTCCTCGGCCAGGGGCAGGAAGGCTTTGGATTGGGGATCCTTCGCCAGCTGAGTGGCCAGTCGGTCAATCTCTATTGCGCTGGCGGCGCTTTTCTGGTTCAGAGCCACGGCCTAACGTCCTTCCGCTGTGTTCGAGACGATTCGTTGTGATGATGCCGAGACGCGGAGCAGTTGGTGCGCAGCATCGAGAATGTCGTCGGCTAATTCTCGTTTTGGCTTGAGCGGCAATTCCGTGACTTGTCCTCGCCGGTCGATCAGGATCGCCGCATTCTGCTCGCTGCCGAATCCTGCTCCGGGTTTGGTGACGTCGTTGGCGACGATCAGGTCGAGACCTTTGGTTTTGAGCTTTTCCGCAGCATTTGCCTGGAGGTCATGGGTCTCGGCGGCAAACCCGACGAGCACTTGTGTCGTCCGCTGGGCCGAAAGCGCGGCCAGAATGTCTGTGGTCCGTTGAAGGTCGATCGTGGCTTCGGCGGTGTCGTGTTTCTTGAGCTTCCGCGAGGCGGGGTGTTTCGGGCGAAAATCCGCCACTGCCGCCGCCATGATCACGACCGTGGACCAGCTGAGACGCGTCCTGAGTGCTTTGGTCATATCTTCCGCCGTCTCGACCGGGACGACCTCGACACCGTTCGGGACCGGCAAGGATGTGGGGCCGGTGACGAGCACAACCTGGGCTCCCCTCGCCTGCGCAGCCTCGGCGATGGCGTACCCCATTTTGCCCGATGAACGGTTGGAAATATAACGAACGGGATCGATGGGTTCTTGGGTCGGCCCCGCCGACACCAGGACTCGATGGCCTTGCCAGTCGCGTTTGGGAGCGAGTGCGGACCGAACGGCATCGAGAATTCTGTCTTCTTCGGCCATGCGGCCTTGTCCGATACGCCCTGATGCCAGAGGTCCTTCTTCGGGATCGATTACAACCGCGCCTCTCGCCCGCAGAGTCCGTACATGTTCCGTGACGGTCGGATGGGTCCACATGCCGCCGTCCATCGCCGGGGCGCAGATCAGGGGGCATTGGGCTGTCAGAAGCACGGTGGTGAGGAGATCGTCCCCGATCCCCAGCGCGGCCTTGGCGAGAAAGTTCGCCGTGGCCGGAGCGACCACGATGGCCTGGGCCGGCTCCGGGAGCGAGAGATGCTTCATTTCCTGATGGGCTTCGAAG
>DATGEA010000138.1:0-7801 GCA_035310605.1 Nitrospira sp. | reverse complement strand
AAAGGACAGGTTGGAACACACGCATCATCCATTTGTCAGCGAGCTTTTAATAGCTATCCTGCGGGCAGGAGATCGTTCGGAAGATCTACCGGAAAGAGACGTAACAGAAATCTTGGAGATCGCTGAAGTGCTCGCTAAATTGATGGAGGCCATTCCACACATCGACTCTCTGTTCGAGCTATATGTTGAAGAAAGACAATTGCTCTAATCCAAGCTGGCCGTCGCGATATTCGAAAAACGGCGGCTAAAGCGAGCCGTACAGCCCCACGAACTAATACATGACTGGGCTATCGCCCCGTCGTTCAGCCAGCGCCGCGGTGAGTCGCGGACTCATCCGACCAACAACTTAGTGCAAGGCTTGATGGCAGTGTGGGCAAACGGTCAGCGGACCGTGAGGCTTTTCTTTTCCATGTCGGAGGCGAAATTCTAAATTAGCAATGCGATTATCCGTGGTAACCCCATTAACATGATGAACAATTTCATCCTCTCTTATTGGCCGACCGAGCTTTTTCGCCATAACATAGCGATGCTCATAGACGTAGCCGCGAGTGTCAGCGTTGGGATGGTTAGGCATTTTCAGTTGTATATAGCCCCTTGAGTTTATCCTGTAAGCTCCCCTGTCAACGAGACAATGGCAAAGGAAAACTTCTGCCTAGTGACATTGACGAGAAGTAGCCCTGTTTCTGGATGTGGGGAATGCAGTCGAGGCACTTGTGTAACGTGACAGATAGGCTGGTTCCCTGAGGGTTATCCGCCATTGGTTCCTAAATATGACCCAATGCCGTGCAACTCGAAGAACGCGGTTAGCAGGGCCAGTGAGTCACTGTAGATGATGAGGCCAAAGACAATGAGAAATGCCCCGCTTACGACGGACCCCACTCTGACATACGGCCGGTATTGCTTGAAATAGCCAAGGAACCGATCCACGCCCATCGCGGTTGCGAACAGCGGCAACCCCAGTCCAAGAGAATAAAAAGCCAGCAACGTCACCCCATCGGCCAGGGTCTCGGTCGTGCTCGCGTACATGAGCATGGAGCCGAGCACCGGACCGACGCAGGGAGTCCAACCGGCCGCAAACGTCGCTCCGATCAGCAATGAACCGGCATACCCAGCCGGACGGCGTCGCAGCTGAATCCGCCTCTCCGTCATCAGAAATCTGAGCTTCACAATCCCCATCACATAGAGTCCAAACAGAATGATGAACACCCCACCGACTTTGCGTATGAGCTGCTGATGGTCGGTGAGCGTCCGGCCGATCAGGCTGGCCGAGGCCCCGAAGGCGATAAATACAAGCGTAAATCCCGTGATGAAAAGGAACGCATTGACGACGATCGTCGTCCGCTCCCGGCGCCGTTCGACAGAATCGGTCAGTTGATCCAACGAGAGACCGGTAATATACATGAGGTAGGAAGGGACCAGCGGCAACACGCAGGGCGAAACAAACGAGAGTAAGCCTGCGATGAACGCAGCCATAAGAGAGGTCTGCGGTAGAGATTCAAGCATAATCCATTCCGAAGCAGAGCAGAGGGCGGTCGCCCTCCGCCCTGCTTCGATCATCATCCTTTCAGGGTCAACAAGAACTCACGGAACTGAGGGTTCTGGAGAACCCCTCCCCCTCGGTGGACCAGAACAATGCTTCCTTGAGCATCCAATAACACGTATGTCGGAGTGGCGTTGACCTTGAAGGCTTGTGCCACCCAGCGGTCTTCGTCGTACGCAGTTGGGTAGAGGAACGTTCCGGATCGCTCTTGCACGAATCGTTCGACATTCGTTCTGGTGTCGGCGAATCCGATCGAGACGACACCCAGTTGCGCCGGCTTGTCGCGCTGATAGAATTCGCTCAGCAGCGGCAGGTCACGCTGGCACACTTTGCACCAGGGCGCCCAAAAGACCAGTAGTATCGATCGGCCTTTGAGGGAATCTCTGCTGTAAGATTCGCCCGAAAACGTCACCACTTCGAAAGCCGGCGCCGTCTTGCCGGCTGCTGCCCGCAGTTCCGCCGGACCGAAAAGCGGAATGAGGGACAGGGCGATGCTCACGCTGAACCGACTCATCACGATGCACCTCTTCTTCATGGCTTAATATAGAGGTAGCCTTCCTTCTGCAGATCCGCAATGCGCTTCACGGCCACAGGATGCAATGTGGCGACAAATCCCTTGGCAAGATTGTCTATGGTCTTGCCGAACGCCTTCATCGAGACCTGGCACATCTCCGCTTTCGCGCCCTTCTCGATAATCTGATCGAACCGTTTCGTCATTTCGGGATCCATCTTGTCCTTCTCGAACAACTCCAGGGCCGGCCCATGCACGACCAGTTCGACATCAATCTTGTCCGGCCCGCCTTCCGCGTCAATGTGCTTGCTGATGAGGGCAAGCGCGTATTTCGCCACTTCCGGATCTTTCCCATCCACATGGTAAAGGACCTTCACTTTCCCCTGTCCTTCAGCCGCCACCGCTCGATCCTGGCTCAGAGGCAACGCGAACATGGCTGCGACAGCGAAGACGAATAACAGCACGTGCGTGCGACTTGGCATTCTCAACATGACAACCTCCTTGGCGTGGTGAACGTGATGGGACATCGATCTCATGCGCTCATCGTACGGCGCACGCAGATGGACCGGTAGGGGAAGCCGCTCCAATAATGGAACGATTCTTCCCCTACCCCGCAGGGGTAAATTCCCCTACTGCTTGGACTGTTGTTGGGTGAAATAGACGGCCGCCTGCGCGCGACGCGTGACCTGCAGTTTCTGGAAGATATTCTCGAGGTAGTGCCCGACGGTTTTGTCGCTCAAGTTCAATGCCACAGCGATTTCTTTATTGGTCTTGCCGTCCGCGACCAAAGCCAACACCCGTTCCTCTTGCGGTGACAACGGATCACGTTTCTCATGGGGCGCCGGTGCCGACACCGACCTCACTTTGGCAAGCACGCGCTGAGTGACGGCCGAGTCCAGGATCGACCGTCCTGACGCCACCGTCTTGACCGCATGAATCAACTGCTCGCTGCTCACTTCTTTGAGGAGGAAGCCGTCGGCTCCGGCCAGAATGGTGGCAAGCACTGCATCATCGTCCGCGAAGGAGGTCAAGAACAGCACCCTCGTGTCCGGATGAGCAGCACGAATCGTACGGCACGCGTCGATCCCGCTTCCATCCGGAAGCCTGACGTCCATCAAGACGACGTTCGGCTTCAGTCGCAATGCCCCAGCCACGGCCGCAGCGATGGTGCCGGCCTCGCCGACGACCTGAAAATGTCCGGCTTCGGTGAACAATGTCCGCAGACCGATCCGAAGGACTTCGTGATCGTCCACCAATAACAGTGTGATCGGTTTCGCTTCAGATCTTGCCGTCATCCCGCTCCTGAGGAAGATCACAGACAATCCGTGTTCCTTGGCCGGCACTGGATACCACTTCCAGGCGGCCGCTCAGCGTTTTTGCGCGTCTCTCCATATTCTTCAGTCCGTGGCCATGCCTTTGGACGGTGGCGGCATCGAACCCGACTCCATCATCTTCCACGATCAGGCGGACGAATCCGTCGTGCAGTTGGAGAGAGAGGGTGCCCGCATGGGCTGAGGAGTGACGGAGACTGTTGCTCATGGCTTCCCGCGCGATGGGGAGAAGTTGCGCCGCCTGTTCCGGAGTCAACCGGTCTGCAGCCTCGGGGCTCAAGCGTAATCGAAAATGAAGCTGGGATGCATGGTTCATGTCGGCGACCAGCGAGGCCAGCGCCGCTTCGAGTGCTCGTCCATTCGAGATGGGGAACTCCAAACCGAGAATGTATCCCCGCAGGTCACGGATTACTGCCTTGAGGGCGGCCACGGCTGTGCCCAGTTGTATGCCGACATCATGATGGGTGGTTGAAACGAGGCGTTGGCATCGTTCGAGATTGAGTCCGACCGCGAAGAGAGATTGAATGGTGCTGTCATGCAGGTCCTCAGCCATGCGCGCTCGTTCGCCGAGCATCTGACGGAGCTGTCCCTCGCTCTGGCCCAGCGTCTCTTTGGCCTGGATGGTTTGTGCGAGGGACGCCCGTAGGTCGGAGGTGACATGAAAGTAGCTCCGGCCAATGTATCCCAACGCAAGCAGACAGGCTATCAGGCGCAAAGAATGCCAGAACCACCAGCGGTTGTCCCAGGGAACCGAGTACATGAACACCAACTCGGCCAGACCGAAGAGGAGGGCCAGACTCGCGAATAGCGCATCCTGTGACCGACCTGAGCGCCGGTAGTCTAATAGAAGGCGCGCCGTCCCGAGCAGAAACAAGATACACGCTACGCTTTGCGGGGCGACCGCTGTCGGAGTAAATTCGCCGTTCCGAACCATCTCGGGTATTTGTTGAGGAAACATCAGAAACCACGTTCCGATCGATAAGGCGCCGGCTGCCATCGCCCACGAATGCCAGCGCCGCTCGGATTCACCGGCCTGGGTATGCGATCTCCAGACCAGCAGAAACCCGATGCCGCCGGCTAGACTCGCCAGGTTCCGAAAGAGGACGAATTCGTTACCCGGTCGCGCAATCGCATGAAACTCTTGGAGGATTCCCATGCCAAGAAACCCGGCGGCGAGCACGCGATATTTGCCGGCGGTGGATTCGTCGTGTGTGTGCAGCAACACCATCGCCATCGCAATGGCGACGAGACCTCCCACGGCCTCTATCGTGGAGTGCAGCGGCTCGTGGTGCTCACGCCAATCCGGCCACATGGCGTGCATGACGGTGCTGGCGAGCAGCGCCCCGATACTACACACTGTTAGGACAAGATACAGCACGGGCGGTCAGCTCCACGTCGTTCGCAGCATCGCAGGTACCCGCTTGCACAATCCGCGACAGCGGCGGAGACTCGCATTCCGGCAGGAAGGGGAAACACTCTTAATTCAACCGCCCGCGGAAACAGGGCAGAACCCTACCAATCGTGCATTCCAGCGTGACAACTGAGCGTACAACCAGCCTGCTTTTTCTGATGTCTGAGCATATCCTAACCAAGAGACCAGCATTATAGGAGGCAAGCATGCCGAAGGCCAAGACCGAAGCTTTGGAGTTGAATAAGAGACTGCCCGATGATGTAACTACCGGTGGAATTATGGAAGAGCTGTTCTTTAAGCAGCAGGTTGAGAAGGGTCTTCAGGACGTGGCGGAGACACGGGTCCTCACGCAGGAAGAGCTGGAAGAAAGAATCGCTCGATGGCGCAAGTCCGCTGCTCGCTGATTGCCTCTTCGATCTCACCTGCCACCAATTTCCGACGAAAGGAAACCATGTGCGCGGCGATGATGGAATGCGGCCCATCCGGTGGTTAGCTGAGAAGCCGAGGATCAAAGGAGAACGCTATACCAGTATCCCAGGTTATCTGAGGAAAGTCCGGATGGAGGCAGTTTAGGACATAATTCCATTCGTGCTCAATCACAACTGATGGAACCTTTAGAATGGGGGTATTGGCACCTTTCGCCCAAGAGGTACCGAGTTCCTGTAAGTTAACAGGTATAATTTTATCCTTCCAGTTGCCTGGCAAATCAGAAGGATGGATAGTTTCTATCGAAAGGTTTTCTGGGATTGTTGCTTTTACGCTGACCAGAGATTCGGGAAGTATGTCTGAATCAACATGGACGAGGTATTCGAGAGCCGCAAGAGAGAGTGTGCCAGAGGTATAGACGACTGGCGTTCCAGGCTTGTTCCACCGTCCTCCATAGCGTCGGGCTCCCTCTCCGTCTGGAGCAACGTGCTTCTTGAGCGTGAGTCGCCAGACAACCACTAGGCTATGACACCGTGTTCGATCCGTCCGAGCATCGTCTCAACTACTTGGGTGCCAAGGTCAGTATCGAGAAGATCGATCGGGGCTGTGGCCCCTAAGATTCGGTTGGGTCGAGTCAGCCAGGTCGAAGCTTTTTCTTCCGTACCAAAAACCTCGGTGGCGTACGTCAAAATTCTAGCTAAGCGCGCTAAACGATCGGATTCCTGTGCGGTAAGACGCTGCTCTGTCTTGCGCCGGGCCATAGTTCGAGGGGGCACGCTAAGGATTTTCGTCATGCGTGGCAGATCAAGGTGATATTTCGCGACAATAACTTCTAGCGACTTATAGGGAATTCCTTTGTGAATGATCGCACGAACCTCCTCAGCCGAATGAACTTGTCGCTTAAATACCGCGATTCCGCCTAACGTTTTGAATAACTCTTCAGCTTGTGGCATTGGCTACCCCTCTACGTCAATGGCAGAATAATACTGCCATATGGCACAACTGTCAAGGAGCCGCTTCCATAAGCAGAACTGGAAGTACAACCTAGGGTTATAAGTCTAGTTCCAGGTTGTGGTTTTGGTTAAGGTTCGGTTCGAGTTTTGGTTCGAATTCCCAGTCTCAGACAATCTCACTCAATCGTCATTGTGACGTCTAAGATATTAATGTTATTAGTATGATTAGGATGATAGTTCATCATTAACATCACTTATTATCACTCCCCGTTTTGGGTGCTACGGATCTGGGGGTTACAGGTTCAACTCCTGTCGGGCGCACCACTCCTAACAAGCCTTCCGCGCCAATTCCTTGATTTTCCTCTGAATGAGTAAGACGACGAGTCAGCCGACGTACCGACCATTTCTGGTAATTACCGAACAATGGTGGGAAAAGTACTAATTAACTGCACAGACGTATGATGCACGGACTCCCCCCCAGCTGCTTCCCCATGTTCGCGGACTTGATGCACCAGGTAAGGCCTCTGCATTAGCGCCTTGCTTGCCGAGTCAGTTCATATTCTAAACCATAGCACTGTGCCAGCCCCTCTAAGTCGGATCCGAAACGCTTCTTACAACTCGCCTGTATCATAAGATAACGGTCTTTGGGGATATCGACCGGGCGTCCCATTAACAAGTCTCGATACAGCTTTATAAAACGATCCTCACATTCCGTAAACGCGACATAATCACCGGTCGCCGGCTGGTCACACGCCGCCAAGATTGCCTGCTCCACTTCACCATCCCTTCGCTGTAGTTGATGAAGCATTTCGCCCCAAGAATGCGGAGTCCGCTGGAGCACCAGCACGTAGGAGAGGATGTCCAACAATTCCTCGTCTTGGAGTCCCGCTATCTTCTGAACCGGAAACATGCTGGTGCCGTGAAGACCGTATTTGATGCTGAGGTAGAGTTGCCGTACAGACTTCTCCATCGGCTCTCGCAGATCGGCTGGTCTGGGGTTCATTCCCAGTACCTCCGGATCGTTCACCTTTTTGATATCACCATTTCTCCCATGGCAGCCAAAGCAGAAACCTTTGCCGTTAAACAGGACGATCCCACGACCAACGTGCGCATCCAACTCAAGTTGCTGCTCTAACCCCACCGGATGCGTGCCTAGAGGAAGTGGCTTCTTCGGCGTAGAGCGTTTTCCTTCCTCTTCCAATGGTTGATGATAGAAGTCACCGGCCTTTCCAGCCACACCTCCCCACGCGACAACAAAGGAGGTTGCTGCCAGTGTCAAGAGAAGGAACTTACGTTTTAGGTTCATTCTGACCTCCTCGGGGCCGATCGTCAGTCATGGAATCATCCCTTCAGGTTCTCGGACCAACCGCTTCACGTGGTGATGCAAGCGAGCGCGACTGTGGCGCTCGATCACAAGATTCTCCACCGCAAACTCCTGGCCCCTCGACCATCGGCGCCGCCGCTTCAGGAACTTTGATGCGTTGCTTGTTCAGGAAAGTAACAGTGCGCGACAGCGTTTCCCCTGAACACATGGGCAGATCGCCAGACAGTCTCCAGCCCGAACATGAGAGATTCCAGACTGTGCCTCTCCCTCGGAGTGAACCAGTATCGCTAGCGGACATAGCTACC
>DATGEA010000137.1:0-1699 GCA_035310605.1 Nitrospira sp. | reverse complement strand
CCGGCGCCGGATTTCTCGCTCTCGGATCTCAACGACAAGCCGTATCGCCTCTCGGACTTTCGGGGGAAAGTGGTGTTTCTGAATTTCTGGGCGACCTGGTGCAAACCCTGTCGCGAGGAAATGCCCTCAATGGAAATTCTGAATAAGAATTTCGAGAAGGACGGGCTCGTGATTCTTGCCGTCAGCATCGATCGGGTGACGACGACGAAGGACATCCCGCCCTTCGTCAAAGGGATGAATCTGACGTTTCCCGTCTTGATCGATTCCTGGGGGCAGACGGATAAGCCGTACAAGCGCATGGGCGTGCCGGAAACGTTCATCATCGATCAGCAGGGGATTATCCGCGAGATCGTGATCGGACCGCGGGATTGGACCAGGCTCGACAGTCTTCAGGTGCTCACGAAGTTGCTCAATGTGACGCCGAAGGCTGCGGGTGGAGGATCGCAGGAATCTGCGGGGAGTCAGGGATGATGCGGGCGATCGTGTTCGGCGGAATGCTGTCGGTCCTGACGGTGCTTCCGGTGCTTCCCGATTCATTCGTGCAGGCCGGGGCGGCAGATGCCGGGGTGCCGCTTCCCGTCGCGCAACGGGGCTTCGTCAAACCCGGCGAAGTCGCACCGAACTTTCAGCTGCGAGACATGAACGGCCAACTGGTGTCCTTGTCGGACTTGCGCGGGAAGGTGGTGCTCCTGAACTTCTGGGCGACCTGGTGCGGACCCTGTCGCATCGAAATGCCCGCGATGGAGCGGTTGTACCGTGCGTATCCGAGGAAGGACTTCGAAATTCTCGCGGTTTCGACCGACGCTCAGGGTGCGGCGGTGACGAGGCCGTTTCAGCAGGAAAACCGTCTGACGTTCCCGATTCTTCACGACGCGGATTTTCGCGTCGGATTGACTTATGGTGCGCGGACATTGCCGATGACGTTTATGGTCGATCGACAGGGGATCGTGCGGCAGCAAATCTTCGGCGCCCGTGACTGGGAAGCCCCTGAAGCGCATCAGCTGATTGAAATGTTGATGAAGTCGTAGGCAGGCTGTCCGTGTCGCAATCGATCACACAGATTTCGTTGATTGCCGCCTTCTCGGCCGGGTTGCTCTCGTTTGTCTCTCCCTGTGTACTGCCGCTCGTTCCCTCCTATATTTCCTATATCACCGGACTGTCGATCGAGCAGCTGACCGACGCCGGCGCGCGATCGAAGTTCAAAGCGGCCATCGTGGTCAATGCGCTGTTGTTCATTGCCGGCTTCTCTGTGGTGTTCATCGCGTTCGGCGCCTCCGCCAGCTTCATCGGGCAGATGCTGATCACGTATCAGGATCATATCCGGCGGATCGGCGGCGTGCTGATCGTCATATTCGGGCTGTACCTCCTGGGGATTCTGAACATCAACTTCCTCCAGATGGAGCATCGGTTTCAATTTCGAAACCGGCCGGTCGGCTATCTTGGTTCGTTCCTCATCGGGATTGCCTTCGCCGCAGGATGGACGCCGTGCGTCGGGCCCGTGCTCGGGACCATTCTGCTCTATGCCAGCACCACCGACTCGCTGTTGAACGGCGTGCTGTTGCTGACCAGCTACTCGTTGGGGTTGGGGCTCCCGTTGTTTCTCACCGCGCTCGGGGTAGATCGCTTTCTCGCCTATTTCAAACAGGCGCGTGCATATTTGTGGGGGGTCTCGACCGTCAGCGGAGTCTTGCTGGTGATC
>DATGEA010000136.1:0-5285 GCA_035310605.1 Nitrospira sp. | reverse complement strand
GACGTTAGACGGTCAAGCCTCCCCGTCTGCTTTCAGAAAGAGGACTGCGAGAGGTGGCAGCGTCAACTGCAGTGAATAGGGGAATCCGTGACAGGGTACCCGTTGCGTCCGAAGGCCTCCTTGGTTTCCGATATTCGCCCCGCCGTACGATGAAGCGTCGGTATTGAGAATCTCGCGATAGAATCCTGCTCGAGGCACGCCGATCCGATAATTATCACGAGGGATCGGTGTAAAGTTGCACGCACACACGATCTGATGGTCCGGATCCCTCCCCCTTCGCAGGAACGCGATGACGGACTGCGCTGCATCGTGAAAGTCGATCCATTGGAAGCCGGGCCAGTCGTGATCGATCTCGTAGAGCGCAGGCTCTTCCCGGTATATCCGGTTGAGATCACGCACCAGGTTCTGGATTCCTCTGTGGAGGGCGTAATCCAGGACGTGCCAGTCCAGACTGCTATCGTGATCCCATTCCCGCCGCTGGCCGAATTCTCCACCCATGAAGAGCATTTTCTTGCCCGGATGTCCGTACATGAATCCGTAGAGCGCGCGAAGATTGGCGAACTGTTGCCACTCGTCGCCCGGCATTTTCTCGATCAATGATCGCTTGCCGTGGACGACTTCGTCGTGCGACAAGGGGAGGACGAAATTCTCGTTGAAGGCGTAGAGCAGGCCGAAGGTGAGCTGATTGTGGTGATACATGCGGTGGATGGGATCGTGGCTGAAGTATTCCAGCACGTCGTGCATCCAGCCCATGTTCCACTTGAACGTGAATCCCAGCCCTCCGGTGTAGGTGGGGCGGGAGACGCCAGCCCAGGATGTGGATTCTTCGGCCAGCATCATTGTGCCGGGGAAATCACGATGGACAAGCACGTTCAAGTCTTTCAAGAGCAGCACCGCGCTGAGATTCTCATGTCCTCCGAACTGGTTGGGAATCCATTCGCCCGCCTTGCGGCCGTAGTCGAGGTACAGCATGGACGCGACGGCGTCCACGCGGAGGCCGTCGATATGGTAGCGATCCAGCCAGAAGAGGGCGCTGTTCATGAGGAAGTTTCGGACTTCCACCCGGCTGTAATTAAAGATGCGGCTGTGCCAGTCCGGATGATAGCCAAGACGCGGGTCGGCATGGTCATAGAGATGAGTGCCGTCGAATTGGGAGAGACCATGGGCATCGTCGGGAAAGTGCGCCGGCGCCCAATCCATCAAGACGCCGATGCCGGCCTGATGTGCCGCATCCACGAACGCCATGAAATCTTCCGATGTGCCGTAACGGCTGGTCGCGGAAAAATACCCCGTCGATTGATAGCCCCACGAGCCGTCAAAGGGATATTCGGTCACCGGCAGGAGTTCGAGATGAGTATAGCCGAGGTCTTTGGCATAGGGGATCAGTCTGGCGGCCAACTCACGATAGGTGAGCCAGCGATTGTCCTCTTCAGGGACGCGCATCCAGGAACCGAGGTGGACTTCGTAGATGGAGAGGGGCACGGCAAGAGGGTCGCGCCGGCGCCGTGCCTCGATCCAGGCCTGATCGTGCCACGTGTACCGTGAGATGTCTCGGGCGATGGATGCCGTCCTTGGACGGAGTTCCGATGCAACGGCGTAGGGGTCTGCTTTCAGGAGGATCGCATCACGATCCCGTGGCCGGATTTCGTACTTGTAGAGCGTCCCGTCAGTGAGGCCCGGAATGAAGAGTTCCCAGAGGCCGGTGGCTCCGCGGTTGGTCATGGGATGCCGGCGTCCGTCCCATTGGTTGAAGTCGCCCACAATACTGACGCGCGCCGCGTTGGGGGCCCAGACAACGAAATGAATGCCCGCGATTCCATCAACGGTCCGCAGATGGGCTCCCAGGGTCTCGTAGGCCTTGAAGAAGGTTCCCTCGGCGAAGAGGTGCAGTTCAAAGTCGGTCAGGAGCGGTGCAAAGGTGTAGGGATCGTATCGTTCGGTTGTTTGCCCGGCCGCGTCAACCAAGCGAAGTCGATAGTGCGGTTGGGGAGGCGCCTGTGGCAAGATGGCCTCGAACAGTCCCGCTTCATGCACGCGTGACATCGGAATGGCCGGCTGCTCCGGTGCGGCAACGATCACAGCCGCTTCCTTCGCCTCCGGGAGAAAGCTCCGGATGACCACGGCGGCGGAACCATTCTGTCGGGCCGGGTGCAGGCCAAGCACCCTCAGCGGGTCCCAATGGTGCCCCTTGACGAGTTGCTCGATTTGATCGCGTGACAATGTCGACATCTCAGTGGTCCCCTGTTCCCCGTATCGTACGGGGAGGGAGATCATTATGGAAGAGGAAAAATCATTGGACCCTCTGTCGATGGAAACAGGCGGAAGCGATCGCCCAAGATCCATTGTCGGAGGTCGTGGGTCTGTCCACAATGACCGGATATGGATATGAATAGTGAAGGAATGATCACGCGATGCGCCTGATGTCGGATGTCTCACTCGCCCTCGTAATATTCGGGCTTGCCTATCTGGTCATCATCACTGAGCGGATTCATAAAACCATCGTGGCCCTTAGCGGCGCGGCCCTCATGATCGGATTGGGGGTGGTCACGCAGGACGAGGCTTTTTATTCTCATGAGTTTGGGGTGGACTACAACGTCGTGTTTCTCCTCATCGGCATGATGGTCATTGTGAACATCGTGCGTGAGACCGGGCTCTTTGAAGTGCTGGCCATCTGGGCAGCACAGCGTGCACAAGCCAAGCCCTTTCGGATGGTCATGCTCCTGGCTGTCCTGACGGCAGGCCTTTCGGCAATGCTCGACAATGTGACCACGGTTCTCCTGATGGCGCCGGTCACCCTGGCGATCACTAAGCGTCTCGAATTGAACCCCGTATCTTTTTTAATCGTCGAGGCCGTGGCCTCAAATATCGGGGGGACAGCGACGCTGGTGGGCGATCCACCCAACATCATGATCGCCAGTAAGGCGGAATTGGGGTATCTCGATTTTCTGTTCGTATTGGGCCCGATCGTGGCCGTCATGATGGCGGTGTTTCTCGGTGCGCTCTGGCTGTTCTTCGGTCGGACGATGCGGGTTGCACCCCACCTGCAGAAGGCCGTGCTGGAGTTGAACGTGCGGGATGCCGTACAGAATCGTGCCCTCATGCATCGCTGCGTATGGCTGCTCGGTATCGTCAATCTCGCGTTCTGTCTGCACGGGCCGCTCCATCTGGAGCCGGCGACGATTGCCCTGCTGGGGGCGAGCGCCTTTATGCTGGTCGGCCACACGAAACGAAAAGAGGATTCGGAAGAGCTGTCGTATCTGACGGACGTGGAATGGAAGACCATTTTTTTCTTTATCGGTCTCTTCATCCTCGTCGGGGGCCTGGTCAAGGTGGGCGTGATCCGATTTCTTGCGGATCAGCTGGTGACGCTGACTCGAGGCAATCTGACCGGTTCCACCCTGGCGGTGCTGTGGGGATCGGCCTTTCTCTCGGCGATCGTGGACAATATTCCCTATGTCGCCGCGATGAATCCGCTCATCGTGGATCTCGCGCGCTCTTTGCATCCCGAGATCACTGACTATGCAATGCTCGTCCATCAACCCGATATACTGCCGCTGTGGTGGGCCTTGGCGCTGGGAGCCTGTTTGGGGGGAAACGGGACGATCATCGGCGCGAGTGCGAATGTCGTGATTGTCGACCTCGCACGGCGTGCCGGATATCAGATTTCATTTTGGCAGTTCTTTGCTGTCGGATTCCCCGTCATGGTGGGAACCATCATCCTCAGCACATTGTATCTCTGGCTTCGGTTCCTCCTATAAGGTATAGGGAGGCCGTTTTGTCGTCGCAGGCAAGGCGCCGCTTCCCGTTCGAGTCCGTCGATCATCCGTGCCAGGGTGAAAACAAATCACTCGATCGGCCGTATTGCATCAGCTGATTGTAGGATGTGGTGCAGTCAGGGCAGTAGCTGTCCGAGAGCAACACATTTTCGGCGCGCACAACATATCGGTTGACGTACTCGGTGATCGTGCACCATTCCTGATCGACCGATCCGTCCCACTGTTCGTCTTTCACTTTTCGGCAGGCCGGGCAACAGAATGCCTTATGGAAGTCTGACATCAGCAACTCCTCCTCATTGATCGGTCGCGTCCAGTCATGGGTAAGGGCTGAACAGAATTCTTGCGAGTCAATTTGTCTCTCCTGTGAGAGGCTCCTTTTACTTCTCGCAAGGTTCCAGGCGGGCTTGCGGGCACCCGTCTCACGAGGCCAACTGGCACGATGGCGCAGGTGGCGATGACATGTTCGGCTGCGACGGAGTGAATCAGATCCGGAAGTTCGGGGGGCGAAAGAGCGTCTGCCCGCACACGATATGCCGCCAGCGTGTGGTGGGGGCGCTGAGGAAATCAAGCACCGCAGGAGGGGGAATGCTCAGGCAGGATGCAGGAACGGAGAATCCTTCAAGCAACACGGCATTGTCCGGGTCGAGCTCGAATTCGAGGTCCCACAGCGTCATGGTCGTGCCCAGCATCTGCATGAAGATGCAGGTGCAGACGACAAGCACTACGCAAGCCGTCAGGAGGTGATTAACCGAGCTACGCTTCAGTAGCATGGGACCCCTCAAGAATGGCGCGTAGTGTATGAATCGGGGGACGCTATGTCAATGGAGGAGTCACGAGCGCCTTCAACTGGGGCAGGAGGATGAATCGTCTCCTCAGACTTGTGCCTCCGGTCCGGGGAGCCTTGTCTGGTCGGGGGTGGGTTCTTAGTTGCCTTCGCGATTGACTCCCGCGTTGGAGGAGGCCGGTCCACACTCCTTCGCCTCCGGCTGTTCTTTGCGGGCCTTCATCACCTCCTGCTGTTTGTGAAGTTCAGCCATGAGTTGCGTCCGTTCCTGTGTCAATGTCGTCACTTTTGACGCGAGCGTCTCTCGGTCAATCAACGCCTCTCGAAGCTTCCCGATCTCGTGATCCCGCTCCCGGAGCCGCTTCTCGAGCTCGTCGACGCGCGCGGCGGCAGTTTCGAGCTCGCCGGCACGCTTTTGGATCCGGGCGAGCTCTTCTTGCGCGGTCGTGGCTCCGGTCATCAGTTTCTGCTTTTCTTCTCGCAGCGTGCCTGCTTTCACCTGCTCGGTCGCCAGCTTGCTCTCCAGGTCTTTAATCTTGTCGCGAGCCTCGGTCAGGGTCGCTGTGAGTTCCTTCGCCTCCGGCTGGTCTTTGCGGGCCTTCATCACCTCCTGCTGTTTGTGAAGTTCAGCCATGAGTTGCGTCCGTTCCTGTGTCAATGTCGTCACTTTTGACGCGAGCGTCTCTCGGTCAATCAACGCCTCTCGAAGCTTCCCGATCTCGTGA
>DATGEA010000135.1:0-11411 GCA_035310605.1 Nitrospira sp. | reverse complement strand
AAACTGAGCTCGTCCATACGGGACCGCACTTGCGCGGCGTGACGGCGTAGTCCTTCAAGGCGGCGCTCCTCATTGGGTGCTTCATGGGCTTCCAGATAGCCGGCAAGGACGGTCTTCGCGTCGACGATGATCTGGCGTCCTCCGGGAAGCTGCACGACCATGTCCGGCCGCAAGCGCCCGTCGTCGACCGTCACCGATTCCTGTTCGAAAAAATCGCAATGCGCGACCATGCCGGCCAGTTCCGCCACCCGCTTGAGCGTAATTTCCCCCCAGCGTCCCCGTACCGCCGGCGCCCGCAAGGCAGTGACCAGATTTCCGGTCTCCTGCTGCAACCGTTGCTGCGTTTCCGCAAGCGATTTCAGATGCTGATCCAGCCCCCCATAGGCGGCCTGGCGCGATTGTTCGAGATGACGCAGCTGTTCGTCGTAGCGCCCCAAAGATTCCGTCAAGGGTTTGACCAGCTCATCGATGGCCTGCTGTCGTTGGGCGAGATCCCCTTTGGCTTCTGCATGCAGGGTTTGGAACGAGGTCTTCGCCAGGTTCAAGAAGGCCTCATTGTTTTGCTTCAAGGCTTCCCCGGATAGCGCCTGAAAGGCCTCGGCCAGTTCATGCCGCGCCTGGGTCAGCAACGCCTTTTGCTCCTCCGCGTGCCTGGCGGTTTCAGTTGCCTGCGTTTCCGCCACGGCACGGGCCCGCGCCATCTCGGAAAGGTCGTGCCGGAGGCGATCGAGTTCGGCTCGCTCCCCTTCGCCGTGACGGCGCAATTCCTCGGCCATCGTCTCGGCTCGCTGCGCACGTTCCGCTGCGCTGAACAGTTGAGCGTGAAACTGCGTGCGGAGTCTGGTAGACAGCCAGAGTCCGACGGCCAGTGCGCCGAGAACCACACCGGCAATCAAACCCGTGCCGAAGGCGGTAGTCTCAATCATAATCGGTCACGATTCTCATCGTCCCATAGGACAATGGTGGAGGACGATGTACGGTGCAACTACAGAAGAGGAAAGAGTTTTTCGGAGAGTACGTAATCTCGCAAGAAACGTCAAGGGAGTGAAAGTCCAGGGCCGTTTGGCCCTACCAGACAAGGATTAGCCGACAAGGCTCCCTACTTAGGTTCCCGTAGTCTATTCGCCGAGAGCGAGTCTGGTCACGTGACCTACGCCAGCATCCACCACCACACGCTCGCCGTCGTCAAGCACCGACGTCACGCGGCTCACGTTCGCTACAGCCGGCAGCCCGTATTCCCGGGCAATGATTGCTCCGTGCGACAGGGTTCCGCCCATTTCGACGATCAATCCGGCTGCGATGCCGAAGAGCGGCGCCATACCCGGGTCAATCACCGGCGCCACGATGATGTCTCCCGCCTGCACCTTTCCCCAGTCCGCCGGTGATTTCACGAGTCTCACCGGTCCCGTGACCAAGCCGGGGCTGATGGGGATTCCACACAACGTTCGGCCTGAAACGGCCATGGCCTCATCAAACCGCCCGGCCCGAGCCTCTTCCCAATCCCTGATCGTGTCCGGAACCTGAACCTTGATCCAGCGATCCCGCTCCGCACGGCGCGCCTCGACCACGGCGGTCCAGTCGCCCGCGATTCCGGAAAACAATTCCGCCCGTTCTTTTAACGTGAGAAAAAACACATCCTCCCGCGTCGCGAAGCTCCCCCGCTCGACTAGAAGATCCCCGGCACGGAGCAGCAGGTTCCGTGCCGCCGTCGAGTAAAACATCAGATGATGGCGATTGGCCTCTCGCAGAGAGAAAAACCGACAGAGACGCCGATACCACCATAGAAACACCAGCCAGTGGTCGATTCGCCTGCCGAAACGGACTCTGATTGTCGCCAACGCCTTTTCGCGGGCAGCCCGCTGCCGTTCCACGATATCGGCAGGAGTCGAAATAGCGCCGCGAAGCTGAACTTTGATGACGTCGAGCAATGCTTCCGGCTGATCGGCAAAGCGTGGTGACATGACATCCGATTCGCCAAGCCCTCGATGGCCGTAGTCTTCCAGGTAGCGGTCGAACGACGCAAGGAAGAGGGTGCCCTCCAGTCTCCGGCGGTATGAACTGGGCTCCGATCCCTCACGGAGCAATTCCCGGGATACCATGTCATCATGACGGGCGATATCGGCCAATTCGGCCAATCGAACAATTTGCTGGGCGCTGATCACGGTGCCTTGTCCTTGCAACGCCGCGTTCAGCAGGCTTCTCCAGTCCTCGCCGAGCCAACGCGGCAGCAGCAGGCTGAAGGTCTGCAGGCACTGGCCGACTCCTCCCGCAATCCCGAAGGTCACTTCGCGTTGATCCAGCCAGCGACCAATTTCGTCGAGACTGGCACCGAGCTCTTTGAGCGACAGGTGAGCGATACGGTCGGGACTGTACAAGGCAGCCAGCTCTTTCATCTCCGCGAACCACCGCGGCCCTGACTTCTCGACCCTTCGCATTTCGTTCCACATGAGCCAGCCGGCCCGCAGATACGAGAGCCAGCCGAGGGGTTGCACCGCCGGTGCGGAGAGCAGCGGTTCGCCTCCCATCTGTTCGACGTTCAGGGAAGGTTCGCCGCGCAGCTGCCCGACCAGGCTGTGAAAGAGGGTCACGTTGATATAGGGCCGACCACACAGCGTCCGAACTGACGAGAGCCCCTCGGGGATCCGGCAACCCAGCTGCCGATAGTGCGAAAGAATATAGGCGTCCATAAAATGTTCGAGAAACGAGAGTCCCATCGGACTCGGCACTTCCGGCATCGTTTCCTTGAAGTTCGTTCTCGACCACTCGCAATCGTCGGCGGTCAAGTCCTGCGACGGTTGGACCGCGGTGATCAAGCGGGCTTGCAGGACCCAGACCCTCTCCGCATCGAGCAGCCATTCCAGATCGACCGGACCGTGAAAAGCGCGCTCGATCCGCTTGGCCAACCGCGCGACCTCGAACAGTTGGGGCTCCGAGAGTGAAAACCGCTCACGTTCTGGAACGGAAAGCGCCTCTTTCTGCAGTCCCTCTGCACCCGTCACGAGCCGCTCCAACTGTTGAGCCAGGATGCGCCGACGGGTGCGAATCGGTCGATCATCGTCTCCTATTTCAACCACGTACTGGTCCGGCGCAACCGTCCCGTCGACAAGAGGCATCGCAAGACCCCGCACCGCATTGACCGACACCTGGTTGTTTCGTCCCGTGACGGGATGGATGGAATAGGCGACGCCCGCAACCTGGGCGTCGAGCATGGGCTGGAGAATAACGGCCATCGCAGGAGGCCTGTCGACGGTTCCGGACTTGCTCATGTAGTCCATCACTCGCTCGTTCCAGATCGAGGCCCAGACCTCTTTGATCGCCCGACCGATGTTGTTGGAAGACACTCCGAGTTCCGTCCGATACAATCCTGCAAAGCTGGCACCGGCCGTATCTTCAATGGTGGCCGAAGAGCGCACGGCCCAGCGGGTTTCCGGCCGGCTGGTGATGCAACGCATTTCTTCCAGGCAGGCATCGGCGAAGAACGCCTCATCGGCCTGCCTGATCATCGACTGTGATTCACCAAGAAATTGCCGCCGCTCTTCTCCGGTTCGTTGAATCGCACTGTGCCACCGCTCCGTCGGTGAGAACGCGATCCTACGCAACGCTTGATGATAAACCGTGGTCGTTACGCAGCAACCGTCCGGGACCGGAAAGCCCGCTTCAAGCAAGCGGGCCAGACCCATAGCCTTACCCCCTGCGAGCAAAGGATCGGTGCAACGGTGTAATGGAAGAATGAACAGGCGGGCCATCGCGACAGCGATAGTAGCTACAAAACAAAGAGAAGGTAAAGGTCGTTCACGTTCGTCCCGGTCGGTCCGGTCATAATGTGGCTTCGGAGTGCCTTCAGGGCCCGATAGGTATCGTTCCGCGCAAGAGCCGAATCGAGGTCCACGCCGCGGCGTCGAGCCCGGACGAGCGTCTCTCCGCTCACAAGTGCACCGGCGACATCGGTCGGCCCGTCGGTGCCGTCCGTTCCGATTGCTGCCACCCAGACATTGGGAAGGCCGGCAATGGCTTTCGCGGCTGCCACGGAGAACTCCTGCGCGCGTCCCCCTTTGCCGTTACCCTTGACCGTTACCGTCGTCTCCCCGCCCGCGACAATGCAACAAGGTCGCGCAAGAGGGTTCTTCTCGGCGAGAATGCCTCGGGCCAATGCACCGAAACGAAATCCGACGTCCCGCGCCTCGCCGGCCATGGCCGGTGAATACAGGACAGTTCGAAGGCCGGCCTCCCGGGCGGCACGCGTGACGGCGACGAGGGCCAGCTGACTATTACCGATGATCCGGTGATGGACACGTCGAAACAGCGGTGCTCGAGGCTTGGGTGTCTCGGCGAGGAGCCCTCGGCTGCCTTGCTCCAAATGGACCCGCACCGTCTTCGGTGTAGAGACCCAGATCCCATACCGTTTCAAGCAATCAACCGCCTCGCCATAAGTCGTCGGGTCAGGAGCGGTCGGCCCGGACGCGATGGAGCTGAGGTCGTCGCCGAGCACGTCCGACAGGATCAGGGTAATGACGGTGGCCTTGGTCGATTCGGCCAGGCGGCCGCCTTTCAGATTCGAGAGGTGTTTACGCACCGTATTCATTTCGCCGATGGTGGCGCCGCAGCGGAGCAGTTGCCTGGTCACGAGCTGCTTATCGGCAAGGGTGATGCCGGGAACAGGCGCCGGCATCAGGCTGGATGCGCCTCCCGACAGCAGCACGATCAGCAGATCACGGACGTTGAGCGACGACACCAGTGCACGGAGGCGTTCCGCGGCCGCTTGGCCGGCTCGATCAGGGATCGGATGACCGGCCTCTTCCACACGGATCCGTTTAGTCGGGACCGTATGGCCGTATTTCACAATGACCAATCCGCTGTGCAATCGTCGGCCGAGAACCTGTTCGACCGCGCGGGCCATCGGCGCCGTGGCTTTTCCCGCTCCGACAACCACCACTCGTTCGTAACGACGCAGGTCATACCGGCGGCGCCCGACGGTCAGCATGTCGCCGTCTTTCACAACGACACGGCGGAGCGCGGAGCCGGCATGCACCGAGTCCAGCGCCCGCCTGATCATCGTTCTCAACAGCGGCCTGATCGGAGAAGCGGGAAGCTGAATCGCCATGAATAGAAGGGGCTTTAGGGCGTTTTGTCTTGCTTAAAACAGTGGCTGGGACAGGTTTGACGCGGAACTCTGATCTGGTAGGTTCCGTGCGGGAGCAGATCCTTCTTAAATTCCGGGTTCAGCATCTTGAGTTCCAGGAAATAGGTGCCGAACTCCTCGGCAATCGAAGTCAGGGTCCGGTGCGACTCCTTCACATTGACGGTGACGGTTTCCGTCTCCAGAGGAATGTAGAGATCCTTCTTGCTCAGCCCCAGATATTTCTCCGGTTGGGAATAAATTTCTTTTGCCGCGATGATCCTCGGCACATATCGCATGGTTTCGCGCGGGCCGTGCATCTTCCAGTAATCGGTGATCTTCTGTTCCTTCAGCAGTTTTCTGATCCGCTCTTCCCCCGCATTGTAGGAGGCCATGGCAAGGAACCAATCGTTCTCCCGGAAGTCTTTGAGATACTTCAGGTACTTGACCGCCGCTTCCGTCGACATTTCCAAATTGCGGCGCTCGTCGCGAACAGCATCGCTCTTCAGTCGATAACGTCTCCCCGTGGAAGGCATGAACTGCCAGGGACCGGAGGCCTTGGCCTTGGAATACGCCGCCGCGATGCATTTGCTTTCGACGAGCAACATGTACTTGAGATCGTCGGGCAACCCCGCTTCGGCTAATTGCCTTTCCGCCGGAGGGAAGCAGCGCCCGGTGCGCTTGGCGAGGATGATGCTTTCGCCCTGATCCTCCAGGAACTGATAAAACTCGTACTCGATCCGTTCCCGCACCTGCCAGTTATCCAGCGGCACCGGTTGACCTGCAAAGGTCATCTTGTCGGGAAGTTTGAACGAGCTGAGATAGAACCGCTCGCCTTCCCGCTTGATCTCCGGGAGGATCACGAGACGGTCTTCCGGCTCAGTCTGATTATCCAGCGGCTCGGGGAGGATCAGGTCACGATCCGGCTCTCCGGTGGACGAGGCGCGAGTGGGAGATTCCTTGGTCGGAACCTGATCGGATTGTGGCTGCGCCTTCGTCGAAATCGGAAATACAAACGCGAGCACGATCGTGACAATCAACAACAGACGAAGCAGCCAGCCCTTCATAACACGCGACCCTCCGGATTGATGGGATGCGTTGATTTCCAATTTTTCATGCTAGCAGTAACATATGCGCGCAGCAAGCAGGATCGCCTTTTACAATCATGATACACTGCTCAGGCCTATGCGGTCGCTGACGGTACTCAACAATCGGATCATCAGCTGTACCGCCTGTCCCCGCTTGGTCGCGTACCGTCAAGCGATTGCCAAGGAAAAACGCAGGCAATATCGCGACTGGACCTATTGGGGACGGCCGGTTCCGGGCTTCGGAGATGCCGATGCTCGCCTCTATATTCTGGGCCTGGCCCCGGCCGCACACGGAGGCAATAGAACGGGCCGGATCTTTACGGGAGACCGCAGCGGCGACTGGCTCTATGACGCTCTGTACCGCTACGGATTTGCCAACCAACCGACATCGCAGCACAAAGACGACGGTCTTCTCTTATCGGATTGTTATATCGGCGCCGCGGTGCGTTGTGCCCCGCCCGGTAACAAACCGACCCCTGGAGAATTTGAGGCCTGCCGCCCCTATGTCAGAGAGGAACTGCGCCTGCTGCGAAAGGTGCGGGTGGTCGTGGTGCTTGGCAAGATTGCGTTCGACCACTACCTGAAGGCCTGCCGCGACGGGGAGCACCGGATTCCTTCACCGCTTCCGGCATTTGGCCACGGAGCAGTCTATACGCTCCCGTGGAAGGTCACGCTCATCGGCTCCTACCATCCCAGTCAACAGAATACCTTCACCGGGAAACTCACCAGGCCGATGTTTCATGCGGTGTTCCGCCTGGCCAGGAAAGCCGTTGAAGATCGCTGATGGTCGATCGCCGGCCTTCGTCCTCCGCTCAGGTTCCGTCGCTTACTTCTTGTTTTGCGCGTCCCAATCCGCGAGGAACTTCTTCAGCCCGTTATCGGTGAGCGGATGTTTGACCATCTGTTGGAAAATCGCAAACGGCATCGTGCAAATATGGCCGCCGGCCAAGGCCGCCTCGACCACGTGCTGAGGATGCCGCACGCTGGCGACGAGAACATACGTCTTGTAGTCATAGTTTTTGTAAATCGTCAGAATCTGACGAACCAACTCCATCCCATTTGAACTGATGTCGTCCAATCGGCCGATGAAGGGTGAGACGCACCAGGCGCCGGCTTTCGCAGCCAACAAGGCCTGTGTCGGCGAAAAACAGAGCGTGACATTGACCTTGATTCCCTCTGCGGCCAAGCGCTTGGTGGCCTTGAGTCCTTCGGCAATGAGCGGCACTTTGACGACGATGTTCTTATGAATCTTGGCGAGTTCCCGCCCCTCCTTGACCATCGCATCGGCTTCGATGCTCACTACCTCGGCGCTGATGGGTCCGTCGACGATGTTGCATATTTCGACTAAGACCTCGCGGAAAACACGGCCCTCTTTGGCAACCAGGGAGGGATTGGTCGTAACGCCGTCTAATAGGCCCAGGCTTGCGGCTTCCTTAATTTCCTTTACGCTGGCTGTATCAAGATAGAACTTCATGGCTGTATCCTTTCATGTCATGATATCGGCATCGTAAACCGAACGAGTGGGTACTTGATATTGTAGGAAGAACGTGTCCGTGATGCAAACGATTCCGTTCGCGCCTCTGTTTGACACACTTTCGACCGCCGGTTAGAATCGGGTCGTCAACGCAGCAAGAACTTTCACGTTGACTCCTTCGTAACCGGACTGATCCAGGAGATTTACCATGCGACGAGCGCTGTGGCTGTGTGTCGGTTTGCTCTTGTTAAGCGGCTGCGGAGGAAGCAATCCCTACCTCGAACAATCGCTTAAGCCGGCGGAGTTGCAAGGTAAGGACAAGGCCTGGTTCGAAAAAAACTGGGGGACGCCAAGCGGCAAAGCTCCCAGATTTTTTGGCGGTGAGACCTGGACCTATTACCGGATCGCCGGAGGCAAATCCGGCCCTCCCGTCTTCAACTTCACACCGAATCAGTGTGAGATCACACTGAAATTCGACAAAGAAGACAAGCTGTCCGACTACAGCTACTCCGGCTGTTAGCCGGTCATCTGCCTCTGAAACGTACTTGCACAGCCACGGCTGCAGAAGCAATAGGTCTGGCCGCCGATGACCTCCGTAATGGCTGATCCCCGGGGAACGAACACATGACAGACGGGATCTTGAACCATCTGATCCTTGTCTACAGGAAGGCGACCGGTCGCCCCTTTCCCTTTGAATTCCCGAACCGCGCTACGAATGAGAAAATACAGGACCGTAAGAAGGATAAGAATGAAGATAATTCTATACATAGTGGGGTGGTCACCTCGATGCCCCAATCCTATGGGAGAGACCGACTCGTGTCAAGAATTCAGCCGGCCGTTTCGACTGAAAATCCAAAGAGTTTGTTACATTTTTCCATAGCTCAAACGGCCTAGAGCAATCCGGTCTCCCAGGCCTTAATTTCTTGATGAGCCCAGTACTTCTGATGGATATGCACGCATTATGGAGAGTGTTAGAGTGTGCCCATGAAAACTTGTGACAAGTGTCGCGGAACAATGTTACCGGAACGGGCAGTGGATTTAGATGCCGGGCTTGCGATCATGGTGTTTGCCTGTTTGAACTGTGGTCGCCGGAAAGCTGCGGATCAGGAACCTCGTCCTCTTACGGCCAGACATTGACGCGATGACAGAACTCAAACCGCTCACGTACGACGAGCATAAGGCCGCCGAGGCGGCTTTTCGCGGCTGTCCGCCCGATCCCGATTGGACGGAGACAGCGCGGCTTCTCTATGCGAAGCTTTCTGCAGCGATCGCTCAACGCGGCGGGCCGGCTCTGCGTTCGGACGATCAAGCCTCCCCCACTGTCAGCCGATAGACCAGCGGTCCATTCTTTCTATCCAGTCCTGGGATCTCAGAAACCGTCCCCCCTTCTCAAGGGTCCGTCCTGTCCTCGCATGCTCGGCCCATTCAAGCATCGCATACTACTGGTACGGGATCGCTATGGAAACGTAGGCACACAACCTCGGTGGGTCACGCTGCGGGAACAACGCCTGAGCCAGACTGGTAAGGCTGGAGAAGAAACCTTGCGGCAGGGTGCAGATATGGCAATCTGCTATTTGAGGCTCAAGACATCCATCATGTCGTAGAGTCCCGGAGGCTGCTTCACGACCCAACTCGCCGCCCGCAAGGCCCCGCGCGCGAAGGTGTCACGACTGCTGGCCCGGTGGGTCACCTCGATCCGTTCGCCCATGCCGCCGAAGAGGATTGTGTGGTCGCCGACGATGTCTCCGGCCCGAATTGTTTGAATCCCGATTTCCTGCTTGCCCCGTTCTCCAATCAGGCCTTTGCGCGCATAGACTCCGACCTGATTCAGATCACGATTCACAGCCTGGGCCAGCACTTCGGCGATCTTGAGCGCCGTCCCGCTCGGCGCATCTTTCTTGAGCCGGTGATGCGCTTCGATGACTTCGATGTCGTACTCGTCCCCCAGGGTCTTCGCCATCTCGCTGATGACCTTGTAAATCAGATTCACGCCCACGCTCATGTTGGGAGAAAACACACAAGGGACCTGCCGGGCCAACGATTTCAGCTCGTCAAGTTGCGGCGGGGTCAATCCTGTCGTCCCGATCACCATCGCACGCCGGCGCTGCGCCACGCCCCGCAGATGCTCGAGGGTCGCTTCCGGCTCGGAAAAATCGATCACGACCTCTCCCCGCTCGAGAAGGGCGGAGAGATCGTCCGTGATCGGAACGCCCGCCCTGCCACAACCGGCGGTCTCGCCGGCATCCTGACCTAACGCGTGGTGCCCCTTCCCTTCGATCGCACCGACAAGCGTGAGTGCGGTGGAATCCTTGATCAGGGCGACCAAGCGACCGCCCATTCGGCCTGCGGCACCAGCGACAATGACTTTGTTCATGAAGAATGACTCGCGTGTAACCGACGTCTAGATGAGCTTCATCTCTTTGAGGACGCGGGCCAACTGATTCCGGGTGTCAGCCCCCATCGCGCAGAGGGGCAACCGCAATTCCGGATCGATCTTCCCCATCATGCCCAACGCTTCCTTCACCGGAATCGGGTTCGTTTCATAGAAGAGCGCCGCGAACAGAGGCGACAATTTGAAATGGATTTGACGAGCCTCGTCGATACGGCCGGCCAGGAACGACGCGACCAATTGCGCCATGTCCTTCGGAACGACATTGGCCGCCACCGTGATCACTCCTTTGCCTCCGACCGCCATCACCGGCAGGGTCAACGCATCATCTCCCGCAAGGACCGTCATCCGATCGCCGCACGTCTGGGCGATCTCTGAGGCCTGCTGGACCGATCCGCTTCCCTCCTTAATGCCCACGATGTTCTTCATCCCGCACAATCGCGCCACCGTTGCCGGCACCATGTTCACGCCGGTCCGGCCCGGAATGTTGTAGAGGATCTGCGGAATCTCGACCGCCTCCGCCACTGCCTTGTAATGCCGATACAACCCTTCCTGCGTCGGTTTGTTGTAATAGGGCGTGATCAGCAGCGCCCCGTCGGCTCCCGCTTCCTTGGCGTGCCTGGTCAACGAAATCGCTTCCTCGGTGCTGTTGGAACCAGTTCCCGCGATGACCGGCACGCGCCGGTTCGCGACCTCGACGGCGAGCTTCACCACGCGGTGATGCTCCTCATGCGTCAGGGTCGCCGATTCGCCGGTCGTGCCGCAGGGGACAATCCCGTTCGTCCCGTTTGCGATCTGCCATTCGATCAGTTCGCCGAATGCCCGTTCATCCAGTTTCCCATTCCGGAACGGCGTGACGATCGCGATCAGTGAACCAGTGAACATATGAGCTCCTTCGAGGCTTACCCCAGAAACGCGGGAACCGTTTCGCCTTTGACCAAATCTTCGTAGGTCTCCCGTGCTCTAATGACGTGCACCTCTCCCTCCTTGACCAACACTTCCGGCACGCGTGGCCGCGAGTTGTAGTTCGAGGCCATGACAAACCCGTAGGCGCCTGCGCTCATCACCGCCAGCAGATCACCGGGCTTGACCTCCGGGAGCGTGCGATCCTTGGCGAGAAAGTCGCCCGACTCACAGACGGGACCGACCACGTCCACTACATGCTTGGTCCGGTGCAGCAATGATTCGGACACGGGCCGGATCTCATGATAAGCGCTGTAGAGGCTCGGCCGGATCAAGTCGTTCATCGCCGCGTCGACGATAATGAACCGTTTCGCTTCGCCGACCTTTTCGTAGATGGCTTTGGTGACGAGGATTCCCGCATTCCCTACGATCACACGTCCC
>DATGEA010000134.1:0-14792 GCA_035310605.1 Nitrospira sp. | reverse complement strand
ATTTCCGCCACACCGGTTCCTGACAGGGCGTTCACAAACGACACCTTGTCTTCGGTCGAGACGATGTCCGGTTCATTCTGGAGTCCGTCCCGTGGACCGACCTCGATGATGCGGATCGGCCGCGACGTCGTTCTATGTCTGCTGCCCTGCGACATTCTGAGGTTTCCCTTCTCGGGGTTCTTTCCCTCGTGCTCCTGACAGGTCCGTCCAAACAGGGGGGCGCCTTTCAAGAAAAGCTCGGAGTCCCTCTTGTGCCTCGGGCGAAAGACGGGCATGGACGTTGGCTTCGATACAGGCTCTCCATCGCTCGTTCTCGGAGAGGGCGGGAAGTCGCCGGAACAGGACCTTCGTGTCCCGTATCGCCTGTGGCGCGAGACGCAAGATCATGTTCACCAACTCATCGACCCGGGAGTCGAGCTTGTCCCGCTCAACCACATCGTGAACGAGGTTGCACTGCTGGGCAGCCGAGGCGGAAAATGGCTCGCCGGTCAGGCAGAATCTTCTCAGGAACGATTCACCGGTCTTGCGCAGCAGGAAAGGGGTAATCACCGCGGGAACCAACCCCAATCGGACCTCACTGAGGGCGAAGGTCGCGTCCGCCACTGCAACGGCAATGTCACTGACAGCGACCAGCCCGACTCCGCCTCCGAATGCTGCCCCCTGGATTCGCCCGATCACGGGGCAGGGACATTCATCGATGGTACGGAACATCTCCCTCAGCTGTTCAGCATCCTTCTGCGCCTCAGGAGCGGATACAGCGTCATCCGACCCCATCCAGTTAAGGTCTGCACCGGCGCAAAACGCAGAACCAGTGCCAGCCAAAACAATTACTTGTATCGAGGGGTTCCTACCCAACTCGTCAAACGCCTCGCACAGTTCTCCGACCATGCCGGCATCGAAGGCGTTCCGCCGATGAGGCCGGTTCAGCGTCACACGGGCTAGGCCGTTGCTCGACTCGACCTTGATCGTGACCCGGTCCTTCATGCATTCCTCACATTCGAAACACAGGAGGGTGCGACCCCCGGACCGGCGCTGTCATCACAATATCGAGACAGAGACCGATGATGTGCCGCGTGTCAGAGGGATCGATGATGCCGTCATCCCAGAGGCGGGCCGTACTGAAATAGGCGCTGCCTTCCCGCTCATATTGGGACAAGGTGGACTCGCTGATCTTCCGCTGCTCCTCCTCGGACAGCATTTCCTTTTCCCGCACTCGCTGCTGGCGCTTGACGGTCACCAGCACATGGGATGCCTGCTGCGCCCCCATCACCGACGTCCTCGCATTGGGCCAGAGAAATACGAATCGCGGGCCATAGGCACGGCCGCACATCGCGTAATTGCCGGCACCATGAGAGGCGCCAATGATGACGGTGAACTTCGGAACGTCGGCGGTCGCCACCGCCTGTACCATCTTGGCGCCATCTTTGATAATCCCGCGAGCCTCGTAATCTTTGCCGACCATGAACCCGGTAATATTCTGCAGAAAAATGAGCGGGACTCGTCGCTGGGCACAGAGCTGGACAAAATGAGCCCCTTTCAACGCGGCTTCCGATAGCAACACGCCATTATTGGCGACGATGCCGACCTGATGCCCCATCCAGCGGGCGAACCCGCATGTCAGCGTTTGGCCGTAGCGTGCCTTGAACTCGTGAAATCTGCTTCCGTCCACCAGGCGGGCAATGACCTCGCGCACCTCAAAAGTTTTCCGTGGGTTGCTCGGGATGAGTCCATAGAGATCGCTGGCCTGATAGAGCGGATCCTCGATCTCACCTTCACGCCGTCTGGCAGGCCGCCGGGGCAACGTGGCGACGATTGACCGACAGATCTCCAACGCATCCAGATCATTCTCGGCCAGATGGTCGCTCACGCCGGACAGCCGCGTGTGCAAATCAGCGCCGCCGAGTTCTTCAGGTGTGACATCCTCCCCGGTCGCAGCCTTCACAAGCGGCGGTCCACCCAAATAAATGGTGCCGGTTCCCTTCACGATGACATTCTCGTCGCACATCGCCGGCACGTAGGCGCCGCCTGCAGTGCACATGCCCATCACCACGGCAATCTGCGGAATGCCAAGCGCCGACATCCGCGCCTGGTTGTAGAAGATCCGTCCAAAATGGTCCTTGTCCGCAAATACCTCGGCCTGCATGGGCAGGAAGACTCCGCCGGAGTCAACGAGATAGATCGCGGGCAGCCGATTCTCCAGGGCGATGTCCTGCGCCCGCAGATGTTTCTTGATTGTCATCGGGAAATAGGTGCCGCCTTTGACTGTGGCGTCGTTGGCTGCGATGACGCAGGGTCGTCCCGATATGTAGCCGATGCCACTGATCAAGCCCGCAGCGGGGACCTGGTCGTCGTACATCCCGCAGGCGGCCAGGGGACTGAGCTCGAGCCATGGGGAATCCGGATCGAGCAGCGCCGCGATCCGGTCGCGAGCAATCAGCTTGCCGCGTTGTTTGTGGAGCGCAACGGCCTCGTCGCGCCCACCGGCCCTAGCGAGGGCGAGATGCTTTTGGAGATCGGCTCTCAGGCCGTCGTAGTGAGCCCGATTCGATGTGAATTCTTCGGATGTTCCAACGAGCGAAGTCTTGAGGATGTGCATGATGCTTCAACCCCGTGCTTTAAGCCCTCTCACGAAGTCCACAATCTCATTCATAGGAGCCCCTGGCCTGAACAAGGCCTTCACGCCGGCGGCTTTGAGTGCGGGAAGATCTTCGTCCGGAATGATCCCACCACCGAACAACACAATGTCTTCGACGCTCTGTTCTTTGAGCAGCTCTACGACGCGCCGGAAAAGCGTATTGTGCGCACCGGAGAGGATGCTTAAGCCGATCGCATCGACATCCTCTTGAATCGCTGTGCTGACGACCTGTTCCGGCGTCTGATGGAGGCCGGTGTAGATCACTTCCATCCCGGCGTCACGCAACGCGCGCGCAATCAGTTTCACTCCACGGTCGTGGCCGTCGAGCCCCACTTTGCCGATCAATACACGAAGGGGTGGTGCCGCTACTGGCATGCCTTCACCTCACGGAGAAAGTACTTGCCCTCCAAATCCTTCCCGACATCACCTGCCTGAATCAGCGGGTCGTGCTCGAAGAGCAGCAACCATCGCTCTTCGAAGGCTTGGTCCAAGACCCATCGTTTTGTCTCCAGCGTCTGGATCGGGAACAGGTCGTAGCCCATGATGTAAGGAAGAGGGAGATGAGAGACGGTGGGGATCAGATCGCCCAGGAAGAAGGCAACCTTTCCTTCCGACTCAATCTTGACTCCTTGGTGACAGCGCGTATGGCCCGCGGTGACGACGGCGGTGATTCCGGGGAGTAGTTCCGTATCCCCATGCAGGAATTCCCACCGATTCGCGTGGGTGATCGGTGTGAAGTTATCTCGCCGATAGCTGCCTTTGGTCCGTTCATTGGCGCGAGCAGCATCTTCAAACTCGCCGTGCTGAATGAAATACTGGGCCTTGGGAAAGGTGGGCATGATGGTCCCGTTCTCTTGTTTCATCGTGTTCCCGCCTGCGTGATCAAAATGCAGATGGGTGTTGATGACGAGGTGGATATCCTCAGGACCCACGCCTAGACGCTTCAAAGAGTCCAGTAGTGTCGGTGTCCGCTCGACGGCAAACATACGCTGAAACTTTCCGTCTTCCTTGGAGCCCAGTCCCGTATCCACAAGGATGTTCTTCCCCTGCGCCCGGATGAGCAGACAGGTGAGACTCAACGGGATGCGATTCAGTTCGTCAGCTTCACAGCAGGTCTGCCAGAGGACTTTCGGCACGACTCCGAACATGGCCCCCCCGTCCAAGCGGAATCGGCCGTCGGTCACGGGATAAATGTCAAATGCTCCAAGCTTCATGGCTTCCTTTCGGAAGGGGCGAGAGGCACGAGACTGGGGCAACGGGAAGAATCGCTTCCGACCTCTAACCCCTCGCCCTTTGCCTCTAGCCAGTTGCGCGCGCTGCGCGCGTTACAACACCACCGGCTCCCTGTATGTTCCGAACACTTCTTTCAACGCTGCACAAATCTCGCCCAGCGTCGCTTTCGCCTTCACCGCCTCGATTAGATAGGGCATCACGTTTTCGCCACAGGAGGCCGCCTCCTGCAACTCCTCAACCGCCCCGGCCATATTGAACGGATCGCGCGCTTTGCGGAGATCCGAGAGGCGCGTCACCTGCTCGCGCTCCACTTCGGGCCCAATCTTGAGAATAGGGATCGGGCGAGTTTCCTGCTCCAGGTAGTCGTTGACCCCGACCACGATCCGTTCTTTTCGCTCCACTTCGCGCTGATAGCGCTGTGAAGCATCGAGGATCTCCCGCTGCGGAAAGCCTCGTTCGATGGCCTTCACCATGCCGCCCAGGTCATCCAATTTGCGGAAGTAGTCGAGCGCCGATTCCTCCAGGCGATTCGTCAGCGCTTCAACAAAGTACGCCCCGCCCAAAGGATCGACGCTGTTGGTGACTTCGCTTTCATGGGCAATGATCTGCTGAGTGCGTAACGCGAGCTTCACCGCTTCTTCGGAGGGTAAGGCGAGCGTTTCGTCCATGGAATTGGTATGGAGGGATTGTGTTCCGCCCAGCACGGCCGCCAGCGCCTGTAATGCGGTGCGCACGACGTTGTTCATCGGCTGCTGCGCTGTGAGTGAACAGCCGGCTGTCTGCGCGTGGCAGCGGAGTTGCGAGGATCGCGGATCTTTCGGCTGATAGCGCCGCGTCATTTCGCGTGCCCAGATCCGGCGGGCGGCCCGAAACTTGGCAACTTCTTCAAAGAAGTCGTTATGAACGTTGAAGAAGAACGACAGCTGAGGGGCAAAGGTGTCCACGGCAAGACCGGATTTCACTGCTGCCTCGACGTAAGTCAGTCCGTCATAGAGCGTAAAGGCCAGTTCCTGGACCGCAGTCGATCCCGCCTCGCGAATGTGATAGCCGCTGACACTGACCGGATGCCACTTAGGAACCTGCTTCGCACAGTAGGCGATCGTATCGGTGATGAGGCCCAGCGAGGGTTCCGGCGGGAAGAGCCATTCCTTCTGCGCGATATATTCCTTCAGAATGTCGTTCTGCAGCGTGCCGCCTAGGCTCTCAACTGCGATGCCGCGCTTCTCCGCTACCGCCAGATACATGGCAAAGATCACGGCGGCCGGGCCGTTGATCGTCATCGAGGTGGTGACCCGATCCAATGGGATATCCTCAAAGAGCTGCTCCATATCGGGAAGTGATGAGATCGCCACGCCGCAGTGACCCACCTCGCCATGGGCGCGCGGATCATCGGCATCGATTCCCATCAACGTCGGCATATCGAAGGCGACGCTCAGGCCGGTCTGTCCATGCTGGAGGAGATACTTGAAGCGGCGATTCGTATCCTGGGCAGACCCGAATCCCGCGAACTGCCTCATCGTCCAGAGCCGGCCCCGATACATGGTGGGATAGACGCCGCGAGTATAGGGGAATTCACCCGGCGCACCGAGATCGCGGTCAGGCGACCAATCCTTCAGATCGTCGCGCGTATAGACGCGATTGATGTCGAGTCCTGAGAGCGAGGTGAAGCGAGGTTTTCGTTCCTGCATCAATCGGTACCTCCGGCGAGAAAACCGAGACGCGATACGGGGTCACATCTTGTTGCTCGTCGCCTCGTGCCTCTCGCCGCTTGCCTCATACACATAGAACCCGTGACCGGTCTTGCGCCCCAGCCACCCTGCCTCGACGCGACGACGGAGCAAGGGACAGGGGCGAAACTTCGGATCGCCCAAGTCTTGGTACAGGACCTCGCAAATGGCCAGCACGGTATCCAGTCCGATCCGATCGGCGAGGGCCAGCGGTCCCACGGGATGATTCGCCCCCGTCGTCATGGCCAGGTCAATGTCTTCGGCTGACGCAACCCCCTCTTCCAATGTAATGATGGCTTCATTGATCATGGGGATCAGGATGCGGTTCACGATGAACCCCGGCACATCTTTGGCCACTACAGGGATCTTCCCCAGCTGCTTCGCCAGATCCATTGCCAGATTCACCGTTCGTTCGGATGTTTCGAGACCACGGACAACCTCCACAAGTCGCATCACGGGGGCGGGATTCATGAAGTGCAGGCCGACCACTCGATCAGGCCGACCGGAGGCTGCGCCCAGTTTTGTGATCGAAATCGAGGAGGTATTGCTGGCGAGGACCGTGTGCGGCCGGCAGATCCGGTTCAGTTCCGCGAAGAGTTCCTGCTTGAGGGCAAGGTCTTCCGGAATCGCCTCAATCACCAGCTGTGCGTCTTGCAACCGGTCGAGTTGTACGATCGGATGGATGAGGGCCAGCACCTCACCCGCCTGATGGTCGGTGAGACTGCCTCGTTCTACGGCTCGTTCCAGGTCCGTTCGGATCTTGGCAAGAGCCTCCGTTAACGGCGGCTCCGCGACATCAACGAGCTGGACATGATAGCCGGTCGTCGCGCAAACCTGGGCAATGCCGCGGCCCATCTGGCCGGCGCCGACGATGCCGATGGTCTTGATGTCATCGAGTCTCAAGGCCGTCTCCTCCGCATTACGAGAAGGCCGGTGTTTTGTCGTTACATCCGTTCTACAACAATCGCCAATGCTTCTCCGCCCCCGATACAGAGAGAGGCCACCCCTCGGCTGACACCGCGGGCTTCCATTGCGTAGAGAAGGGTTGTCAGGATCCGCGCACCGGTGGCTCCGATCGGGTGGCCGAGCGCGACCGCCCCCCCGTTGACGTTGACTTTCTTTGGGTCGAGCCCTAGTTCCCGGTTGACAGCAAGTGACACGGCGGAGAAGGCTTCATTGATCTCGAAGAGGTCGATGTCGCCGATCGAGAGGCCCGTTTTCTTGAGCGCCAGCTTGATCGCCTCGACCGGCGCAATCGTAAACCATTCAGGTGCCAACGCCGCTCCGGCGTATCCGACGATGCGCGCCATAGGCGCGAGCCCGAGCCGCGCGGCTTCCTCTTCAGCCATGACGACCAACGCTGCCGCCCCGTCGTTACAGGAAGGAGAATTCCCCACGGTCAGGACGCCGTCCTCTTTGAACACCGGCCTGAGTTCCCGTAGCCTGCTCAAATCCACCCGATTCGGTTCTTCATCTTCTGTGACGGTCACCATCGCGCCTTTCCGTTGCGGTACCTCAACCGGCACGATTTCCCGCTTGAACGCCCCTGTCGCGATCGCTTCCTGAGCCCGACGGTAACTCTCCAAGGCAAAGTCATCGACGTCCTTTCTGGCAAGCCCGTACTTTGCCGCACAGAGTTCGCCGCCACTGCCCATATGGAAATTGTTATAGACATCCCACAAACCGTCTTTCACCAGGCTGTCCACCAACTCTGCATGTCCGAGCCGATACCCTTGCCGCGCTTTGTCCAACAGATAGGGCGCGCGGGTCATGTTCTCCATGCCGCCCGCGACGATGATCCTTGCCTCACCGAGCGCGATCGCCTGAGCGGCCATGATCACGGTCTTGAGGCTGGAACCGCAGACTTTGTTCACGGTGGTGGCGCCGACCGAGTGGGGAATCCCAGCTCCGATCGAGGCTTGCCTGGCCGGCGCTTGCCCGAGCCCTGCACTGAGGACGCAGCCCATGTACACCTCCTCCACGCGCTCCGGAGGCACGGCAATGCGCTTCAAGGTTTCAGCAATCGCGATGCTGCCCAGTTTCGTCGCAGGCACTGGGCTGAACGCCCCGCTGAAACTGCCCATCGGCGTTCGAGCTGCGCTCACGATAACTGCCTGCCTCGTCCGGCTCATAGAATGTGCTCCCAATGACTCTGTTCGAGATAGCCCTTAACCTTTGCCATGAACTGGTCTGCCGTCGCTCCATCGATAACTCGGTGATCAAAAGAGAGGCTCAGGTATCCCATCGGCCGGATAGCGATGGCGTCATTGACGACCACGGCCCGCTTCTGGACCGCACCGACCCCCAGGATCGCAATCTGCGGTTGATGAATGATCGGCGTACTGAACAGGCTGCCGTACCCGCCGTGGTTCGTAATCGTGAAGGTCCCTCCTTGAACCTCCTCGGGGTTCAATTTCTTGGACCTGGCCCGTTCGGCGAGGTCTGCTATTTCTTTGGCTAGCTGGGTCAGTCCCTTTCGATCTGCATGTCGCACCACCGGAACCAGGAGCCCGTCCTCCAACGCCGTGGCGATGCCGATATGAATATCTTTCTTGATGACGATGCCTTGTTCACCCCACGACGAGTTCACCACTGGCACCTCTCGAACGGCGCGGGTCACTGCACGGATCACGAAGGGTAGATAGGTCAGGTCGCGGCCTTCCCGAAATTTGGCGATGCCGGTAAAGTCTGCTTCAAAGAACGTGGTGACATGGGCGGACGTTTGTCTGCTTTTGAGCATCCGGTCGGCGATGGTCTTGCGCATCTGCGTGAAGGACAGAAGTTCTTCACCCATTGATTGCTCGCCGGCAGGACTCGCCGGTTTGACCGGGCCACCGCCTTGAGCGATGAAGTCCTGCACGTCTTTCTTGGTCACCCGCCCGCCCACCCCCGTTCCTTTTACGTGCGAGAGATCGACTCCATGTTCTTTTGCTAGTTGGCGGACGGCAGGAGAATGATGGTCTTCGCCCTCGGCAGTCGGTCCCATCGGACGGACGACCACCCCGCCGACTCGGTTAATGACTTCGGAGAGAGGAGTACTTTCAATCCGTGCCAGCAGCGTTCCCACAGGAACCGTCTCACCTTCCTTCACGACAATTTCGCTGAGCACGCCTGTGGCTGGTGAAGGAATTTCCAATGCCACCTTTTCAGTTTCTACTTCCAAGAGGGATTGATCCTTTTCAATCGGCCCGCCGACCGGGACGAGCCATTTCACGACAGTTCCTTCAGCGATGCTTTCCCCGAGCTGGGGCATAGTGATGTCAGTCGCCACAAAAACCTCGTCAGACATTAGGCGTGAAACGGAAGCACCCTTTCATGACGCCCCGCACTTTCCGCGAAATCAATAGGCTGCCAACTTCCGCGCTGCCGAAATAATGTCACTCACCTTCGGAAGAAAGAACTCTTCCAAAGGCGTGCTAAACGGGACCGGTGTATCCGGGGGGGCGATACGAAGAATCGGTCCGTCCAGACAGTCAAAACATTCCTCCGCCAGCAGGGCGGCGATCTCGGCTCCGATCCCGCCGGTCTTGTTGTCCTCGTGCAAGAGGATGACCTTGCTGGTCTTGCGTACCGATCCGTAGACCGTGTCTTTGTCGAGGGGAATCAACGTGCGCAGATCGACCACTTCCATGTCGATTCTTTCGTTCGCCAAGACCTGAGCGGCTTCCAATGCCAGATGAACCATCGCGCCATAGGTGATGAGTGAGATGTCGTTGCCAGCGCGTTTGATGTCGGCCTTCCCGATCGGCACAACGTAATCCTCCTGCGGCAGCATCGATTTGATCCGCCGGTAGAGAAACTTGTGTTCGAAGTAAATGACGGGGTTGGGATCCCGAATGGCGGCCTTAAGAAGGCCCTTCGCATCGTATGGAGTCGAAGGGGATACGAGCTTGAGCCCCGGCGAGTGGAAAAACCATCCCTCCGGACATTCGGAATGGAAAGGACCGCCGTGCACGCCGCCGCCGAACGGGGCTCGGATGACCATCGGCACCGCGGCGCCCCAACGGTAATGATTCTTGGCCGCGACCTCGGTAATCTGGTCAAACGCGCAAGAGATGAAATCGGCAAACTGCATTTCGACGACTGGGCGCAAACCCATCATGGCCGCTCCGATGGCAGCTCCCACAAAGCCGGATTCGGCCAGGGGTGTATCGAGGACACGCCACTCGCCGTATTTCTGCAGAAAGCCTTCGGTGATCTTGAAGGCCCCGCCATAGGCGCCGATGTCTTCGCCTATCAGGAACACGCGCTCGTCGCGGGTCATCTCCTCGTCCAGGGCCTGCGAGATGGCTTCAAGGTACGTGACTTCGGATTGGGTTGTGGCGGTGGTCATGATTCTACCTCATCCGCGGTGGCGAAGACCCCCTCCAGCACCTCTCGTCCTTCCGGCAGAGGACTCTGCTCCGCAAACTCCAGGCCGGCCTCGACTTCTTTCTTGGCCCGCTCGCCGATCTCATGAAAATACGCCTCATCGCCATAGCCAAGCTGGGTAAGCAGTCGTTCGGCTTTCAAGATCGGATCTTTTTTCTTCCATTCTTCCAGCAGTTCCCGCGGCACATACTTGGCCGGGTCATGCTCGGAATGGCCATGCATCCGCATGGTTTTGAACTCGAGGAATGTCGGCCCCTTGCCTGCGCGGGCCTGTGCGATGGCGCGTTTCGAGGCCAGATAGACCGCAGCGACGTCGTTCCCGTCTACGATCTCGCCCGGCATGCCGTAGGCTTTGGCCCGCTCGACCACGTCAGAGACCGCCATCTGCAGCCGTAGCGGCGTTGAATAGGCATATTGGTTGTTGTTACAGAAGAACACGACAGGGAGTTTTCGCACTGCTGCAAAGTTCATCGCCTCGTGAAAGTCGCCTCGGCTCGTTCCACCGTCACCGGTCCCCGCGAACGCGACACGAGATTCGCTTCGGATCTTGAATGCCAGAGCCACGCCGGTTGCAACCGGCAGATTGTCGGCCAAATGGCTGACGAAACCGATCACGCCCCGCTTGAGATCACCCATGTGAACATTGCCATCTTTCCCTTTAGTCGGACCGGTTCGTTTGCCGAGGTATTGGGCAAGAACTTCTCCGGGCGTGAACCCGCGAATGAGAAAGGCGCCCATATCTCGATGAAAGGGGGCGATGACATCATCGCGCTCCAGGGCGGAGGCATAGCCGACTGCGATGGCTTCCATCCCGTGGCTGGTATAGCACCCACCGACGATGCGCCCCTGCCGGTAGAGCGCCGTGACTCGATCCTCTAGGCCTCTGGTGAGCCGGAGGTAGTAGTACATCTGGAGCAGGTCGGCTCGCTTGATTTCCTTTGTCACGTCTGCCAGGGCCATGTATCCCTCCTCGCAGAATGTGGAGGATGCGTCAGAGTTCCGGCATGTCTTTCCAGGACAGCAAGGGCTTATGCATCCGGCACAAAGGGCACTGCGCCGGCTCCCACTGCGGCATGTCGAGATCGGTTGTGTAATAAAATGGGTGTTGTGTGATCAATTCATCCATCAGCGGGAACTGGCCGCTGTCACGACGCGCAAAGACCATCATCCCGGCCAGCAGCCCCTCATGGTCGGTGATCACTTTCCCGAGCTTGCTCACGCAATTGCCACGCGTGGTGACATCATTGAGTGCCACGAACCGTTCGCCCGGCTTGATCGCCCCGGTCTTGATGTCCGTCCCGATCCGTCCCGTCTCGCAGCTATACGGCGTCAACGTGACGCGCAACCGCATCGTGTCCTGGAGGTTATCCGCAATCCCCTCAGCGAGCAGTTCCGCCGCCGATGTGGTCGCCACGATCCCAGTCAGGGGATCGTGTTGAAATGTCCGTCTGATCCACTCGGCCATATCCTGCGCCAACAGCCTGATCAACTCCGGGAACCGAGCGATGGACTCGAACCGCAGATAGGTCGCCGTGTGGTGGCCTGACACCACTTCCACATGGGTGTCGAAGAGGACCGCCCGTGAGGTCCGCAGTATCCGCAAGACATCCCAGCCGGTGAGTCCGCTGTGCGAGCCGTCACGGATGATCGTTTCCAGCCTGGCATCAATCGTCAATCCGTCATAGAGTTCGCGATGGCGTTGGGATAATTCGACGAGGGCCTGCTCACCCGTGATCACGCTCATAGTCGGTTCCTTTCTTCACGCCGCGGCCACCACATGCGTTCTCAGGACTCCGATGGGCTGAATGTCGAGTTCCACTACGTCGCCCGGCTTCAGGTAGCGATCCATTTCAAGGCCGCATCCTCCCCCCACGGTTCCTGAGCCGAACACGTCGCCCGGGTAGATCGTTTCGCCGCGCGAGACGTGCGCGATCATTTGTGGAAACGACCAGTGTATCGTTCCGAACCGTCCTCGAGACCATTCTTCCCCGTTGACACTGGCGATCATCGTCAATGCGCCAAGATCCGCGATCTCATCGGGAGTCACCAGGCAAGGGCCCAAGGCCGTGGCAAAATCCTTGCCTTTCGCCGGCCCGAGCCGGCAGGCCATTTCCTGAAACTGGATGTCGCGCGCGCTGAAGTCGTTCATGATCGTATAGCCGGCAATGTAGTCCTGCGCCTCACGCTCGCTGATATCCTTGCCGGGACGTCCGATGATGCAGGCGAGTTCCAGCTCATAGTCCAAGTTCGTCGTCTCTAGCGGCCAGAGCAGGTCTTCGTCCGGCCCTATAATGGTGCGGTGATTGCCCTTATAGTAAACGGGTGCTTTGTACCATTCCGGCGGAATCGGCTGCCCGCGCTTTTTTGACGTTGCGGCAATGTGGTTTTCAAACGCGATGAAGTCGCGCAGCGAAGAAGGATTGGGAAGCGGGGCGATGATTCGAACCTCGCCGGGACTGTAATAGATGGTCTCACCGGACGGGCCTTGACTCGAAGGACCGAGGGTGACGACGTAGTCGAAAGCCCGCCGCGCGGCCGCCATCGATGAAGAACCTCCTTCGAGAAACTCCAACATCGTCGCGGGCACCTGGGCATTGGCCAATCGATACGGCTGCGCCTCACGCTGGTCACCTAGCCACCGGGCATAGGCCATGTTCAGATCCACAATAGCCCGGTCGTGAATTGCGCCCATTCTTGTGAAGGTGCCGATGGGTGTGGAAACTAGAAAGCTTACAAGTTTCATCATCGACTCCAGCTCAGGGCATAATCCTTCATCTCGACCGCCTCCAGGTCCGGCCTTACGGAGAAGGGTGCCTTTGATTCGATCATCACCGCCACTTCGCTCGTCTGCGTCTTCCCCTTGCTGGCTTGCACCGCCTGCGGCTGCGGCCCGTGGTGAATCCCCTGCGGGTGCAACGTTAGCATTCCCGGATGAATCCCCGCGCGGCTAAAGAATTCTCCCTGATGATAGAAAAGCACTTCATCGTAGTCCGCGTTTCGATGGTAGAAGGGGACATGCAACGCCTCGGGGTCGCTTTCCAGCGGCCTCGGCGCAAAGGTGGATATGAGGCACCCGCCGGCCCGGAACGTTACATGGACGCTCGGTGGCAAATGGTAGCGAGGGCTTGTGACCGGACGGAAATCACGTACGTTCAGCTTGGCCACCCATAGATCCCCTTTCCATCCGACCACGTCCATCGGATAAAAGGGGTAGACGACCCGCGTGGATTCTCCTTGCTGTTTAATGTGGACCTCCCATTCCTGGCCCTTTGCCTCTACCGATTCCACCGTGCCGAGTTCGGGTGCCACAAGCACGCCCTTGTCGAACAACGCATGCTGGCCGAGCGGGCCACGATCCGGCACCGTGATGGGTTCCGGAGTTTCGACAATAAGGAACAGGGAAGGCCCCGCATCGACATGAGTTCGATACGTTGTCCCTTTGGGAATGACGAGATAATCGGCCGGTTCGTAGGACAGAGTTCCGTAGTCCGTCTCGAATCTTCCTGTGCCCTGATGCACAAAATAGACTTCGTCGCCATCCGCATTGCGTATGAAATGACGCATTGTCTCGGTACGGACCGACAGGTAGAGGCTCGCATCCCGGCTCTGCATCATGAGAACCGGTCGAGCGGCAACAGGCGAAGTCATCACAATGGGAATTTGAGCGCAGTCAAAGGCCCTCGGCTTGAGCGGCCCCTCGATCCTCACCCAACCGGTAGGGGGATGGGTTCGGTACAAATGTGACACCGGGCCGGCAAACCCTTCTCGCCCGTGTTCCTCCTCGCATAGCCCCTCGGGAATCCCGACGTGGGCTTGAGCTGGTACTTTTCCTTTCTTGTTGAGATACATGGCCGCCTTTCTAGAAGTGCAACACCCTCCTCACGATGCCTGCTTCAGCCGCTTTGGTTCCCCAGGGCTCGGGCATGAGTCGTAATCGATGATCGTCCGCCCCGTCCCGGAGGCCTGATCTCGCTCGATATCCTTGTACAGCGATTCCACGGTAGTTCGGACGAACGTCTTGGCCTGCTCTTCCCCGTGCCGCCGTTGAGTCAATTCAATGAATATCCCGCAACCCGGGAAGAGGGGATAGGTGAACCGCTGCTTGAGCGGGCCGAATCCGTCCCGTCCTTCTTTCAGCGATCCGCTGAATTTTACACCGTGTGCTTCCCACTCACGGGATACAGCCTCGATGTCATCTACCTCTAAGGCAAAGTGCTGCACGCCCTGCCCGTACTTCTCAATGAACTCGGTGATCTGAGACTTCATCCCTTTATCTCGGCCTTGCATGAGCGCGATCTTCGCGTTCCCCCGTTGCACCACGACCGTGTCCATCGACGACTTGTCGCTGCCGACATCCCGAGCCGACCAGAGCACTTCGAAACCAAGGATTTTGGTGAAGAGAAATTCCGCCGCTGCGAGGTTCTCCACGCAGAGGGTGATGTGATCAATCCCTGTTGCTTGGTTCATGTGGCGCCTCCTCTCTGCGGACGGCTTTGCTCGAGCGTGATTCATTGCATCCGGCCGCATCCTCGTTGATAGGCAGAACATAACATACATCTACAATTAACTAATAGCAAACATATATTGATTTCAGAAGATCCAGACTGATCGGAAATACAATATGCATACCAATAAGAAATATATATCAATCCCACATAATAGTTCGCAATTTACACGGTAGTTGATAAGGTAATAGCAAAAGTATATCATTGGAACAACTCAAAGGATCTTGCATGTAACATTCTATGATCCATCCACCTGGCTTCCGGAGGTAACCGATGACCTTCTACGAGGAAATGAGAACGGTCGTGCTCGGACACGGGGCC
>DATGEA010000133.1:0-13147 GCA_035310605.1 Nitrospira sp. | reverse complement strand
GGGTCGCGGTCTCGACCTTGCGCGACATGGAGACATTATTCCGTGACATCCCCGTTGGACGTGTTTCCACCAGTATGACGATCAATTCGACCGCCGCCATCCTGCTGGCCATGTATCTCGTCATCGCCGAACAGCAGGGCGTGCCCATGCAGCTGCTGGCCGGCACGATCCAGAATGATATGCTGAAAGAGTATATTGCCCGTGGCACCTATCGGTTCCCTCCTCAGCCCAGCCTTCGCCTCACCAGAGACCTGTTTGTCTACTGCACGAAATTCTTGCCGAAGTGGAACAGCATTTCCGTCAGCGGCTTCCATATGCGTGAAGCCGGGGCAACGGCCGCCCAGGAGATCGGCTTCACGCTGGCCAACGCCATCTGTTATCTCGACCTTGCCGTCAGTGCGGGGCTGGACGTCGATACCTTTGCACCGCGCCTCACGTTCTTTTTCACCGCACAGTCCGATCTCTGTGAAGAGGTCGCGAAGTTCCGGGCCGCGCGCCGCCTCTATGCTCGCATATTGAAAGACCGTTTTCATGCCAAAGATCCCAAAAGCATGATGCTGCGATTTCATACGCAGACGAGCGGCGTGGCGCTCACGGCCCAGCAGCCGGAGAACAATGTCGTTCGGGTCGCCATCCAGGCTCTGGCCGCCGTCTTGGGAGGGACGCAATCGCTCCATACCAATTGCCGGGACGAGGCTCTGGCCTTGCCCACTGAAGACAGTGTCCGCCTTGCCCTCCGCACGCAGCAGGTGCTGGCTTACGAGTCCGGAGCCGCCAATACCATCGATCCGCTCGGTGGCAGTTATCTGATCGAGAGCCTGACTGACCGATTGGAGGCCGAGGCCGAACAACACATTCGTGACATTGAAGAGTGCGGCGGTATGGTCCAGGCGATTGAACAGGGTTACGTCCAACGCCACATCGAACAGGCGGCCTATGAGTACGGACAGTCCCTCGAAACGGGCGAGCGGGTGATCGTGGGCGTCAATAAGTTCCGGGAAGAGCACGAGCCTGAACCCGAGACCTTCCTCGTGCCCGAAGACACCGAGCAAAAGCAAATTGAAGCAATCAGAATGGTGAAGAGGAGTCGTAGCGACCAGAAGGTCCAGGCCTCGCTCGACGCCGTGGAGCGGACGGCTCAGACGGACGACAATCTCATGCCGGCCATCCTTGAGGCGGTCCGGGCGTACGCCACAACCGGGGAGGTCTGCCAAAGGCTCGAACAGGTGTTTGGAGAATACGAACCGATCTTGAGTTGACCAGATTCCACCGAGGAGAGGGTGACATGCCATTCGTGATCACGACTATCGAAGATTCGATCGGGACGATCATGCTCAATCATGGTCAGAAGCGAAACGCGCTGAGTCAGCCGCTCATCGCCGACATTCTCGAGGCGCTCGGGACGTTTCGGCAGCAGAATTTACGGGTCATTATTCTTCGCGCGCAGGAAGGCGCGACCGTCTGGTCCGCCGGGCATGACGTGAGCGAGCTTCCCCAAGGACACCGTGATCCGCTGGGGTGGGATGATCCCCTGCGACGACTGATCCGGGAAGTGGAGAATTACCCGGCTCCCATTATTGCGATGATTGAAGGCAGTGTGTGGGGCGGAGCGTGCGAGGTGGCGTTCGCCTGCGATCTCGTCATTGCGGCAGACGATACGACGTTTGCCATTACCCCGGCGAAACTCGGTGTCCCCTACAACTTATCGGGGTTATTGACCTTCATGAATGCGATCAGCCTGCATATCGTCAAAGAGATGGCGTTCACCGGGTCACCGATGAAAGCGGTACGGGCCGAACGGCTTGGGATGGTCAATCACATCGTGTCGCGGCAGGAGTTACAGCGCCACACCTATGAGATCGCCAAGCAGATTGTCCGGAATTCTCCCTTGAGCATTGCCGTCATGAAAGAAGAATTGAACCTGCTCGCGAACGCCCATGATTTATCGCCACTGATGTTTGAGCGCATCCAATCCTTGCGGCGGGTCGTCTACAACAGTCAAGACTATCAGGAAGGCATTCGCGCATTTTTAGAAAAGCGGACCCCCACGTTTACCGGAAAGTAAATAAGGGAGTGGATGATGCCGGGCTACGTCCTGCTGTCTCACGTTTGCCGACACGGTGTGCGAACCATTGATGGCATGGCCCCGGTTGAATGACATACCAGGGTCATCACCTATCGTCTCTTCAGCGAACTCGACTCCTGCGAAGGAGGTGTTTCATGGCCATCTATATCGTTCTGGTGAATTTCACTGATCAAGGCATTCGCACCATCAAGGACACGACCAAGCGAGGGGATGCCATAACAGAAATGGCCAAGAAGTTTGGCGTGACGGCGAAGGGGTACTACTGGACGTTAGGGAGTTACGACGTCGTTGATATATTCGACGCGCCGGACGATGCCTCCATGGCGGCGTTTCTGGCTGCCTTTGGTGCCATGGGCAACGCTCGAACCACGACCTTGCGGGCGTTTCCCCAGGCAGAGATGAACGGGATCCTTGCCAAGTTGGGATAAGGCAGGTCACTTGCGTTCTGCTCTGCGGCATTCCCCGGGTCGTTGTCGGCGAGAACTACTCCTTCGTGATCGAGGAACAGTGGCTCTGAGATCACGGCATTCAGAGCCAGGTCATCCACGACTCGGCCTGTATCAAGCTCATGTGCGAGATGGCGCAATGTACATCTCACAACGAGGGCAAACTCTATGACAAAGGAAGAAGCCGCTGTACGGGAGGTCGTCAAAGAGTTTCTTAGTGGCTATGAACAACGACAGGTTGAAAGCTGCATGTCTGTCATGACGCATTCTAGGCCACTGCTGTTTCTGGGGACCAACGCCGATGAGGTGTGGAAGACCCCTGAAGACCTTCGGGCAGCTTTTGACAGAGACTTTAGAACCATGACAAATATTCGGTGGGGAGACTACCGCCATTTTGCAATTGAAGCATCAGCCACACTGGCGAGCGTCCTGATTGAGCTCCCGGTGTCGTTTCAGGTCGGCGAGAAACAAGAACAGACACTTTTTCGCTTCGCACTCACGCTGCACAAGGAACTAGAGCAGTGGAAGATTTCCCTAGCCATGGGATCCGTCCCGCACAAGGCTGGGACCATCACCTTTTCTTAGTAAGTCAGGGCACTCTGTTGGCAACACAAGACCTGGTCCGCGATGCAGCAGTGGTCATCACACAGTGCGGCGAGCAGGCGTAGGGCGAGCTTCGCAGGCTCAGATCCCTTTCTATTTCCCGGGCGTCACAATCAGAGGTCAGTGCCATCACGGTCGTCTTTCCAGTGGCCTCGAATATTCCAAGGAGGTTCATCATGGCCATGTACATTGCGCTGGTTAATTTTACCGATCAGGGAGTGCATCACATCAAGGACACGGTCAAGCGGGCGGATGCCGCCAAAGCGATGGCCAAGAAGTTCGGCGTGACGTTCAAGGAGATCTATTGGACGTTGGGCAGTTACGACGAGGTGATTGTCTTCGATGCGCCTGACGATGCCTCCATCGCGGCATTCCTGGCCGGCCTCGGGGCCTTGGGCAACATTCGCACTCAGACCTTGCGGGCATTTTCGCAGGCAGACATGAACGGGATCTTAGCCAAGATGGGATAAGGCGAGCCACTGTCTGTCCAGGCTGGCGTTCACACGGGTGCACACATTGGTTGGCCAGACTTGGAGATACGCACCATGGACCCGTTCCTGCTGGCAGCAATCGAAGAGGCTGAGCGCGGCCTGTCCGAGGGTGGCATCCCCATCGGCTCCGTCCTCGTGCATGCCAGCGCCATCGTCGGCCGCGGTCACAACCGCCGCATCCAGAAGGGCAGCGTCATCCTGCATGCCGAAATGGATGCGCTCGAAAATGCGGGGCGACGATCCGCCGCATTCTACCGTGAGAGCACCCTCTACACGACGCTTTCACCCTGCGCCATGTGTAGCGGCGCCATTGTGCTCTATGGCATCCCCCTGATTGTTGTCGGCGAGAACCAATCCTTCATGGGCGAGGAACGGTGGCTCTCAAGCCGCGGCGTCCAGGTCCAGGTCACTCAGAATGCGGCTTGCATGAAGCTCATGCGCGAGTTTGTCAACAGCCATCCATCGCTCTGGGCCGAGGACATCGGCGAGTGACCTCTTACCTGTTCGCACGTTTTCATTGGCCTACTGGAAAACGGAACAGGTCCCGGGAGTCTGTTCTGCGGCCTCGCATATTTCGAAGGAGGTTCATCATGGCGATGTACCTTGTACTGCTTCACTTCACTGACCAGGGGATTCGCAATATCAAAGACACAACCAAGCGTGCGGATGCCACTCGAGAAATGGCCAAGAAGTTCGGTGTGACCGCAAAGGAGTTCTACTGGACGTTGGGGAGCTACGACGTCGTTGAACTATTCGAATCACCGGACGATACCTCCATGGCGGCGTTCCTGGCGAGCTTCGGCGCCTTGGGCAACATCCGCACCCAGGCCTTGCGGGCCTTTTCCCAGGCAGAGATGGACGGGATCCTGGCCAAGATGGGATAAGGGCGAGGTGGCGGTGGCACGGAGATGAAGCGGAAGAAGGGGCCGGGCGCTAAAACTGGTATTGCAGGCCGAGCGAGAGGTTGGTGTTGAAAAAACTCCGCAATTCCGAGCTGGAAGTCCGTTGCGTCCGCTGAAATCCCAGGCTGAGTCGCGCGGCGGGCGACAGCTTGTATTTGACCTCCACCGTGCCTTGATGCAGGTGATCATGCGTCCCGTTAAACACATCGCCGACTATGCTACTGGTGAACTGCTTCAGGCGGTACACATAGATCAAGTCCAGCGAGAGGCGCTCCGTGAGCGTGAACAGCGTCCCCAATGAGAAGAATTGTTGGTGATACGACACATCGTCCGCCAACTGCGGCTCGTTGCGCCCTTCGGCCAGTCCGCGCTCGTAGAGGTAGTCGACCGTGAGCGCGGCCCAGGAGGCGGCCTGGAACAGGATGCTGGGTCCGACTGAATAAAATTTCGTATCCCGCTCCGAGAACAACTCATTGTAGAGTCGCAATCCGTAGCGGCCCATCAGCGTCGCCGTCCACCGATCGTTCAGTTTCTGCTCCACATGCATGCGCCACGCGTGCTCGGTCACCCGCTCTTCTACGACGAGCCGATTCCCGCTGTGCCGTTCGGTGTTGGGACCGAGGAACAGGTTCGGCACATACCGGTATCGAAACAGCAGCCAGGTATTCGACGCGACCTGTTGGTGCAGCTGCAGGCGGTAGTCCGCGTGGTTAAAAATGGAGTGGTTCGTATAGAGAAATCCGTCGCCCTTGAGGGAGATTTCGCTGACACCGAGCGCCGACGTCGTCGTTCTCCGCAGGTCGATCGAGGGTTCCCATACGACATCGGACGGGGCGCCGGCGGAGACTCTGACCGGCTGGCTGGGATCTTCGCTGTACGCCAGCCGCCTGGACGCCGACAGTTCGAAGACGTTATCTGTGAAGATCGTCTTCGCGTCGGCAATTGCCGACCATTCTGCCGCCGAGAGGTCCGTACAGAGAAGGAGCGCACGCAGCAGCACCGCGATGAGCACGATCGTGGACACGATTGCCTTCCTTTGAACGGATTTATCCACGAAGTGCTTCGGCGGGAGGTTGAGCGGTCTCCGGAGCCTGAGGAGCGGGACCTTCGATCGAAAGCGTGATATGGAACGCGGTCCCCACCCCTTCCGTGCTTTCTACCTTGATCGTGCCTCCATGGGCATCCACCACATCTTTCACGATCTTCGTTCCGAGTCCTGTTCCGCCGATTTTCCGGCTGATCGCCTGGTACGAGAAGAGACTGTCACGGACTTCCGGTGACATCCCCTTCCCGGTATCGATGACGGAAATCACGATGGTCTTTCCCGATGGCCCCGTTCGGCCTTGAACGGTCACGGATCCACCAGAGGGCACTTCGGGGATCGCATTATTTACCAGGTTATAGACGGCATTGAACAGTCGGCTCTCATCGGCGCGAATGACAGGCAGGGTCTCGAGCCCCTCCGTGCGGAGCGCCACCCGGCGTTCCTCGGCCAGTATGCGAAGGGTCGCGTACACGAGTGCCACGACGTCGGCAACGCGGCAGGGAGCAAACTGCGGGGGCCTCGTCAGACCCTTGACGGAATCGGCGATTTCTTTGACCCGGTCGTGGATGCGCCGGCCTCCTTGCCTGATCATTTCGATGAGGTCATGTGTCAGATCTCGGCTGGGTTTCATGGCGCTCATCGCGGGCTGGGGCAACTTTGAGAAGCATTCGCTCAGTTCTTCTTCAAGGAGCCCCGCCCCGGTCACGATGGGCATCAGCATATTTTTCAGATCGTGCCCGATGTCTCCCAACACCCTTGCCACTTCGGCGAGCCTCTGCTCCTCCAGCAGCCGGGCCTCGGTTCGACGGAGTTCCTCTTCTGTCCGCTTGCGATCGACGAACAGCCCGACCTTGATCCCGATGTCCGCCACCATATCCAGCACATCCTGATCGGGCTCACGGCTCTCCCGGCTAAAAAACTCAATGACGCCATACATGTGCTCGCCCTTGCGCACCGGGAAGGCAAACCCTCCGTGAAGGCCGGCTCTCGCCGCCATCGGCGCGCGGCGAAAATTGGGGTCCGTGGCCACATCCGGAATCCAGATCGGTTTGCCGGTGGCCCAGACACGACCGATGAGTCCCTCACCATGTCGAAATGTCCGGCCCCGGCTGTCGTCGATGAACTCGGTTGGCTTCACGTGCGGCGCATGCCACAAGTCGACGAAGCGAAGGCAGTGCGCCTGTTCATCCCTGCTCCAGAACATGCCCAATTCCCAGTCGAGGCTCTCCCCTAGGGCGCGCAGGATTGCCTGAGCCGCAACTTTCAGGGTCGCCGACTCGGCCAGGACCCTGGTCACGGCATATTCCGAGGCCAGACGCCGTCCCGACCGCTTCGTGTCAGCCAGGGCTTTTCGTATCTCGCCGACCATCCGCACGTAGCCGCGGCTCACATACATCAGCGCGAGCACGTACGCGGCGAATCGCACGAAATGCCAGGTCCACCATTCGCTCTGCCAAGGGGCGGAAAACAGAAACATCGTTTCGGCCAATCCGAACAGAATCGCCAGCGTCGCCAGGAGTTGATGTTCCGGCCTGCCGGTGCGTCCGGACTCGAGCCAAAAACCCGCCGCGCCGGCGAGGAACAAGACGGCGGCGAGACCGTTCACCGCGAGGGCAATCGGCGCGAATTGGTCCTGCACCGTGAATCGGGGCAGTAGGTGGGGAAAGGCGACCGCGAGAATCCCGAAGGCGAACGTCCCGCCTGTGACGAGGTAGGGAATCCGATCTCTGGTCCGCTTCCCGATCATCCCCGGCGGATGCCACACAAACGAGAAGGCCACGCCCCCGAGGAGACTGGCGGCACTGCGCAACAGCACGAAGCCCTGATCGGAAGAGAAGACCGCGTGAAACCCTTCGAGTATCCCCATCCCCAGTAAACCGCTCGCCACCCCCTGGAGCCTCGTATCTTCCCACTCCGCTTTCCGCGCAAGTATCACCAGGCCCATCAGGACAGCCGCCAAGCCACCTAACGCTTCCATGGTGGAATGGAGGGGGATGTTCACCCACATGCGATTCGGTAAAAGGAATCGGACGATCAGGCCGGACAGGCAGGCAGCCGCGATCATACCGACGAGGAAGTAATCTTGCGCCGAGAGTTTGTGTTTCATCACCCACTCGCCAGTTCGGCGACCGCGACACGATGCGTCGGGGACATTACGACGGGATGGCACGAACGTCAAGCCGACGGCCGAACGTGGGAGGAGACGCCAATTAGGAATGTGAAATTAGGATTATCTAAAACAGTTCGGAGTTCCAAAGAAACTCAATGAACCAAACAAACCAGATGAACCCCCTATTTTTTATTCTGCGATGGACGGTCGGGTCTCGGAGATGTGCTGCGGAACCATGCTTGGTTCGGCGGCGGGCGTGGCTCGCCCTGTATCGAGGAGGATGGCAACCAGCATATCGCTCATGACGTTCACGCCCGAGCGGGCCCGTGCGATGATCCAATCCACCGTCATGATCAGGGGAATGGCCGCGAGGATGACGTGATCCGGCAATCCTGCAGCTGAGAGGACGAGCGGCAATATGATGATGCCGGCTTCCGGAATGCCGGCGACGCCGGCTCCCGCGATGATCGAGGCCACAACGATCAAGACCTGATTCGCCATCGGCAGATCGAAGCCCAGTGCCTGGGCGAGGAACAGCGCGGCCATCGCTTCGTAGAGGGTGATACCGTCGTTGTTGAGGTTCGTGCCGACGCAGGCTGCGAGCCGCGACGATTGCGGCGAGACCTGCATGCGCTCGAGGCAGCGGAGCGTGACCGGCACGGTGGCGAGGCTGCTGTTGCAGGACAGGGCGGTCGCGATTGCGTCGGCCCCCTGCCCTATATAGATCCTCGGCGACTTCTTCCCGACGAGCCAGGCGACAAGAGGATAATAGACGAGCGCGTGGACGGCGAGCCCCGCGAGCATGGCGGCGAGGAAGATCCAGAGGACGGAGAAGACGCCGATTCCCGCCTTCCCTACGACCTGCGCGACGACGCCGAAGACGGCGAGCGGCACCAACAGAATGATCCAGCCGAGCAACTGTACGAGCTGGTAATAGATGCGCTCGATGGTCCGCGCCATCTTGTGAACCACCCCACTCCCGTGGTCCTCATCGCCACGCAGGCGGCGAAGCGTGAAGCCGATGACCAGGGCGAGGAGGACGACGCCGATGACGTTGCTGCTTGAAAACGGCGCCATGATGGTGCGGGGAATATAGGAAACGAGGTCTTCGAGTGGATGCTGCGTTCCGCCCGATGCGGGCGCGAGGCCGGCCTCCGATGGCCGGGAACCGGGCACGAGCTGCAGGAGTTCGTCGACGTGGCCATACCATTGGAGGCCCGGCTTCCAGCTGTTCATGATCACGAGGCCGATCGTCATGGCGACGGAGACGTTGATGAGACAGATGACGAGCAGCTTGGTCCCCTGGCGCAACGGGAGACTGGTGCGGATGAGGGCATCGAGGATCGCGAAGAAAATGAGCGGCACGGCGAGCGTCTTGAGCAGCGTGACGACGAGCAGGCCGAGCCGGCCCAGCTCCTCGTTGCGCAGGCCGGCCAGATAGGGCTCCTGACCAAAGGCCATGCCGAGCAGGGCCCCGCCCGTCACGGCGATGAGCACTTGGATATAGAGCGGTAGCGGAATCCAGCCTGTGGTCGGCGTCATCTTGGTCTCTTATGGGCGGCGGAAGGATACCCGTTTCCCCGCCGGAAAGCACGCCGCCCGCCGGGGTAAGCGAGGTAAAGGAATAGCGGGGGGCATAGGAATCGAGTTCTGAGTTCTGAGTTGGCGGGAGGCTGGTCTATTTGTTTTGTCTTGTTTGTTGGGTTCATCTTGTTCGTCTGGTTTCTCTGGTTCAAGCAACGACATAAACCAGATCACCTAAAGAAACCACATAAACCAAATCAACCAGAGAGACCAGATACACTAGAGAGACGATTACCGCATCACTACACTTTGGGAATGCGTAATGTTTTGCTGATCATCAAAGTTCCCGAGAGGACGAACAGCAAGGATAACGGGTGCAGATCCCATGGCCCGACAGTTACGATGCCCCACCACAGGGATTCGCCCACCCGACCCTGCCAGGCCGCGACTGCCAGCACGCCGGTTAACAGCATGGTCGTTGGAATGGGCGTGCCTTCGAAGTAGGCCACCTTGTCCCTACCCTCTGAGAGGATCTCGGCGGTCACGTTGTACCGGGCAAGCCGGCTGACTCCGCAGCAGACAAAATACATCAGCGCGATCCAGTCCCACCCTCCGCGCATGCCGGCGGCGAATCCGAGTGCAGCCGGAGCGACCCCGAACGAGATGATGTCCGCCAGCGAATCCAACTCGCGCCCGAGCGCCGAATGCTGGCGCCGCCATCGGGCGACACGGCCGTCGAGCCAGTCGAAGATCAAGGCCGCCGGCGTCAGAGCCGTGGCGGCAAAGAAATAGGATGCCGACCGGCTGCCCATGTAGAGCATGCTGAAGAACACGGCCGCGAGCCCGCTGGCAGCGTTGGCCAACGTCAGAAAGTCGGCCAGGTGAAACTCGCGAATCAGCGAGAAGTGTTTCGGAGCAGTGGGGGCCACGGCGGGAAAATCTACGCGTGATCCTGACAAATGTCCAGATTGGGGTGGAGTTCTGAGTTACGAGTTATAAATTCTGGGTTCTGAGCTATCTCGAGCGGGAATAGCGAGACCGGCGTGGAGGACGAAGACTCTTCTCAAGGTTTGAATCCGATGCGGCACGATTTGCCTGCTGCGGCTTTATCACTTGTCGAATGGCTTCGAAGAGGGAACGAATCTGCCCATCATGCCCACCAACTTTCCGCTCAAGTTGTTCCAACTTCACCGCCATCTCTTTATGGCTCGCCGCAAACTCTCGCAGCTTCACAAATGCTCTCATGATCGCAATATTCACATGAATTGCCGTTTACTGCGAAGGACACCGGATAACATGGCGATCCCCTGCTCAGTAAAGGCCCTGGGTATCTTCCGCGTCCCTCCCCAGCTTGATGTTCCAAATTGGAACTTCAAGTTGTTGAATTCCGATCGTGTGAGCTGAAGCATAAAATCATCAGGAAATCTGTCGAGATTCCTCGATACTGCCTTGTTCAGGTCCTTGGTTGAGATTCCGTACCTCGCGGCCAAATCTCAGTCGAGAATAATTCTGTTTCCTCGTAGCAATAGGATGGCTTTCTCAATTCGTTCAGGCAGGAATACGGTGCTCATGACGCCCTTCTCGCGGCACAGAGCTACCCTCTTCAGTGAATGAAACCAACGCCAACCGGCCTGGGATTGATGCATTAACAAATGGTTAGAGCATGAGGGTCAACCAGGAAATGAGGTTCTGAGTTGTGAGTTCCTTGAAGAAATGTGGAATTAGGAATTTGGAATGTGGAATGGCCGGAAGACCATGAGGAATTTGCAATATGGAATGACGGAAAGGGCGGAATTACAGAGAAGACGGTTTGTCTGGTTCGTTTGGTTCATCGGGTCTCTTTGGTTGACCGCATCGGATAACCAAACAGACGAGACAATCCAAATGAACCAGACAGACCGAATGCTCGCCGCTTGCTCGATCTCGCCCTTACGGCTTAACGACGAGATGGCCCCGCCGGTTCTGCTGATAACAGGCTTCGGAGCGGTCCTTACAAAACGGGCGCTCTTTGCCGTACGACACGACGACGAAGCGCTCGGGCCTGATCCCGAGATCTGCCAAATAATTACGGACCGACTTGGCCCGCTTCTCCGCCAGCACGAAGTTGTAGGTCGAGCTGCCCCGCTCATCGCAATGCCCTTCTACTTTCAGCAGAACGGCCGGATGCTGGCGCAGCCACTCGGCATCCCGGGTGAGCGCCTGTCGCCCTTCCTCATTGATGGCCCAGCTGTCGTAGCCGAAAAAGACATCACGCAGGCCGGCCGCCGCCGTCGCGTTCTGTTCTGCCCGCATTTCGTCCATTTGCCGTCTTGCGGTGGCCGGGTCCACCTTGGCCACGGCAATGCCGGAACTCAGCCGTTCCGTGCCGTAGGGATCGGTCATGGACGTGCTGGGTGCGCTGTCGGTCAGTCCCGGCTTGGAGTAGGTGGTATTGCCGTCTGATCGGACAGCTTTGCTTGAGCATCCCGCGCTCCACAACGCAACACAGCCGATGGCCAGCAGGCAGATTATTTGAAAATGACGATTCATGCGCCCTCCTTGGTGAAAACACGACACGGGTCCGCTCTCGAGTTCGTCGGGTCTCCGTTTCGCATTTCGGCAGTGTAACAAGGTGACCGGGACTGGGCAATACTCAAGAGATGAAGTTCTGAGTTCCGAGTGCTGAGTTATATCGAACGAGACGGGTGAGAAGCGCGGGACGTAGCGGGCTCGTGTTTGACTAATTGGCCTGGTCTCTCCTGCTCGTTTTGGTCTGTGTGATTGTCCGGTTCCCACTGTCTGCCGGAGAGAGTGATCCATTTGAATGTCCGGCGCGCGCGTTTTCGAAGAAGGGCAAGGAGGAGTGTCAGCCAAATAATGCTCACGACGACGAGGCGGTCAACGATCAGGGTCGGAGTCACGCTGCCGACGAAGACGACAGTTCGGATCATGGCGAGGATCGTCACGACGATCGCCATAATGATGAGCGGAAGTACATCGTCCTCCGCGGACCACAGGGCGACCCAGACTACCGGGACGACGAAGAATCCGTACCACGGCACACCTTTGAGCGATGGGAGAAGGTCCAGGCATGTGATGACGAGCGCGAATGCGCCCGCGAGGAGCAGGGTCCATATATTGGTTTTCGGTCCCTTCATGCTCTGAACCAGGTAATCCAACTCCACATCCAGCTTAATCGTCACAATCGACGAGCACAACCCGAATTTTCCTCCTTTGAGAGGTGGTTCACTCGAGTGATGACAGGATGAACAGCCTTGGCTCGTTTGTGTAGTTGGGCAGGATTGTCTGGTTGGAGGAGCAAAGACCGTTCTGAGTTATGAGCGCTGAGTCGAGGGAAGCGGGAAGAAAGGGATCTGCTGGGAGTTTTCACGGTTGATTAGCTCCGGGGAGAGGAGTACCTTTTTTCGGCATTCCAAATCCGAAAGGAGGCTTCCATGTCCCGTTTCCGACTCCTCTCCTTGACCTTGGTGCTGCTGCTCTCGTCCACGGCTGTGGCGTCGGCAGAAATTCTTGCTCTCTTGAACTATGAGAGTAAGCCGGGCCAGCCGGTGAGACGCGAAGGGATCGCCATCATGGACATCGATCCCGAGTCTGCGGACTTCGGGAAGATCTTAATGGAGATTCCGCTTCCCTCCGACCTCGTCGCCCACCACATTTTCTTCAACCGTGATAAGAGCAAGGCATACATCACGGCCCTGGGGAAAAGTATTCTGCACGTCGTGGATCTCACCCAGTTCCCCTACCGCCTGCGCGCGATCGCCGTACCGGACTGCCAGGTCGGCGAGGATCTCGTCGTCTCGGAAGATAACCGGACCTGGTACCTCACCTGCATGGGCTCGAGCACGGTGATCATGGGTGATGCCGTGAAGGATCGGCCGATCAAAACGGTCAGCGCGGCTGTGCCGGCAGCGGCCTATATTCTGTATCCGCACGGGATCGC
>DATGEA010000132.1:0-5039 GCA_035310605.1 Nitrospira sp. | reverse complement strand
AGTCGGATACCCCAACTCTTTTGCGATGCGGTCGCAGTCCGCCGCCCGATAGACCTGTTCGGCCACCGACTTGTAATTCACATCGCCCTTCAGATGCCCCCACCGCTTCATTTGCGTGAGAATCCAGATCGCCATGGAGTGCCATGGGTAGGGATCAAAGTCGATCCGGCTCGGCTCCTTCTTAATGTTGCCGAGTCCATCCGCGTAGGTGCCGGTCAAGACCTGCTCCAGGACCGTGACCGGCTGATTCAGATAGTTGGTCGGCGCCATGGCGGCCGCGATCTCTTTCCGGTGCGCCGGATTTGAGGCATAGTACGTCGCATCCACAATGGCTCTGAACAGCGCATGAAACGTGTTCGGATACCTGGTCGCAAATTCTTGCGAGACGGTGAAGGCACAGCAGGGATGCCGATCCCAGATGTCCTTCGACAGCTTGAAAATGAATCCCACATTTTCGTATATCGCCCGTTGATTGAACGGATCGGGCCCCAGATACCCGTCCACATTCCCCGCTTTCAGGTTGGCGACCATCTCGGGCGGCGGCACCACGCGAATCTGGACATCCTTATCGGGATGCACGCCTCCTTCAGCCAGGTAGTAGCGAAGGAGATAGTTGTGCATCGAATAGTCGAACGGCACGCAGAACCGGAAACCTTTCATGTCGGCCGCCGTTTTGACGTTCTTGTGCTTGATGTGCAGCGTGATGGCCTGCCCGTTGATGTTTTCGACGGCCGGCATATAGAACGGCTTGGGGACCGATCCGGCGCCCAGCGAGATCGCCAACGGCATCGGCGTCAGCATGTGGGCCGCGTCGACTTCTCCGTTGATCGCCCAATCTCTGATCATCGCCCACCCCGCCGCTCGTTTGACCGAGGCGTTCAGACCGTGCTTCTTGTAGAACCCCAGTGGCTCCGCCATGATGATCGGTGTGGCGCACGTGATCGGGATGAAACCGATGCTCAAATCTTTCTTCTCCGGCGTTCCTCCGGACTCTGCCGCAGAGGACACGAGCCGGCCGAGCGGGAATACCTCGGCGATCAACGCCGTCAACGCCGCCGTCCCCAGGAGCGCGAGCAATCGGCGCCGGTCGGGATCGGCGGCTTTGAGCACAGCCGCAGCGATCGTTCGCTCCAGACCGGCCTTGTAAAATTCCTCGCCGGATTGGCTCGATGGAACCGCAGCTTCGATCATGCTCTCTTTGTCACGTTTCATCTTGCTGCTCCTTTGGTTCATCGGTGCATGGTCCTGTAGAGTCCGCCTCAGTCCGGTTATCTCTCGCGTCAAAAAAAAAGCGTCCTCATTCCCGGGCCGGGAACAAGGACGCCTTCGTCCTCAGGTGGAGCATCGCCCCACTTGTCATGCAAGACGGCACCGTCTCGCACTTCACATCAATAAGAAAAGGCGTCCGTCATCCTTGAGAGAATGACGGACGCCTTTGTCCGTTGCCTTATTTCGAGAGTTTCGACCAGGCGCCGTTGCCTTGTCTAGCTCATATGCGCCCTTATATCACGGTGTTTACCTGCCGTCAACCCATACCCTCGACGGATGCCGGGGGAACTTACACGTCGTAATACAGGAAGAACTCGTACGGATGCGGCCGCAGACGCATCGGATCGACCTCTCTGCTCCGCTTATAGCCGATCCACGCCTCGATCAGATCCTCCGTAAACACCCCGCCCTTAAGCAGGAATTTGTGGTCCTTTTCAAGGTTATTGAGCGCCTCATCGAGACTGCCCGGCATGGTCCGGATCTTGGCCGCTTCTTTCGCTTCGAGATCGTAGAGATCCTTTTCGGCCGGTTCGCCCGGATTGATCTTGTTTTCGATCCCGTCCAACCCGGCCATCAGCATGGCGGAGAAGGCCAGGTAGGGGTTGGCACCCGGGTCAGGGAACCGGACTTCGATCCGCTTGGCCTTCGGGCTCGGCGAGTACATCGGGATGCGGATACCGGCGGAACGATTTCTGCTGGAATAGGCCAGCAGCACCGGGGCTTCGAATCCCGGCGTCAGCCGCTTGTACGAGTTGGTCGTCGGATTCGTGAGGGCCGCTAACGCCGGCGCATGCTTGAGGATGCCGCCGATGTAATGCAGGCACATCTGCGAGACGCCGGCATACTCCTTCCCGGCAAATAACGGCTTGCCCTCCTTCCAGATGCTCTGGTGCGTATGCATGCCGGACCCGTTGTCGCCGAAGAGCGGCTTCGGCATGAAGGTAACGGTTTTGCCGTGCCGGCGCGCGACGTTCTTGACGATGTACTTGTACATCATCATCTTGTCCGCCGTTTTCACCAGCGAGTCGAACCGGATGTCGATCTCGGCCTGGCCGGCCGTTGCCACTTCATGGTGATGCTTTTCAATTGCGATACCGGCTTTTTCCATTTCAAGAATCATTTCCGTGCGGATATCCTGCTGCGTATCGGTCGGCGGCACCGGGAAGTAGCCTTCCTTATGGCGGATCTTTCCGCCCAGGTTCACCCCTTCCTGTCCCATGTTCCACACGCCCTCATCCGAGTCGATGAAGTAGAAACCGCTGTGGCTCGTCTGATCGTAACGGGCATGATCGAAGATGAAGAACTCGGCCTCCGGTCCCCAGTAGGAGATGTCGCCGATCTTGGTGCTCTGGAGATACTTTTCGGCTTTCTGGGCAACGAACCGCGGGTCGCGCTCATACGTCTCGCGCGAAATCGGATCCACGACGTTGCCGACCAGACTCAGCGTCGGCACGGCGGTGAACGGGTCCATGCAGGCCGTATTGGGGTCGGGCACCAGCAGCATATCGCTATTATTGATGGCCTTCCAGCCGCGAATGGACGAACCGTCCAATCCGGATCCGTCCCTGAACAAATCCTCCGTCAGCTCGCTGGACGGGATCGTGAAATGCTGCCACGTCCCGATCAGATCGATGAACTTCATGTCCACGACCTGCACCTTGTTCTTCTTCGCATACTCTAACACCTCACGAACGTTCATTCCCTCCTCCTTTCACAGATCGTAACAGCCCACCCTGTTGCCGGCACTACGCCGCTTTCGCCTCAAGAAAACTCTCGATCGCTTTTTCCACTCCGGCCCGCACCGATTCGATGCGGGCATGATCCTGCAATTTCAATCCGCGATGGTCCGTCACGTAGAACACGTCGGCGACCTGATCCAGTCTGGTCGAAATCCGCGCCGCGTGGATGGACAGTCCAAGCTGGAAGATCGCATTGGTGATGACGTACAGCAGACCCTGCCGGTCGTCGGCGAACACGTCGATGATCGTAAATCCATCGGACGTTTCATTATCGATCCGCACTTCCGTCGCTTCCCGCGCTTTCGGCAACGGCCTCGTCATCTTCAGCCGCGCGCCGCGCCGCAGCACGTCGTCCACATGTTCCCAGCCTTTCAAGACCGCGGCGATGCGCTCGCTCACGATCTGCCGCCGGTCGGCCGGCGGTTCGCCTTGATAGTCCGGATCGGTGACTTGAAAGGTGTCCACCACGATGCCGTCCGCCCGCGTCAGAATCTGCGCGTCGAGGATCTGCAATCCGCTCCCCGCCATCACCCCGGCGATCTTCGAAAAAATCCCCGGCGTCAACTCGTTATGGGTAATGACGGCATACTCGCAGACGCCCAGCTCCTTGTTGAAGTCGCACTCGACGAGCACCTGCCCCTGGTGGAGCCGGCGCACGGCTGCCAGATGCGCCGCAATCCTGGCCGGCGCTGTGCCATAGACATACCGCTCCGGGAACTGCTTCAGCTGCGCTTCGATCCAGGCTCGATCGACTCCGCCTTGCCCGGCCAGGCTCGGATCGCGGCTGACCTCCTCGGCCACCTGGATCAGCCGTTCCGGCGCACCTTGTGCCTCGCGATCTCCTGATACCTCCGGCATCGTACGGGTATACAGTTCGATCAGGAGGGATTCTTTCCACTTGGTCAGGACACCCGGTCCCACCGCCGCAATATCGGCCGCCGTCAACGCGAGCAGCTTCTTGAGCACTTCAGGCGTACCGACCTCACGGGCAAACGGCCGCACCACTTTTTCGTCGTTCGGATCGCGACGGAATGCGGTATGGGCCATCAAGAGATGACGATGCACGAGGAAGGAGAGCGTTCTCGTGTCCTGATCGTCCAATCCAAGGCAACCGGCGACTTCTTCTGCCAATCGCCTGCCGACATCGCTGTGATCGTCCTCCCGTCCTTTTCCCAAATCGTGCATCAGCACGGCCAGATGAAGGATATCCTTCCGTTTGATGCTGCGATACACATCTCCGAGCACGCTGTCAGCATGACCCAAGGCTTCGACGCAGCTGACGGCCAGCAGACTGTGTTCGTCCACCGTGTACTTGTGATACTGATTAAATTGCATCAACCCCCGGACCGTTCCCATCGCGGGAACCAGCTTTTCGAGCAGATGGGCGCGATGCATCGCCTCCAACGTCCGGGTAGTGCCGGGCTCGGCCATGATCTTCAGAAACGTGCGGCTGACTTCCGGCGTCCGGTAGGCCTCCACGGAGACCGTATCGACATGCCGATGGATGTCCTCCAGCAACGGAGCCGCAATCGTTAACTGCTTCTCCCGTGCCAAATCGAAGAGACGAAACAGGAGAGCCGGGCTGTCCAGGACCTTTGCACGATGCTCGTCGGCCACCGACAGTACGCTACCGCGTACGACAAAATATTCGTCCACCCGGGGGGCGGGGAAAAACGCGGTGAGCCGCCGCCACAACGGGACCGGACGGCAACGCTCGATGAATCGTGCGCAGCGCTCGTACAACCCCATCGTATGCTGATAGTACTGCTGCATGAATTGTTCGACCGCCAGGAGATGGGGCTGATCCTGATAGCCGAAATGTTGCGCCAGCCAGACCTGTTCGTCGAAGGTCAGGATTTCCTGAGCCGTTCCCGCGTGGACATGGAGCAGCGCCCGCACCCGCCACAGGAATTCCCGTGCCTCGGTCAGAGCCAGCGAATCAGCCCGGGAAAGAATCCCGCGGTCGGACAGCTCGCGAATGGTCGGGGCGTGATAGCGGGCCATCCCGGCCCATTGAAGCAGATGCAGATC
>DATGEA010000131.1:0-6474 GCA_035310605.1 Nitrospira sp. | reverse complement strand
TGCTTCCCTTCATCCGATGCCACAGACTTTCGTGCATCTTCCTGTCTCTTCGTATGTTGCAATCGGATAATTGACGTTGCCAACTCCACTGTCTCTGTGACCAAAGCAGCCAAGACATCGAGCAGCCTTTGCTGACTCTGGGTATCGACTGTTACGGTCCTCATCCATGTGACCTGCGCAGGGAGGTTGTAGAAAAGAGGAATACCAGAGATAAGCATTGACAATGCCTATACCGAGAACACGCGCATGCCCCTGAAAGTCTTCACATCTAAGTATCTTGAGGACAACGATAGCGAGCAGTATCACACAGTCCGCACTGTGCAATTCAGTATTTGCCCTACTCAGGCCAGCAGTCGTCATGGAGGCATCTGGGAAGGCTCCAGCAGGCCGTGTCCTCGACTTATTTGCGGCTCACTGTCGAGTGGTTGATTTCGCTCTCCGTGGGCGCGTCGGAGGATCCGGCAGTTTCCATCGCTTCTCATCAACGGCGCCTCGCCGATTCTTGGCCCTGGGAGGAGTGACTGAGCTGAATCCCGGACTTTTGTCATCCAGGAGGAAACGCTCGTCCTGAGGATACGTAATACGAGTCCTTCTCACCTTTGGAAAGGGTGTCAACGAATAGGGCCGGGTTCGTGTGAGATTCGTGATGTGCGCCACTCCCAGAGCTCTGACTATCAACGCGTCAGCGATGAGCGACCGGTGGCAGCGCGATGGGACGGCTTCAACGCACTTGAGGGCAGCAGGCTTCCGCATGGCCAGCTTGGCCACTCGGCCCAGCGCCCCCTCAGACTCCACAGTCTGCATGTAATCGGCGAATCCGCGGAAGGACGGATTGTGCCAGCCGATGTTGGAGGAATCGGGCCGAGCATGGCGCAATCCTCCGAGCCCGGCCATGTGGATGTACGCAATCCCCGCGCGCTTCAGCGAGAGTGGTAAGGTGTCTCGATTGAAGTGCGGATTATGGCGTACGCGCAGGATCGTCCGGACATCCACCACGCGGTTGACGCCGTGTGCGCGCAGTAAATCGAGAAAGGCATCCAATGATCGGTTGCTATGACCGATCGTCAGGCCACCGGCTGACGTCGAAGGCGGCGCGCACTCATGTCAAGTAACCCCTCCGGTCGAGAGCGTCAAGCAGCAGGTGAAAGTAGATCAACCCGCCGTATGGACGCCACTTGCGCAACACCTTGCGAACATGGTCATAGTCAGGCGGCTGTTTCAACTGCAGCCAGCGTTGTAGGCTTGTCCGCGCGCCGATGTCGTCGCCGGGAAATTGGTGGATCCGACCGAGACCGCGCAACAGTGTGTATTCCGCAGTCCAGCGCCCTACCCCCCGCAGCTCGGTCAAGCGCGTCACCACCTCTGCGTCGTCCATCGTCGCGAGCGTATCGGGATCGAGCGCGCCTGCTATCACCGCTTGGGCAGCCTCAGTGATCGCTTGACCCTTGCTTCGGCTGTACCCCAGCACTCTGAGCGCCCTGCTGTCGACCTTGGCCAGGTCCTCGGGACGGGGAAATGCGCGTCCTCCGCCGCTGCGGCCGAGTCCGTACCGCTCCGTCAAGCGATTCAACAAAGTAATCCCCACGGTCAAGCTGAGTTGCTGGCAGCTTATCGCATTGACCAAGGCTTCAAACAGATTGGGGAAACGAGGCGGCTTCAGTCCGAGAAAGCTCCGCACTAATCGGTGCAATCTCGATTCCTGGGAAGCCAGCTCATAAAACTGGCGCAGATCGATCTGGAGGCCCAGCAGCCGGTTCAATGCGACCGTGACGTCCGCCTGCGCTGTAGACGGCAGACGGAGGCCGCGGACCGTGATGGTCAGTGCCGTGCTGTCCTGTCTGACGACCACGTGAACCGGCAGGGTGCCGAGAAGAAGCGTCCGGCGGTACGCCCCCTCCTCCCAATGATCCACGACATTGTGTGGTCGCCGGCGTAACGCCCAGGCGGTCAGGTCAAGTCGAAACGGCGGCACTGGATGCAATGAAAAGTCGATCTGCGTCATGGTCCATGAGACGCGTCAGCCCGGTGTCGAGCCAGTTTCGCGTAGCCCTCCTCAAGAGTTCTATGCTGTCAGCGTGGGGGGGCGTCCACCAACATTCAACCTACTGTCGAAGAGTTCATGGCGATGCGGTGGGTTGACAGCCAGGTCGAACATTGACAAAGGAGCGCTCTTTTCACCCGCTCAATTTTCCGGTCGGCCATCATCCGAACCCTTCATGCCCGTGACTCAATCGGCCGATCGTTGAATTGCCCGGGTTGTGCCGGCAGTTTAGATCGCATTCAGCGCTCCTTCGAGGTCGGTGATCAGATCTTCGATATTTTCGCAGCCGACGGAAATTCGCACGAGCCCGCTCGTGAGGCCCTGTCGCTCCATCACGTCGTGAGGCGTCGCGACATGCGTCATCGAGGTCGGATGCTCGATCAACGTATCGACCGTTCCCAACGAGACCGCCAACGTGCACAGCTTCAGTTCCTGCAACAGTCGCTTCGCCGCCTCGAACCCGCCGGCGAGCTCGAAGCTGAAGCATCCTCCGTACCCCGTCATCTGCTGCGCGGCGACAGGGTAGCCGGAAGACTTCCGATCACCAGGATAGTAGATCGTGCCGACTTTGGGATGGCCGGCGAGAAATTCGAAGACCTGCCTCGCGTTCTCGTGATGTCGTTGCATGCGCAAGGAGAGGGTTCTGATCCCACGCAACAGCAGATACGCGTCGAACGGGCTCAGAATGCCGCCGGTGTCACGACGATAGGTTCGAATCGAGGCGGCCAGCTCGGAGCGCGCCACAACGATCCCGCCGATCATGTCGCCGTGTCCGTTGAGATATTTCGTGGCACTGTGAAGCGACACGTCCGCGCCGAGCTCCAGCGGTCGCTGAAAAAATGGACTGGAGAACGTATTATCAACGACCGTCACGATACCTGCGGGGCTGGCCACCTTGGCCATGGCGCGAATGTCGGTGATCGCGCAGGTGGGATTCGCTGGCGTCTCGTAAAAGATTACTTTGGTGTTATCTGCAATGTGCCGTTCGACGGCCCCGATATCCGTGGTATCGACCACCGAAGAGGTGATTCCCAGATCGGCCAGTCGCGTCGTGATCAAATGGAGGCTCGGACTATACAACGCCTCCCCGCAGATCAGATGATCGCCGGCTTTCAGAATGCTCAACAAGCTCGCCTGAATGGCTGCCATGCCCGAACTGAAGGCGACCGCCTCCTCCCCGTGTTCCAGATCAGCGACCACCCGTTCGACCGCTTCCACAGTCGGATTTCCAAGCCGGCTGTATACATGCCCTGCTCGACGACCCAGAAAGAGATCCGCGCCTGCGTCAGGAGAATCGAAAGAGAACGTGGAGGTCAGAAAAATGGGCATCGCATGCGCGTTCAATGGCTTCGGTTGCCCATCCGCGTGGAGCTGTCTTGTTGAAAATCCATGCATGGGTTGACTCCTCTCTCAGTGCATTTCGCGAAAAACCACCAATCACAGGTCAAGAACCACATAACGGTCGTGGCAGAGCTTCGGGAGGTGTGGCGACGTCGGTCAGCTTGGACTCGTGATCGAGCCGTAGGACCACCGGCTTCCGGTGTGGAGCTTTGGACAGCCGCTCCTCGACAAAAGGCCGGCCTTCCAGATCGCTCGCCCCAGCAGATCCTACTCAAGCATGAGGTTCTCCTGTCGTGATCCGTCTATGATGTTCACAGACAGCCTATGACTGCTGCTCCCTCTCCGGCTTCCGTTCCCCCGTCCAGTAGCTCGCGCATCTCATTGACCCTCACGTCGACCTCGTACAGAGCCTCATCGCACGTGTGGGGGGGGTGGGGATGCTGCGGAGCAGACCTCATCATGTGCCCGAACCAGTGGACGCCATTTGCCTCGACACCACACGCCGGTGACCGAGAACAAATTGGGGGCTCTTCATGGCAAGGACCGGACAAGATGCCCGACGCAACACGGCTTCGGCGACACTGCCCATCATGAGATGAGCAATCCCGCGTCGACCGTGCGCCCCCATGACGATGAGATCACAGGCTGAAGCGTGCACAACCTCAAGAATGGAATCGGTCGGCACGCCACCACGAATCACCTCTCGCACGGAGACGCCCGCTGATTGAATCGCGCTCAAACATACCCTGAGTTGAGAGTCGATCCGTTCGTCGAGCTGACCCTGTTCCGCCGTGTGCCCCAGCGTAAAATCGTTGCCGTAGGACACGGGCTCCAAGACATGCAGAAGGGTCAAGGACGCATTAAAGTCCTTCGCAATCTGAATGCCAGACTCCAGGGCATCTCTCGAGCAGTCGGAAAAATCGATCGGGACGATGATATGCTCGAATTTGATGGGTACCCTTTTGTGCCACCCTTCGGAACCGTTCGGCTCCCTGACCGTCAGCACGGGGCATGGGGCCATCGTGAGGACCCGTTCCGCGGTGCTCCCCAGGAGAATGCGTTCGAGTCCCGTTCTTCCGTGAGTGCCCAGAACGATCAGGCTTGCGTCTAACCGCATGGCCACCTCGCAAATCTGCACGCTCGGGATGCCAATCAATTGCTGACCGGTCACTGAAGCCGCGGGCTGCTGAAGCCGCCGAACGGCATCGGCCAGACTTTCATCCGTTTCCAGGTGATCCTGGACTGCGGGGTAGATTCCCGGATAAAGTGCCAGGACATGGACGACATCGACGGTGGCTCCGTAAGCCTTGCCGAGGAAAGCCACATACTCCTCCGCGTGACGGGCACACGTAGAAAAGTCGGTTGCGAAGAGCACCCGTTTGATCCAGGAATGCTCCGCTGCCATTTCACCGACCTCCTGATTCCCATAATCTCTGCCGCACGTCGCCGCTCACTCTCCGACACAGTGTTTTGTCTTCGCGCCGCCATTTCTTGAATCCTTCAGGAGCGTAGGGGTAATCAGCCAATCTTCCGTCTGAACCGATGTTGATCGTCCCGGCAGCAATTCCGCAACAGAACGTAGCCGCTAGATGTTTCTGGATTACGTCCAGTCTTCGTGTCATGACATCCCCTTTGAGAGCACTTCTTCCAACAACTCCATCAAGACCACCGCCTGGTTGTGCTCCTCGTCGGCTGCGCTATACACCAACGTGATCGTCCTTTTGCGTGAGAGGCGCGCAAGCTTCTTCAGCTCATCCTTCATTTCTGGCCGAGCCAACTCCGTTCGGTATCGCCTGCGAAACTCGATCCATCTGGCGGGTTCATGCCCGAACCATTTGCGGAGCGACGTGGTCGGAGCCAAGTCTTTTCGCCATTGAATGATGCGAGCGCGTTCTTTGGTGATCCCCCGTGGCCAAACCCGATCTACTAGGATTCTCACCCCATCGCGGGAACTGGGCTCACTGTACACACGTCTGATCCGTATCATGGCCGATTCCTCGCTCTGCCACCTACTGATCCCAACCAGGTCCTTCGTCTCGAGCTCTTCCTGATTTCTCCCTCTGAAGGTGGTCGAAAGAGAAGTAGAGCGCCATCCCACTGACATCCACTTCGTGCAGGGCCTCCTGGCTTTGCGGATCGAGGTAATCCGGTGTCCGCCCAAGCGGCATGAGCCACACCGAAGTCTTGGAACTCGTCACAACCTTAGATAAGTTCACGAACCTTATCCGCGACTACCGTGAGGGCGATCTGCTCGGGGTTCGACTCGCCACGCGCGAGCGACAATGCAAACGTGGTGGCCTGTTCCAGCGTTACCTCGGGAGGCATCGGCGGTCCGAAGGGATCCACGACCACTTCAACAATCACAGGCCCCGACTCCTTTCTCGCCCCTCTACGGCGCTAGCTGTCTAGGGGTCAATGCCCATGCCCACACCCAGACCAATCCGTGCCCGCAGGAGATCGTGCCGGGTGACGGAGTACGTGACCAGCCCGTCATGCTCAACCGGGAGGCCTACGACTCCGTGTTGCTCCATCATCTTCGCCGCATCGGAAATTGTCGTCGACGGAGTGATCACCAGCCGATCCTTCCGCATGATCTCCTCTGCCCGCATGGTGCTCAAACCCCGCCCCATATCGAGCATCTTCATCACATCAAACTCGTTGATGAACCCGAGATACCGGCCGTCTGCATCCACCACCGGCGCGCCGGCCGTGTGAGTGGACAACAACGCCACCGCGATCTCCATGCCGTTCTGCCCGGCGTAAAACACCAACGGATTCGTGGCGTCAATCTGACCGACGGTCTTGAGTCCCCCTACAGGCACGCCTTCCATCGTCATGAGATCCTCCTTATTGGTTGTCGCAATGCCTCGCTGATCGGTCACGCAGAACATACGTTCGTTGCCTCGCCCATGCCCTACTTTGAAGGTGTCCAGTGATAGCCGTCCTCTCCATGTAGGCGCATTTCCTCAGCCACGTGGTCTTTTAATAAGCGGTCAATTCTCGCTTGGGTAACACTTCTATCAGCTAAGATGGGCCATCCAATAAACAGCTTAAATAGTTTCTTCCCATCATTAACGGTAAAGGTATGGTTG
>DATGEA010000130.1:0-6526 GCA_035310605.1 Nitrospira sp. | reverse complement strand
CGAACCTCTCTCTCGAGCTTTATGCAAGGAGTTGCATCATGGCCAGCATCAAGCGGGCGTTGATCAGTGTTTCAGACAAGACCGGAGTTATTGATATGGCCAGGGGTTTGGAAGCCCTCGGCGCGGAGATCCTTTCGACGGGCGGGACGGCCAAAGCGTTGCGCGACGCCGGCGTCAAGGTCACCGATGTCGCCGCCTACACGGGCTCGCCGGAAATTCTCGACGGCCGTGTGAAGACGCTGCATCCGAAAATCCACGGCGGCTTGCTCGGCCGACGGTCTCTGCCGGCTCACGTCGAGCAAATGAAGCAACACAACATTGGTCCGATCGATGTCGTGGTCGTGAATCTTTATCCGTTCGAGGCGACGATCGCAAAGCCGAACTGCCCGTTCGAAGAGGCTATTGAAAATATCGATATCGGCGGACCGTCCATGCTGCGGTCGGCGGCGAAAAATCACGAGGACGTACTGGTCGTTGTGGACCCGGCCGACTATTCAAGGGTCTTGGATGCGGCCAAGTCCGGGACCATCCCCCATGCTCTGCGCCGCGAACTGGCGATGAAGGTGTTCCAGCATACGGCCCGCTACGACAGTGTGATTGCCGGGTATCTGGAAAAACAGGTGCAAGGGGGGGAAACGAAGTTTCCCAAGATCCTGTCGTTGCAATACGAGTTGGGAGAGACGCTGCGCTACGGGGAGAACCCGCATCAGCAGGGAGCGTTTTATCGCGAACTGCATTCCACTGAACCATCGGTGTCGCGCGGAAAAATTCTGCACGGCAAGGCGATGTCGTATAACAACTTTCTCGATGCAAACTCCGCTCTCGAGCTGGCGAAAGAATACGACGAGATGGCGGTTGCGATCATCAAGCACAACAACCCTTGCGGTGTGGCCTTGGGGGCGACGCCGGTGGAAGCCTACGTGAAGGCGCGGGAAACCGATCCTACCTCCGCGTTCGGCGGCGTGATTGCCTTCAATCGTCCGGTGGATCTGGCTGCCGCCAAAGAGATTACTTCAACCTTTGTCGAAGTCGTCATTGCGCCGGGATTTGCCGAGGACGCGCTCGCGGAGCTGAAGCGGAAGAAAGATCTGCGATTGCTGGATGTCGGTCCGCTGACGAAGGTGAAGCAGGAAGGCTACGACCTCAAGAAGCTGGTCGGCGGGCTGATCGTCCAGGATCGTGACCTGGGTGTCCTCACGGATCTGCGCGCTCTGCCGGTGCCGACCGTGCGCAAGCCTACCGATGAGGAATACGCTGCGTGCGCCTTCGCGTGGAAAGTCTGCAAGCACGTAAAGTCGAACGCGATCATCTATGCGAAGGCCGGTCAGACGGTGGGCATCGGTGCCGGCCAGATGAGCCGCGTGGACAGCGTGAAGCTCGCGGCGATGAAGGCGCAGATGCCGGTGAAGGGCTGTGTGATGGCCTCCGATGCCTTCTTCCCGTTCCGGGACGGACTTGATGCGGCGGCCCAAGCGGGCATTACGGCAGTGATTCAGCCGGGCGGGTCGATTCGGGATGCGGAAGTGGTCAAGGCTGCGGATGAGCACGGGTTAGCCATGATTCTTACGGGCATGCGCCACTTCCGTCACTAAGCGGATGCTGAAACAGGTCACCAACTTCGTTCTCGGCTCGAAACAATTCTCAACGTAGCCCTGAGGCTACGCCTGCGGTTTTTTCTTGCCTGCGGCCTCGTTGGATGACCCGTTTGAGCATCCTGCGCTGAGCAAATTCTCCAACCATGGTCTTCATATGAAAATTCTGGTCGTCGGCGGCGGGGGGCGCGAGCATGCGATCGTGTGGAAGCTGGCGCAGAGCCCGCGCACGCCGCAACTCTTTTGTGCGCCAGGCAATGCCGGAATCGAGTCGCTGGCGACCTGCGTGCCGATTAAGGGGGACGACATTGGGGGGCTGAAGGACTTCGTGCTCAACGAGAGGATCGATCTGACCGTGGTGGGGCCGGAGGGTCCCCTCGCCTTAGGTATTGCCGACGAGTTCCGGAAGGCTAAGCTGAAAATCTTCGGGCCGACCAGAAATGCTGCTCGTCTGGAAGCCAGCAAGATTTTCTCGAAGGACATCATGGCGCAGGCGAAGATCCCTACGGCACGCGCGAAGCATTTCGACAAGATGACCGATGCGCTGGCCTATGTGGATCGGCATGAACTGCCGGTGGTGATCAAGGCCGACGGATTGGCCCAGGGGAAGGGTGTCATTATTGCGACGACGCAAGAGCAGGCGCGTCAGGCGATCATCGAATCCATGGACAAGGCCGTTTTCGGCCAGGCGGGGAAACAGGTGCTTGTCGAGCAGTTCCTTGACGGGGAAGAACTCACGATCATGGCCTTCACCGACGGGAGAACCGTGGCCCCGATGCTGCCGGCCCAGGATCACAAGCGTGTCGGTGACGGTGACAGCGGCCCGAATACCGGTGGAATGGGTGCCTATTGTCCGGCTCCGCTGGGCACGAGCGCGCTGCGTGAACAGGTGACCAGTGAGATCTTGCAGCCGATCGTGGATACCATGTCCCGATTGGGATCGCCGTTCCAGGGCGTTCTCTATGCGGGGCTGATGGTGGTGAAAGGCGTCCCCTACGTGCTGGAGTTCAATGCGCGCATGGGCGATCCGGAGACGCAAGTGGTCTTGCCGCTCCTCAAGACGGATTTGCTCGAGGTCATCGAGGCCGTGGTGGAGCATCGGCTCGATCAGTTACCGGTCGAATGGCATCATGATCACGCGGTCTGTGTGGTCATGACGTCGGGCGGCTACCCGGGAACCTACCGGAATGGGTTTCCCATCCGCGGGTTAAACGCCAGCGATGCGGAAGGCGCCGTCGTGTTTCACGCCGGGACGGCGAGGAAGAACGGGGAGATCGTCACAACCGGAGGCCGTGTCCTGGGGATCACCGGTCGTGGCAAGACGCTCGCGGACGCCCAGGCCGTCGCCTATCGCACCGCACGGACCATTATGTTTGACGGTTGCCACTACCGTCATGATATTGCTCATCGGGCCCTGGGGCCCCGCATTTAACGGTCTCGTCTCTCTCCAGCCGCAATGGCCTCAATTGAACGTTACGCTCATTCCGACCTTCATGGGTTATCACAGCGAGTCAGCGCGATTGTGCAGCGCGGCGGGGTTGTGGCGATTCCGACCGAGACATTCTACGGTCTCGGGGTCAATCCGTTTGATGAACAGGCGGTGAGCCGGCTGTTGCGTATCAAGGGTCGGAGTGACGGCAAACCGGTTCTTGTCCTGATCGGATCGCTGGACCAGTTGCCGCGCTTGGCGCAGAACGTGCCTCCGGTTGCGAGAATTTTGATCGATGCCTTTTGGCCGGGACCCCTGACCATTCTCTTCCCCGCGCTTCCGTCGCTGCCGCGCAATCTAACGGCCGGTACGGGGACGGTCGGTGTGCGGCTCAGTTCCTGTGAGCCGCTCGTTGCCCTGCTTCGCCAAGTCGGACCTCTCACAGGGACGAGCGCCAACCGCTCGAACCAGCCGTCGCCGCAAACGGCCCTGATGGTGGAGCAGGACCTCGGACAGGCTGTCGATGCCATCATCGATGCGGGAGCGACCCCAGGAGAATTCCCCTCGACGGTCATTGATGTGCAGTCGCCCATCCGAATCATCCGCGAAGGCGCCGTCTCTCGACAGATGATACAGAACGTGTTACAGACACATGGCGTCTCACTGGCAGAATGATGAAAGAGTCCCGCGGCTTTGTTTTTACCTCGCTTGGAGCGCCGGCAGGGCACAGACTGAAATTCATGCTGATGCCTCCGATGTGTGCTTGCTGTGCTATCTTTCAGGATGTTCAAGAAGTACTTCGATCGCCTGTCGGTGACGGCACTGCAGGCGCGGCACCGGGTCGGACAAACAGGAGGGAGCTATGACGATGTGGGGACAGGTCGGTCGATTGGTTGCAGGAGGGGGATTGGCGCTCGGTCTCATCGTCGCGATCGCAGGCTGTGATTACTGGCCGCCTGCATTGCAGACGCAAATCGAACAGCTCCGGTCAGAGATCCAGATCGTGACGGCGGAAAAAACCCAATTGCAGAATCAGGTGGCGTCTCTGACGAAGGTCAAAGATGATTTGCAGACACAGGTGGACGATCTGAGCCGCACGAATCGCGACAAGACGGCTCTGATCAACAGTCTGCAGAGCAGTGTGACGGCTCTGCAGGAACGGTTGACCAAATCGGCTAAAACCGCTGCGGCTAAATCCAGCAGCGCCAAGACAGCCGTCAAGCCCGCCGCGAAGACCGCACAGAAGGTTCCTGTGAAGAAAAAGGTCCCGGCCAAATCCGTCGTCGTCCGATAGGGTGCCGCTGCGCGTTCCTACTTATTGGAGGAGGGTGTCGTGGAGGTGGAGCTCGGCGATGATGCCGGGTTGCTCGACGTCGTGCTTGCTGGTGCGGCGGGCGGACTCGATGCAGTGGCGGCCGGAGTGCTTGCCGGACTGGCGGTTGCCTCTTTCTTCTCTCCGCTTGCTGGTGCGCTCTTCTCACCCTCCGTCGGCGGTTTCATCTTGTCTGAGTAATCTGTGATGTACCAGCCGCTCCCTTTGAACATGATGGCGGGCGAGGAAATCAGGCGTTGCACCGGCTTTCCGCATCGTTCACAGGTCGCAATGGGGTCATCTTTGATGCTCTGCTTGACTTCAAACTTGTATGTACAACTTTCGCAGAGATATTCGTAAATCGGCACGGGTCGTTCCTCCTGCAGGTGTTCAACGTTCGCGATATGCCTCTACAGCTGAAATGCGGCGGCTCTGCTCCTCAGCTGAGTTTGCTGAGCGCCTTACCCAGGCGATGAATGCCACGGGTGATCGTCTCCATACTGGTCGCATACGATAATCGAATGTGTTGCATGCTCCCAAACGGCTCGCCCGGGACACGGCGATGTGGGCGTCTTTCAATAAATAAGTCGCGAGATCCGTGGGGCTGTTGATGGGCCCGGTCGGACCGCGCTTGTCCAATAGGCCGCTGATGTTGGGAAACGCATAGAAGGCGCCTCCGGGCATCCTGCAGGAGACACCTGGGATCTTGTTCAAGCCCTCGACGATCGCTCGCCGCCGGCGATCGAATTCAGCCACCATCTGTTTTGTAAACGGTTCGCCGAACCGGAGCGCCGCGACCGCTGCTTTCTGAGAGATCGAGCAGGGATTCGACGTACTCTGGCTTTGAATGTTGCCCATCGCAGTGATGAGTTCCTTCGGCCCCGCCGCGTAGCCGATCCGCCAGCCGGTCATGGCGTAGGCCTTCGACACGCCGTTGATGACGACGGTGCGGGCGGCGATATCGGGGCCCAGAGCCGCGATGCTGACGTGGGTGGCGCCGTCATAGATCACCTTCTCGTAGATCTCATCGGAAATGACCAGCAGGTCGTGCCGGAGAGCGATCGCAGCGATGGCCTCCAACATCTTCCGGTGATAGGTCGCACCGGTCGGATTACACGGACTGTTGATGAGGATGGCTTTCGTTCGCGAGGTAATGCGTTGCTCCAATTCCTTCGGATCTATCGCGTAGCCGTCTTCCTCTCGCGTGGGAAGGAGAACAGGCGTTGCGTCATTGAGCAACGCTTGGTCCGAATAGGAGACCCAATAGGGGGTCGGGATAATGACTTCGTCCCCAGCTTCGAGCAAGGCCTCGGCAAGATTATACAAGGAATGTTTCGCGCCGCAGGACACGAGGATTTGCGCCTTCTCGTACTGGAGCCCTTGCTCGGTTTTGAGCTTCTCGATAATCGCGCCTCGGAGTTCGTCGATTCCGGACGACGGCGTGTACTTCGTAAACCCGGACCGAATAGCCGCTTCCGCCGCCGCCTTCACGGGTTCGGGCGTATCGAAATCAGGTTCTCCGGTGGAGAAGTCGATTACGTCGATGCCCTGCGCTGCCATGGCTTTGGCGGTGGCGGCCATGGCCAACGTCGGCGACGGGGCAATGCGACTCACGCGGGCTGCCAGTTTCATGATTTCAGACTCCGGATGCGTTCTTGAAGACGGCGCGCGACTTCGGGATGGAGAAACGCGGTCAGAGAGCCGCCATGGTTCGCGACGTCTTTGATAATGGTGGATGAGAGATATGAATATTCTTCGCTCGACATCAAGAAGACGGTTTCGACCTGCTTGGCCAATTTGCGATTAATGAGCGCCATCTGGAACTCATGCTCAAAGTCCGAAATCGCGCGGAGCCCGCGGATGATCGCATGGGCCCCGGACCGTTGAACGTGATCGACCAGCAAGCCGTCGAAGGTGACGACCTCAACCTGGCCGATATCTTTCAGGGCCAGCTTCACCATATCCAACCGTTCGGCTAAATTAAAGAGCGGATGTTTCGTCGGATTGGGTGCGACGGCCACCACGACTTTATCAAATACCCGCAGGCTGCGCGTAATAATGTCCGTGTGTCCATGGGTAATAGGATCAAAAGTTCCGGGATAGATGCCGATCTTCATGATGAGGCCGTTTCGGTGGTTGCCGCTCCATACACAAAGAGTGCCGTGTCGCCATATACATAGCGCCTGATCAGTG
>DATGEA010000129.1:0-2851 GCA_035310605.1 Nitrospira sp. | reverse complement strand
ACGCTCCATGGCCGACTCGATTTGCCGGAACTCGAACCGGTGTTCCGGGAATTCTCTGAAACCCCGCTGGTGTCGATTTCAGATGCGCAACGTCAGCCACTTCCTTGGGTGAATTGGCAAGCCACGGTCCACCACGGCTTGCCGCGCGATCTCTATACATTTCATCCTCGCCAGGGTCAGTATTTGGCGTTCCTTGGGCGAATCGCGCCGGAGAAATGTCCTGATCAGGCGATCGCCATCGCCAAGCGCACCGGAATTCCGTTACGCATCGCGGCCAAGGTGGATCCGGCGGATCGTGAGTATTTTCGGGAGCGCATTGAGCCGCTCCTCGATCACCCGTTGATCGAATATGTGGGCGAGATCACCGATGCCGAGAAGAATGATTTTTTGGGAGAGGCTTATGCGCTGTTGGCGCCGTTCGACTGGCCCGAACCTTTCGGATTGGTATTCATCGAAGCCCTAGCCTGCGGCACCCCGGTTCTGGCGTATCGTCGGGGTTCGGTGCCGGAAATCATCGACAACGGCGTCACCGGTCTTGTCTGCGAGGGGCTGGACGAGCTCACCGCCGCAGTAGCCGAGGTTTCGAACCTCGATCGTCGCCGTTGCCGGCTGGCCTTTGAAGCACGATTCACAGTCGAACGGATGGTCCAGGATTACCTTGACGTCTATGAACAGATCGTCAGCGAACATTCGGCGGGGGCGCTTCGTAGCCACCTGCACCCGGTTGAAAGACCGGCCCTGACCGCGCCCGGCGTTTATTAACAATTGGGCCGCGAGGAACCACCATGAGTGATGTGGTTGCCGCACACGCAACTTTGGCGAACGCGTCCGAACCGTCGGAAGCCGGATGGCGTTTGCTGAAAACACGGGATTTTGGCCTGCTCTTCGCCGGTCAGTTAATCTCCCAGATCGGAGACGCATTGAACAAGGTGGCGCTCCTCTGGTTTGTCTACGAGCTGACTGGCTCGGCACTCAAGATGATGGTCATCGGGTTATTACAGACCATCCCTCCCCTGCTGTTCGGCCCGTTGATCGGAGTCTACCTCGATCGGCTGTCGAAAAAGCGAGTCATGATCTGGATGGATCTGCTCCGTACTCTACTCATCCTGCTGATTCCAGCTCTCTTTGCCGCTCAGGCACTGACGTGAAACCGTCTTTATATGCTCGTGTTTCTGACGGCCATCGTTTCCACGGTTTTTGGGCCGGCCCTCGCCTCGGCAGTTCCACTCATTGTCGAGCGGTCACGGTTCATGGCGGCCAATGCCTTCATCCAAAACACGAACAACATTGGTCTGCTCCTGGGCCCCGCGCTGAGCGGCCTCGGTATTGCCCTCGTCGGAGCCCAGAATGTGCTGTATGTTGATGCCGCCACATTTCTTATTCTTATTTCCGCACTCTGCCAGATGCCCATCCGCATACGCGAACCCCTGGCCTCACCCGGTTGGCTCAACCCTTCGGGAAGTACGAAGCATGATCTGCTGACCGGATTCCAATTTGTATTCGTCCAGCACCGTATTGTCTTCATGCTTATGGTAACTGCCGCACTCTTCAATCTGGGAGCCAGTGCGTTTATGTTCCTCCTGCCCGTGTTTGCGAAAGAATCGCTCGGGGCCGGCCCTATCGAACTCGGATGGCGCTGGTCGATTCTTGGAACCGGCATGTTGTGCGCTTCCACCTGCCTCGTCTGGATCCGGCAGGGAAATCTGCACCGACGGTTACGAATCATCTCCGGCTCCATGGCGGTCGACGGCCTTGCAGTCGGTGGCTTGGGACTCCTGGAAACCCCGCTTCTCGCCAGCGTTTTCATGCTCGTTAGAGGCGGGAGCACTGTCCTGCTCACGCCGGTCGTGTTTGCCTTGCTGCAGGAAATAACCCCCGTTCCCCTGCTCGGGCGCGTGTTCACAGCCTTCAGCATGGGGGGTATGGCTTGCGCCATGGCTGGAATGATAGGGTTCGGGTGGGTGGCCGATGTAATCGGGCCAGGCGTCAGTCTTCTCGGCATCAGCCTTGTGCTTCTCGGAACTGCTGCCTTTGCCGAGCGGTTCGGTAACCGGTGTGACTTTTCCATCTGATGCAGAAAGCTTCGGCGCGGCTCCGAAATCCCATAAGGGGTTAAGAACATTTCCGCTGCGTTTTTGCGGACCGGATTCTTCAAGCAGCACATGTAATCGTGGCTCGGCTTTGAAATTATCTGCCAGGTCGATCGCGCCCCCTCTCTCTCCAAGACCCCTCAACAGCCGGCGTAAGCGCTTCCCGCTCCCTTCCGGCGTACAAGCAGACTCATGAGCATTCTGAGACCGGCTTCAAAAGAATTCCCCTCCCTCCGAATGGACAGTCAGTAGAGCCGATGCCATAATGCGCATATCTCCAGCCCGGGATGTCACTGGGTGGCGGTCATGACACCATCCATTTTTTCTTCCGGATCGTGCTCCGCCCAGCAAGCGTCTTGAAGCCGTATTTGCAAAAAGGGGTCTTCGGGGAGGGCAATACATGAAAGCCATAAGCGCCATGACCGTGGTTCTATTGCTGACGATGCTCGTCGGATGCGTGCCCATGCCGGTATACAAGGACACCCTTGCGGAACTCGAGGAAGCCCGGAAGACCTCGGCACAAACGACGACGGCATTCGACAACTACAAGAAAAAATCGACAGCAGAAATTGAGAGCCTTCAACAAGAGAAGGCCAAGATTTCCAAGGAGCTCACAGCTAGCCTGACCGAAGCCCGCGACAAGATTAAAGACCTGGAGAGCAAGCTGGCGACCGAGCAGGTGAAAGCAGGCACGCTGCGAGAAGAAAAGCAGAAACTGATGACCGGAGCCACGACCGCGCAAGAAGAGCTCGCCCGGATCC
>DATGEA010000128.1:0-4126 GCA_035310605.1 Nitrospira sp. | reverse complement strand
TGAGTCCGTCAGCACTCACGCTGGCAAAGAGCGGAAGCCTGCCAAGACGAGCGGCGATTTCAACGGCTGGGAGTGGCTCGGCCAGAAGTTCCGATAAGCGGTCCTCAGTCAGACGGAAGGCTCCGAGAGTCCACGAAGCCTCCTCGGAAACCCACCAGTCGCCTTCGTTCCGGGTGGCCATCAGCATTTCCAGGTCTTTTTGATACTGCCGTTGTCTGGTCTCGCAGACGAATTGAAGCGCCGCGGCCGATAGGACCGGATCCGGGTCGCGAATCAGTTGGCGCAGCGAGTCCGCCTGGACCGCCTCGCTCGCGGGCAAAAGCGATCTTGCTGATAGAGTTGCCGTTCCGGAATGCGAGCGCTCCAGAATTGGCAGGATCCGCTTGCGCAGTGGGCCTGGAAGAAGGTTGTCGAGGTACTCCAGGGCCCGCGCCCGGGCCGGACCGCCACGCTCGATCGACCATTGCGCCGCGACGATGTCTTGCCAGGGAAAAAGCAGGCCGAGCAAGCGGAAGATGCAGTCGATACCACGGACTTCTCTCTCCCCAAGCGCTCGCTCCAGCAACCGGCTGCGGTCCGGCATGCGGGAGCCAAAGCAGGTCTGCCGCAGCGTTGCGTAGTATGCGCTTTTCTCGCACTCGCTGAGAACGAGGGCTTCGAGGGGCTCGCGCCGGAAGCTCAATCCGGGCTGCCTTCGTTTCATGGTTTCCAGGCCGGCGATCGCCTCGAACTGCAGCGGTCGATCGGGATCCGCGAGGGCTCCCAGCAGGAGGTCGGCCGCGCGCGGACAGGGGATCCTCGCAATCGTCGAGGGTATGTTCCGCCGCACGGCGGGATATTCGTCCTGGTCACGAAGGAAGTGTCCGAGGGCCTCCAACGTGGCTTCGCCGTAGCCCACCAGGAGATCGCGTGCGTTCTGCCTGAGGCTGGAATGGCGTAGGAGGGAGATCAGGACGGGGACAAACATGTAGTCGGAATTTCCAAGCTGCCGGACGCTGCGAAGCGCTTCCTGCGCCACTTCCAGGCTGCTATCTGTTAGCAAGGGTATCAGCAGGCGGCGGAACCGCATGTCCGGGATGTGCCGCAGAACCGCAGCGAGCTCTTTGCGCACCTCTACGGTCGCCTCGAGCGGGTCTGTGCGCAACTTCTCCAGGACACATTCCGCGGCGGCGATATCCTCGGCGGTGCCGTCCCGGGCCAAGACCATCGCAGCAGTCATCGCGATTCGCGGGTTTGAATCGGACAGGCTGGGCCGGACGAGTTCCACCACGTCCATACCCTGAATGTTCGCAAGTGCTCCGACGGCACTCGCCCGCACTTCCGGATCGGGATCCGTCAACAGGCGGCTGATTGAGGGAAGCCAGCGTGCGGCGGTCTCGGGCGATGCGCCGTCGAGGACCGACAGCGCACGGAGTCGGACTGAGGAAGACTCGTGAAGCAGCAGGAGAGGCGTGATGAGATTCTTCTTGCCAAGTGATTCCAGGACCTCGATGGCATACAGCACCTTGCGTTCATCGGGATTTGCCAGCTCTGCGACGAGAGCCTCGAGCATCGAGAGGTCAGCCACCTCGAGCCTGATCTCCGCCGGCTTGATCTGACGGTTCCCGATGCTACTGCGAAAAGCCTCGACATAGCCACGCCGCGCGCGTAGCGCCATGAAGATCCAGAACACCATTATCGTCAGGCTGGCGTAGCTCAGCTCCCACCAATTCAGATGCAGACCCCAGGGCTTGATGAGCAGGAGAAGTATCAGTGCGCCGAAGCCCTTCGCGAACCGGTCCACGGTCACGTCCACAAAGGGTTTTGCCTGCAGCTTGACGTCGCTCGGCAGCGGCATGAACAGGATCTCCCGCGAGGTCTTGTCGACAGTGTAGCGAAGCGATTGGTCAAGAACGCGGGCCAGCCCCGGCGCCCAGAGAGCAGCAACCATGAGCATGACCAGCCCGGTCGAGCCGAGGCTGACCGGCAGAATCAGCAAGGCAAACCCGATCCCGAGGAAACGGTGAATTCTGCTCGTGAGCAGGATCTGGACGAGGAAACCGATCGTGGATGTCCAGGCCTGGACGACCGCAAGAAAGCCCGCAATAGCGCTCTCCTGACCGTAAGCCGCCGCCGCCGCCATGTTGAGTTGCTGCTCTATAATGGCCGCACCGATTGCGGCGAAACTGATCACAAGCGCGATGATCTGCAGGTGCCTCGAGTTGCGCAGAAGATCGAGCGCCTGCCATCCCCGGACCTTAGTCTGTTCTTTAGCCTCTTCCGTCGGGGCGGCAGCCAGTCCGCTGAGCTGCTCGCGAACGATGATGGTCACCACGATTAGTGCGCAGAGCGCCATCAGGACAGCGCTCACCAGAAGAATGTTGACGCTACCAATCCGTTTCACGTACCGCACTGTGAGTATCGAACCGGCAATTCCTCCCAGCGGCGCCCCGGCGCCGATGAAACCGAACAGTCGCTTGGCCTGGCGGGGATCATAGACAAGGTTGGCCAGCGTCCAGAACTGGCTGATAAGCAGTATCCCCAGGATGAGTCCGGTCACGTAGAAGGCGACGGAAACCCACGTGCCGCCCCTGCGGAACAGGAACCAGAAGGCCACGAGCAAGCCCACGATTCCCACCTGCACGATCGGCAGACTCCAACGACGGGGCAGGCGTGCCACCAGCCAGCTGTAAGCGACCATGATCATGCCAATGAGCACGCCGGCGGCCAGCTGCACATAGGGAAGGTTGTCGGCGCCCAGGCTGTCGATGAACTTGCTTCGGGTAATCGGCTTGATGGCGTTGTAGCTGGCCATTGCCAGGAACGAATAGGTAAGCATCAGCAAAGCCGTGGCGGTCTCACCGACCTGTATCTGGCCAATGCGACTCAGAGTACGACTGGAGATCGAGTGGTCCATAGCCGTCTTCGAACATTCATGTGAAGTGAAGATTATGGCTCCTGCCAGTCCAGAGCGAAGATTTCCTTCGTCTCGGTGTCGCGCAGCACCAAAGGACAGTCGTGGAACGCGAGGCCTGACCAAGAACCGAATATACTGCTTGCGGCTTGAAGCCGAAGCTTTGCTAGTCCAAAGTCCAGAATCTTCAACCGGCCATTGTCAGATCATGGGCCGCATACAAGCCTTCGGCAAGTTGCATCCCGACACGGATGACCTCCTTTTCCAGGAGCTCTCCATTCACGAGCTTCTCGCTGAGTGTTGTCCCGGCGATATACTCCATCACCAGATAGTCCACTCCTTGCTGAGTGTCAAAGTCGTGGACGATGGCAATGTTCGGATGGTTTAGACGGGCAAGGACTCGCGCTTCTTTGTGGAATTGCTTGCGTGCGGATTCGTTGCCCGCAGAGCCTGGTGGGAGAACTTTGAGTGCAACATTGCAGTCGAGGTGCTCATCATGGGCGCGGTAGACTTCACCCATCCCACCCTCGCCGATCTTCTCGACGATGCGATAGTGCCCAAGCACCTCGCCGGGAGCAAACCGCCCGATCATTTTGGGAGGGAACCCTGGTGTCGCAGACAAAGAGGAACCCTCCTTCGTCGGCATCTTCGCGAAGGCAACCTAGAGAAAGCTTACTCTCACTACAAAGCCTACTGTCAGTGATTCAGTGCGGAAGAGGGGCTTCCCAAATTGGGACTTCTCGTTATCGGTGCTGAACACACGGGAATCTGCAACCGCATTCGCCACTTTATGCATTTTGCGTATTCGGCCATTTACGCGTTTTGCGTATTGTCCTGTGCCAGTGATGTCTTATCGGTTCCTTCGCTGGTTGGTTTTACTCATTTCGCGTAAAGCGTCGGCTGCCAATCCGTCCGCCGTTTAGTTTTCGAACCGCCGACGCCTTACATGAGGGAACAGTAAGGGAACGCTACCCGTTCCTGCCCGTCCCCGGCCGCTATTTTCCGCATCCATGCTTTTCAGGTAAGTTCTTGAAAACACGAGGAGGCAGGTTCAAATCCGGCCGTCCCGACCAGTCCGCAGGCAATCGATTACGACGCCTAAGTTACAATTCCGCCCACCCAACGAACACCGCGTTGGGTGGGGCACCCTCCCGTTTCATTTGCGAGATATAGTTCAGCGGCAAGCGAGAATGGGTGAGCCACCCGCCTAAGGCCAACACCGGAAGACCCCCT
>DATGEA010000127.1:0-2683 GCA_035310605.1 Nitrospira sp. | reverse complement strand
GGTTCTGTCCCAAAGCGAAGCGCAAAGCTCAATGTCGAGAGCGAGGTGCGTTGATCGACTCGACGACGCGGGATCTCAGCCCTTGATGCGGCTTTGTCACGTTGCCGTGCCGCGAGCGCAAAGTGTCGGCGGCTCAGGAATTGTTAGGCCGCTGCGACTGCGGTCCGCCACGTGGTCATCGCGGCACCGCGAAGCGCGCGGTGCGTTTGGGCGGAGATGAGATGGCGTTGGACGTTGAAGGTGTTGTAGACGGCGGCGTGGGTTGAAAGAAATTTCTGGGCTGAACCCGGGCTCTTGAACCGCTGCATCTTGCGCTCCCGCCGCCGCGTCGGCTGGTGCGAATTCTCAGCTCGATTGTTCTTCCATCGTCCGCGCTCGTGCCGGCGTTCGATCCCAAGATCCCGGGCCGCGGCGCTGTATGATCGCAAGTCGTCGGTGACCAACCGCTCAGGAACGAAGGCATACTTCTTCAGGAGCTTGCGCATCAGTTTAAGTGCGGCGTGGCTGTTTCGCTTGGACTGGACCAGCACATCGAGGACCTCGCCTTCGGCGTCCACAGCCCGCCAAAGGTAGACCATTCGGCCGTCGATTTTCAGATAGAGGCGAGTGGCGCGGGGGAGTTTCACCCCCGCGCTCTCTCAGAACCGGACGTGACACTCTCGCGTCATCCGGCTCCCATTGTTCGGCCGCGTCCATGGATCAGGCTCCAGTGAGCGAAAAGCCGCGGCTGTTGGCGCGCGATGCGCAGCAGCCAGTTTCGGGCTCGTCGCTTGTGCCCGCGCATGGACTTAAACTTTCCGGCCGCCCATCGCGCCAGAATCCGGTCGATGTGCAGCAGGGTTGGATAGAGGGCCGAAGGACAAAACCGACCGTAGTAGTTGATCCAGCCCCGGATGTGCGAGTTGAACATCCGCGCCAGATCCTCAAGGGCCTTGTGGCTGCGCCTGTGCAGCGCCCAGCCCCGGACGGTCCGTCGGATCGCCTTGAGCGCAGTTGGGCTGGCCGCGGGGCTGAACGAGACGCCCATTCCCCCGTATCTTTTGCTCACCATCCTCGGCCGGAACATGTAGCCGAGAAAGTCGAACCTAAAATTCGAGTGATTGTCGCGTCGGCTCTGATCCTTGCAGTAGACGATTTTCGTCTTCTCGGGATGCAGCGTCAGTCCGCAGTCAGCAAACCGCTCCTCAAGCGCCGTCCGCAGCGCCGTCGCCTGGGCTTGCGTGCGACAGTGGCAGATCACGTCATCGGCGTAGCGCTCGAACGGAATGTCCGGGAAGTTCCTGGCCATCCAGGCGTCGAACGCGTAGTGATTGGCCAGGAGGGGGCTGATCACCCCGCCCTGTGGCGTCCCCTTCTCTCGACCGACGAGGCTCCCGTCCGGCATCTGCATCGGCGCCTTCAGCCATCTGTCGATGTACAAAAGCGCCCACGGGCAATCGGTGTGCTTGCGCACTGCCCGCATCAGCAGGTCCGTTTCGATGCTGTCGAAGAAGGCCTTGATGTCGAGATCAAGGATCCAGTCCCGACGCCAGCATCGCTGCCGCGCCTTGTCGACCGCATCGAGCGCCGATTTGCCGGGCCGGTATCCGTAAGAGTCGGGGTGAAACCTGGGCTCCACCAGCGGCTCCAGATGCCGTTTGACCACCATCTGAGCGATGCGATCGGCGACCGTGGGAATCCCCAGCGGCCGCGTCTTGCCGTCGCTCTTTGGTATGTCCACCCGCCGAACCGGCGGCGGTAGGTAGCTGCCCGACGACAGGCGATTCCAGAGCTTGTAGAGGTTGTTCGCAAGATCCGCCTCGAAGTCCGAAATCGTCTGGCCGTCGACGCCAGCCGCCCCTTGGTTGGCTCTGACCTTCTTGTAGGCTTCCCACACCTCCCTTTTCGGAATGTCGTACGGCTTTGCCCTATCCATGAGGCTCCTCCCGTCGCCGGTTGGCCTCACGACAGAGCTGAACAACGCAGCCCCTTCGCTCCAGCCCCATTACAGGGCCTTCACCGCTACTACGGGCCGCTCCGCCCCTGTGCCCCGCATCGGTACTCTCACCCTCGTAGGGTCCGCCTACTTGGATTTCTCCCTTAGCATCGGGACGACAGGTTCCCGCGTTCCACATAAAAGCCTGGAGTAGAGTCACGCCGCCTTCATGCCGGATGCCATCTGGGCAGAAATCAGGTCGCCCCCCAGACTTGTCCCAGGTTAACGAGTTCACCCTGGTTTCGACATCGTCTTGCACTTTTCGACACGTCATCAGCGGTTCGCTTACGCTCGTCTCTCTAAACCTCACCTGACGAGGTCAAGCCCCGCCTTTTCCGCAACGCTCACCACCACGGCTCTTTACCGTCGCAGCTTGCGGTGGTTTGAAGCCTACCCCTGACGGTCGGCTCCGAGGGGCCCACCCTCATCTTCTATGCAGCGCCGCACCTCCATTGCTGCTGGTGCGTACGCGGCACACTCTCATCGAGATGCCAACGCGACGTTGGGCGCGGGCGTCGACGGCGAAGTTCTCGGGCGAACAGGGGCCCGAACTTCAAGACCCATCGCCGCACCGTTTCGTAGGAGACATCCAGATCGCGCTCCGCAAGCAGATCTTCGACGTCGCGATAGATGAGCGTGAAACGCATATACAGCCAAACGGCGTGCCGGATGATGTCAGGCGGGAATTGGTTGCGAGCGAATGAGATC
>DATGEA010000126.1:0-12500 GCA_035310605.1 Nitrospira sp. | reverse complement strand
ATACACGCGGAAATAGGTCAGCTGGCCTGCAAAGGGATCCGACATCATCTTGAACGCAAGCGCGGAAAACGGTTCGGTATCGGAGGGCTTCCGTTCAACTTCCTTATCTGTATTCGGATCGATACCCTTCACGGGGGGAATATCGAGCGGTGACGGCAGGAAATCGACCACCCCGTCAAGTAACTGCTGCACACCCTTGTTCTTGAACGCAGATCCGCACAGCACAGGCGTCACTTTCAAGGAGATCGCGCCAGCCCGAACCACGCGGCGAATCTCGTCCTCCGTCAATGGCTGTCCATTGAGATACTTCTCCATCACTTGATCGTCGAATTCCGCCACCGCTTCGAGCATCTTTTCACGATACTCCTTGGCCTTCTCCATCAAATCCGCCGGAATCTCTTCGATCTTGTATTTCGCCCCAAGGGTTTCGTCGTCATACACATAGGCCTTCATCGTGATCAAATCGATCGAACCGCGATACTCCGCTTCCCTCCCGATCGGAATCTGAATAGGAACGGGATTCGCCCCCAAACGATCGATGATCGTCTGGACGCTGAAGTAAAAATCGGCGCCGATCCGATCCATCTTATTCATGAACGCAATGCGGGGAACCTGATACTTGTCTGCCTGTCGCCACACCGTTTCAGATTGGGGCTCGACACCCTGCACGGAGTCGAATACGGCAACAGCCCCGTCAAGCACACGCAACGACCGCTCGACTTCGATTGTGAAATCGACGTGACCGGGGGTATCGATGATGTTGATACGATGATCCCTCCAAAAGCAGGTGGTCGCAGCAGCCGTAATGGTGATGCCGCGCTCGCGCTCCTGCTCCATCCAGTCCATCGTCGCTGCGCCTTCATGAACCTCGCCCAGCTTGTGCGTCATCCCCGTGTAGTAGAGAATGCGCTCCGTGGTCGTGGTTTTTCCGGCATCAATGTGCGCCATGATGCCGATGTTTCTGGTTCTTTCTAATGGTGCTTGCCTAGCCACGTATCATCCTCTAAAAATACAAGTGCTGCAGAATGAGCCGATACCACTGCGATTCAGGGGCACCCCGCATCTGCGGATCGCAGTACGGCCCAACTGCAGCACAGAACGACGTTACCAGCGATAGTGCGCGAAAGCCTTGTTGGCCTCCGCCATCCGATGCACGTCTTCCCGTTTCTTCACCGCGGCCCCTGTATTATTTGACGCGTCCAGCAACTCGGCTGCGAGCTTCTCTCGCATGCTCTTGCCGCCACGCGTGCGGGAATATTCCGACAACCAACGAAGCGCGAGGGACATCCGGCGGGCCGGGCGAATTTCAACCGGCACCTGATACGATGCGCCTCCGACTCGGCGAGATTTGACCTCGACGATCGGCTTCACATTATCGATCGCAGCGCGAAACACTTTCAGCGGATCGCCTCCGGTTTTTTCCTGAATGACGTCGAACGCGCCGTAGCAAATACGCTCGGCGGTGCTCTTCTTGCCGCCTTCCATCAAAATGTTGAGGAACTTCCCCACCACTTTGTCGCGATACCGCACGTCCGGGAGCGGCTCCCTCTGTCCTAAGAATCTGCTTCGTGGCATTGTCGTTTACTCTCTTACTGGCTTCTTGACGATAATCTTACTTCGGTCGCTTTGCGCCGTACTTCGATCGACCCTGCTTGCGGTCCGCCACGCCCACCGCATCGAGGGCGCCGCGGACAATGTGATAACGCACACCCGGCAGGTCCTTCACACGGCCGCCCCGCACGAGAACGATCGAGTGTTCCTGCAGGTTGTGCCCGACACCGGGAATATACGTCGTGACTTCCATCCCGTTGGTCAACCGCACACGAGCCACTTTCCGCAGCGCGGAGTTCGGCTTCTTCGGCGTCGACGTGTAGACACGAAGACAGACTCCCCGTTTTTGCGGGCAGGACTTGAGCGCAGGGCTCTTGGTCTTTGCATGGGCCAGCTGGCGCCCCTTCCTGACTAACTGATTGATCGTTGGCATCGGTCGTATTCTCTCGTCTTCCGCACAGTTTGATTGCGACTGTGCACTCCTTCAAGTGCAAAGCCGTCGGATTATAGTGATCGAACGCCCTGCTGTCAAGCGACGCTCAAATCACCAGTGTTTATGCGGCTCCGCCATCTCCTGATGCCGCCGCCGCACCTTCTCGGGGCAACGCCGGGGCCTCGGTCTGACCCACGACGACCGGTTCCGGCTTAGGACTGATCACGAATGTGTCGCGATACTCGTCGAATCCGGTGCCGGCCGGGATCAGTCGACCCACGATCACGTTCTCCTTGAGACCGAGGAGATTGTCTTCGCGTCCGTTGATCGCTGCCTCGGTCAATACCCTAGTGGTTTCCTGGAACGACGCGGCCGAGATGAAGCTGTCGGTCGTCAGCGCCGCCTTCGTAATACCCAAGAGGACCGGCTTCCCGAGCGCCGGCTTCCCGTCCTTCTTCAGGACTCGATCGTTTTCTTCTTCAAACACCATCTTGCTGACCTGGCTGCCGGGCAGGAATTCAGTGTCGCCCGGATCTTCGATGCGCACCTTGCGCAACATTTGCCGCACAATGATCTCAATGTGCTTGTCGTTGATCGAGACGCCCTGCAACCGATACACGTCCTGCACTTCGTCCACGAGATACTTCTGCAATTCGTTCGGCCCGAGCACGTCGAGGATGTCGTGCGGATTGGCCGACCCGTCCATCAACGGCTCTCCGGCCCGCACCCAGTCTCCTTCGTGGACGTTGACATGCTTGCCCTTCGGAATGAAGTATTCCTTCACATCCCCCAACTTATTGTCGACGAGCACCTTGCGCTGGCCTTTGACGAATCCTCCGTAAGAAACTTCGCCGTCGATTTCGCTGATGACGGCCTGCTCTTTCGGTTTCCTGGCTTCGAACAATTCCGCTACGCGGGGCAACCCGCCCGTAATGTCTTTCGTCTTCGTCGTTTCCCGCGGAATCTTGGCCAGCACGTCGCCCGGATGGACGGCCGCACCCTTTTCAACGAAAATGTGGGCGCCGACCGGCAACAGATACCGTGCAACCGTATTGGCGCCCCCGGAGACTTTGGCCGTCTTGCCGCCTTCATCCTTAATCGAAATGCGGGGACGCAACGTCGCGCCGGAGTGCTCGATAATGACCTTCCGCGAAAGACCGGTCACTTCATCGAATTCTTCCTTCATTGTGACGCCCTCGACTATGTCGCCGTACGCCACTTTCCCGCCCACTTCGGTGAGAATCGTCAGCGAGTAGGGATCCCACTCCACCAGTTTCTGGGCCAGCTCGACCCGATCGCCGTCCTTCATCTTGATCTTGGCACCGTAGACGACCGGATACTTCTCGCGTTCGCGGCCGTTTTCATCCACGATCGCAATCTTGGCGTTCCGGTTCATCACCACCCACTCGCCTTCTTTGTTACGAACCGCAATGCCCGCGTTATGTACGTCCGCATTTTTCTTGGCGTCGAAGCTCATGAACTTCATCCGCCCCGCATGCTTCGCTTCGAGGACCGTTTGCTCGACCACCTTGCTAGCCGTACCACCAATGTGGAAGGTGCGCATGGTCAGCTGTGTACCCGGTTCGCCGATGGACTGCGCCGCGATGACACCGACCGGCTCGCCCTTTTCGACCAACCGTCCTCGCGCCAAATCACGGCCATAGCAGGCCTGGCAGACGCCGCGCCGTGACTGACAGGTCAGCACGGATCGGATCTTGACCCGATCGACGGCGGCTTCGACGATGTCCTTCGTCCGCTCTTCGGTGATCTCCTCGTTGAATGAAACGATCACTTCTCCGGTCACAGGGTCGCGAATGTCTTCCGCGGCCAACCGACCGAGAATACGCTCTTCAATGGGCTGAATGATTTCACCGCCCTCGACCAAGGCACTCACGAAGATGCCATCGGTCGTGCCGCAATCGATTTCGCTGATGATGACATCCTGTGCGATATCGACAAGCCGACGCGTGAGATAACCGGAGTTCGCGGTTTTCAGCGCGGTGTCGGCCAAACCTTTGCGGGCACCATGCGTCGAGATAAAGTACTGCAGCACGGTGAGGCCCTCGCGGAAATTCGCGGTGATCGGCGTTTCGATAATTTCACCGGACGGCTTGGCCATCAGTCCGCGCATACCGCCAAGCTGACGAATCTGCTGGGAACTGCCTCGAGCCCCCGAGTCGGCCATCATAAAGATCGGGTTGAAGGCTTCTTCCTTGCTCGGATCTCCGCCGGCGCCCAACTCCTTCATCATTTCGCCCGCGACCTGTTCGGTCACATGGGCCCAGATGTCGATGACTTTGTTGTAGCGCTCACCGTTGGTGATCAAGCCCTCCCCATACTGTCGTTCGATCTCGTTGACCTCACGCTGCGCCTTGCCGATCAACTCTTCCTTCTTGCTCGGAATGTGCATGTTGTCGACACAGATCGAGACACCTGCGCGGGTCGCATAGTGGAAGCCGGTGTCCTTGATTTTGTCGAGGAACGTCACGGTCTCTCTATGCCCGCACTGCCGATAGACCGAGTCGATGAGCTTCGTCACTTCCTTCTTCGTCATCAATTTATTCGCATACGCGAAGGGCATCGTTGCCGGGAGCACTTCGGATAAGACAACGCGGCCGACGGTGGTTTGCACCAGATTGCCCTCGATGCGCACCTTGATCTTCGCATGTTCTTCAACTTCCCGCGCATCGAACGCAATACGCACTTCTTCGGGAGACGCGAAGACCTTCCCTTCGCCCTTCGCGCCGACTCGCTCCTTCGTAAGCCAATAGCACCCCAGCACCATGTCTTGCGACGGAACGGCAATCGGTTTGCCGTTGGCCGGCGACAGGATGTTGTTGATCGACATCATCAACACGCGCGCTTCGACTTGGGCTTCGACCGACAACGGGACGTGTACCGCCATCTGATCTCCATCGAAGTCGGCGTTGAACGCTGCGCAAACGAGTGGATGCAGCCTGATCGCCTTGCCTTCCACCAAGACCGGATCGAAGGCTTGAATGCCCAATCGGTGCAAGGTCGGGGCACGATTCAGCAGGACCGGATGCTCACGAATGACTTCGTCGAGCACGTCCCACACTTCCGGACGCTCCTTTTCGACCAGGCGCTTCGCGCTCTTGATCGTCGTTGCCGCACCCCGCTCTTCCAGCTTATGGAAGATGAAGGGCTTGAACAACTCCAACGCCATCTTCTTCGGCAGGCCGCACTGATGGAGACGGAGTTCCGGGCCCACCACGATGACCGTACGGCCGGAGTAATCGACGCGCTTCCCGAGCAGGTTCTGCCGGAAACGTCCCTGTTTGCCCTTGAGCATATCGCTCAACGACTTGAGCGGACGCTTGTTGGGTCCACGAATTGCACGACCACGGCGGCCGTTGTCAAACAGCGCATCCACCGCCTCCTGCAACATTCGCATTTCGTTGCGGATGATCACGCCCGGCGCCTTCAATTCCATCAGACGCTTCAATCGATTGTTCCGGTTGATCACCCGGCGATAAAGGTCGTTCAGATCGGACGTGGCGAAACGCCCGCCGTCCAGCGGAACGAGCGGCCGCAACTCAGGTGGGAGCACCGGAATCACGTCCATAATCATCCACTCCGGTTTGTTGCCGGATTTCCGGAATGCTTCGATGACCTTCAACTGCTTGGCGTATTTCTTCTTCAGCGCCGCCGAAGTGGACGTCTTGGACTTGGCCTTGATCTCATCCCACTTGGCATTGATGTCGATCTTCCGCAACAGATCGCGAATCGCTTCGGCCCCGATGCCGACCTTATAGGAATTGGGCGCATACTCCGACTGCAGCGTGCGGAGCTTGTCCTCCGTGACCAGTTCTTTTTCGGTCAGATCGGTCGACCCCGCATCGACGCAGACATAGCTCTCAAAGTAGAGGATCTTCTCCAGCTGCTTGAGGCTCATATCCAGAAGCGTGCCGATCCGGCTCGGTACGCCTTTCAAGAACCAGATATGGGCGACGGGCGCCGCGAGCTCGATATGGCCCATTCGCTCACGGCGAACCTTCGACTGAATGACTTCCACACCGCACTTATCGCAGACGATGCCGCGGTGCTTCATGCGCTTGTATTTGCCGCAATTGCACTCCCAGTCCTTGATCGGACCGAAAATCTTCGCACAGAACAACCCGTCTTTTTCCGGCTTGAACGACCGGTAATTGATCGTTTCCGGCTTCTTCACTTCGCCGTACGACCAGGACCGGATCTTTTCGGGCGACGCAATGCGAATTCGCATTGAATCGAACGACACCGAATCCCGCGGCTTTTCAAACAATGTATATACGCCTTCCAAGGTAGTGACCTCCTCTGATGCCGGCACACGGCCGGCACACAAGTGGTTAGTCTTGCGTCTTGACCAATTCGACGTCGAGCCCCAGACTTTGCAGTTCTTTGACCAAGACGTTAAACGACTCGGGCAACCCCGGCTCCAGGAAAGGTTCGCCTTTCACAATTGCCTCATACATGCGCGACCGACCCGGCACGTCGTCTGACTTGACCGTGAGGAACTCCTGCAACGTCGAGGCGGCTCCATAGGCCTGCAACGCCCAGACTTCCATCTCTCCCAACCGCTGACCACCAAACTGAGCCTTGCCGCCCAGAGGCTGCTGGGTGACGAGAGAATAGGGACCGATCGATCTGGCGTGGATTTTGTCGTCGACCAGATGGTGCAGCTTCAGCACATACATATACCCGACCGTGACAGGGCTGCCAAAGGCTTCACCCGTCCGGCCGTCCATCAGGGTCGTTTGACCGCTGGTCGGCAATTTGGCTTTCTTCAGCAGGTCTTTGATTTCCTTTTCGGACGCTCCGTCGAACACCGGACTGGCTACCTTGATCCCCAAGGCCTTTGCAGCCCAGCCAAGGTGAGTTTCCAAGATTTGTCCGACGTTCATACGCGACGGTACCCCGAGCGGATTCAGCACAATCTCGACCGGTGTCCCGTCCGGCAGGTAGGGCATGTCTTCTTCCGGCAATACCCGGGAGACCACGCCTTTATTGCCGTGCCGGCCGGCCATCTTGTCGCCGACCTGAATCTTGCGCTTCATCGAAATATAGACTTTGACGAGCTTGATGACGCCGGGCGGCAACTCGTCGCCCCGTTTCAACCGCCCGACTTTTTCGTCATAGAGCGTCTGAAGGATTTCAACCTGTTCTTTCGCCCGGCGCTCGACGTCCTCCAGCTCCTTCTGCTCATCCGGATCGCTGAGAATGATGTAGCGGACCGAGTCATCGGACAACCGCTTGAGGATCTCCGCCGTGAGCTTGCCCTTCTTCTTCAGAATGACATCGCCGCTTTCGGGATCCATCAAATCGCGCCCGACGACTTTGCCGAGCAAAAGCTTTCGGACCTTCTTGTTCTTTTCCTCTTCGATGATGCGCAACTCCTCGTGGTGGTCGCGCTGAAGCTTCATGGTATCTTCGCTTTCGATGCTCTTGGACCGCTCGTCCTTATCGAGCCCTTTCCGCGAGAAGATCTTCACATCGACGACGATGCCTTCGACCCCAGGAGGTACCGTCAGGGACGTATCCTTCACGTCGCCGGCCTTTTCGCCGAAAATCGCACGCAGGAGCTTTTCTTCCGGCGTCAGTTGGGTTTCACCCTTCGGCGTGACCTTCCCGACGAGAATGTCGCCCGGCTTCACCTCGGCCCCGATGCGGATGATGCCGCTTTCGTCGAGGTTACGCAGCGCCTCTTCGCCGACATTGGGAATATCGCGCGTGATGTCTTCCTTACCCAGCTTGGTATCGCGCGCCTCCACTTCGAATTCTTCGATGTGGATCGAGGTGAACGCATCCTCCCGCACGAGCTTTTCACTCAACAGAATCGCGTCTTCGAAGTTGTAGCCGCCCCAAGGCATGAATGCGACGAGCACATTCTTGCCAAGCGCCAGCTCGCCCTGGTCAATGGCTGGTCCGTCGGCCAACACTTGCCCTTTCTTTACCGGCTGCCCGATACGGACGACCGGAGTCTGGGTGATGCAGGTATTCTGATTTGAGCGCTGGAACTTGATCAAATCATAGACATCCAGCCCAGTATCGTTCCGCTTACGACCTTCTTTCGAATCCGAACGGACAACGATCCGCGTGGCATCCACACTTTCGACGACGCCGGACCGCTTGGCTTGCACCACATAGCCGGAATCGCGGGCTACCACTGCTTCCATGCCGGTACCGACGAGCGGCGACTCGGATTTGAGAAGCGGCACCGCTTGCCGCTGCATATTCGACCCCATCAACGCGCGGTTCGCGTCGTCATGCTCCAGGAACGGCACCAATGCCGTCGCCACGCTGACGACCTGCTTCGGCGACACGTCCATATACTCGACCTTGTCCGGCGTCACCGTGACGAAGTCCCCGCCCGATCGAGCGGAAACCGTTTCCGAAACCAACCGTCCCGAACCGTCCACCTTGGAGTTGGCTTGGGCAATGAGATACTTATCGCCCTCGATGGCGGACAGAAATTCGATCTGATCCGTCACGCGACCCTTCTCGACCAGGCGGTACGGAGCCTCGATGAAGCCGAACTCATTGATACGCGCGTACGTGGCCAATGAGGTGATCAATCCGATGTTCGGACCTTCCGGTGTTTCGATCGGGCAAATACGGCTATAGTGAGACGGATGGACGTCACGGACTTCGAAACCGGCTCGTTCCCGCGTCAGACCGCCCGGTCCGAGGGCGGAGAGACGCCGCTTGTGGGTAATCTCCGCCAGGGGATTCGTCTGGTCCATAAACTGGGACAGCTGGCTGCTGCTAAAAAACTCCTTCACCGCCGCCACAACCGGCTTGGCGTTGATCAAGTCGTGCGGCAGCACGGTTTCCATATCGAGCAGGTTCATCCGCTCCTTGATACTGCGTTCCATACGGACAAGGCCTAAGCGGAATTGATTCTCCAGCAATTCTCCGACAGAGCGAACCCGACGATTACCCAAATGGTCGATGTCGTCGATTTCGCCCTTGCCCATCTTCAAATTCACAAGATAGCGGATCACCTCGACGATATCCTGAGCGGTCAAGGTCCGTTGCTCCAACGGCAAATCGAGCCCCAACTTCTTATTCAACTTCAGACGTCCGACCGGGGAGAGGTCGTACCGCTTGGAGTTCAGGAACAGATTGTCGAAGAGCGCGCGTGCGGTTTCCACCGACGGGGTCTCGCCGGGCCGCAAGCGGCGATAAATCTCGACCATCGCCTCTTCCTTCGAGCCGGTGCGCTCCATCTCCAGCGTATCGAGAATGACGGGTGTCGTGGTCGCGGCATCGAAGAAAATGATCTTGAATTCCTCGATTTCACTCTCGAGAATTTTCTCGATAATCTCGGCCGTGAGACGCTGATTTTTCTCCGCCAGCTTGTTTTTCTTGGTGTCGACCAACTCGCTGAGCACGGCGCGGCCGACCAGCTCATTCGGGGAAAGCGGAATCTCTTTGACACCGGCCGCCTTAAGTTTGGCGATAAGCCCCTTCGTCAGCTTCGCGCCTTCCCGTACGATCGGTTCTTTTCCGCCTTTCTCGATCACTTCGGTCGAACAACGCATCCCCTGGTGAATCTCGGGATCGAGCTTGCGCATCAACTTGCCCTTGTTTACCCGGATTTCTTCCACCGGGTAATACATTTTCAGCAGGTCATCGCTCGAAAAACCGAACGCCTTGAGGAGAATCGTCGCCGGCATCTTCCGGCGCCGGTCGATGCGTACATAGAGGATGTCTCTCGCGTCGAATTCGAAGTCCAGCCAGGACCCTCGGTAGGGAATGATCCGGGCGGAGTACAGCACTTTGCCGCTCGCATGGGTCCGGCCCTTGTCGTGGGTGAATGAAGCCCCGGGCGATCGATGCAACTGGCTGACGACGACACGCTCCGTGCCGTTGACGATAAACGTTCCGCGCTCGGTCATCAGCGGCAATTCGCCGACGTAGACCTCCTGCTCACGCACGTCGAGAACTTTTTTCTTCGGCCCTTTGTCTTCCTTGTCGAAGACGACCAGCCGCACCCGCAGCTTGAGCGGCACAGCGAAGGTCATCCCTTGTTCCAGGCACTCCCGCTCATCATACTTTGGAGTCCCCAAGGTATAGCTTGTAAACTCCAAGATGGCCGTGTTGTTGTAATCCGGAATCGGAAACACGCTGGCCAAAGCCGCTTGCAGTCCATGATCCTTCCGTCGTTCCGGCTCAACTTCAAACTGAAGAAACTCCTCGTACGAGCGCTTCTGGATCTCGATGAGATCCGGAATGTCGATACTCGTGCGAATACGAGAAAAATCCTTCCGTTCGACGAACTCTTGTAGAGTCGTTTCGGGCATTCCGCGGTCCTCCACTACAATGGTTGGGCTTGGGCACCCGCCGCCGGCGGGTGCCCGCAGATGCTGAACGGGTCGAGGTTACTTGACCTCGACTTTTGCTCCGCTCTCTTCGAGCTTCTTCTTCATGGTGTCGGCTTCTTCCTTCGCCACACCGGTCTTGACGGGCTTCGGCGCAGCTTCCACGAGATCCTTGGCTTCCTTCAGACCGAGGCTCGTGAGCTCGCGGACCACCTTGATGATCTGAATCTTCTTGTCGGCTGGAGCGGACGCCAGGATGACGTCGAACGCGGTCTTTTCTTCGGCAGGTGCTGCTGCACCCGCGGCAGGCGCCGCAGCAACGGCGACGGGAGCGGCTGCCGTAACACCAAACCGGTTCTCCAGCCCCTTCACCAATTCCGCCAAATCGAGCACGCTCATGCCCTCAATGGCCTTGATCAATTCTTCCTGCGATAGCTTTGTGGTTGTTGCTGACATGTCCCCTTCTCCTTTCCGTTTATCCTCAATGGCTGCAATGACTCTGACGATCTTCGACAACACTGCATTCAGCGTATAGACAACCCCGCGAATCGGCCCTTGCATGGCCGAAAGCAGCATTGCAATAAGCACTTCCTTCTTCGGGAGCTTGGCGACGGCCGCCAACTCGGCGGGCTGCACCACCTTGCCCTCCAACACTCCCAGCGTGATCCGAATTTTTTCTTCACGCTTTTCGGCCGTAATGAAATCCCGCAGGATCTTGGTCGGCAACACCGGATCGTCGTAGCCAATCACTACGCCCGTCGGCCCTTTCAGGTGACTCTTCAACCCGGCAAGCGTCGTCGCTTCAGCCGCCCGAATTGCCAGGGTATTCTTGACGACTCTGTATTCAGCCTTGGCTCCGCGCAGTTGCTTGCGCAGTTCGGTGACCTGATTGACCGAAAGTCCGGCACATTCCGTCACAATCGCCAACCGCGCACGGCCGAACTTCTCCGCCAACTCCGCTACCGCTGTGGCTTTGTCTTCCTTCTTCATAATCGAACCCTTCCCCTTTTCCGCCCCGAGAATTCGACTAACTCCATTGCTTCGCTAGCGCGATGGGATCCAACTTCACCCCGGGCCCCATCGTGCTCGAAATCGTGACGCTCTTGAGGTAGCGTCCCTTGCAGGACGCCGGCTTAGCCTTGACCACCGCTTCCAAAAGCGCGGAGGCATTGTCGTAAAGATGGTCGGCCTGGAACGACACCTTGCCAACCGGCACCTGCACAATACCGGCCTTTTCAACTTTATACTCCACGCGACCTTTCCTGATTTCCGACACAGCTTTGCCCACCTCGAATGTGACGGTGCCGGTTTTGGGATTCGGCATGAGTCCGCGCGGGCCCAGCACCTTACCGAGCTTCCCGACGGCCGCCATGAGATCCGGCGTCGCGATGGCACAGTCAAAGTCCATCCACCCGCCTTTGATCTTCTCCATCAGATCATCGGCCCCCACATAATCCGCACCGGCCTGACGCGCTTCCTGCTCCTTTTCGCCCTTGGCGAACACGAGCACGCGGACCTTCTTTCCTGTCCCGTGGGGCAACGAGGTCGTGCCGCGCACCATTTGGTCGGAGCGCTTCGGATCGACGCCCAACCGAATCGCCAGGTCGACCGATTCGTCGAACTTGGCATATGCCGCCGTCTTCACGAGCCCCACCGCCTCGCGGAGCGTATACTGGCGCGGCTCCAGCTTCTCCAGCGCGGCTTTCATTTTCTTTCCCATTGCCTGCAACTCCTTCTGTCCCGAATTACCCTTGGATAACGACACCCATGCTGCGGGCGGTTCCCTCGATGATTTTTACGGCCCCTTCCAGGTCCGCAGCGTTCAAGTCGGCCATTTTCTTCTGGGCGATTTCATTCAGCTGCTTTCTGGTGATCTTGCCGACCTTATCCTTCTGCGGCACACCAGACCCCTTGATGATGCCGGCGGCCTTTTTCAACAAGTCGGACGCCGGGGGAGTCTTCATGATGAACGTGAACGTCCGGTCCTTATAGACCGTGATGATCACAGGAATGATGCTGTCACCCTCTTTTTGGGTCTTGGCGTTAAATTGTTTGCAGAATTCCATGATGTTGACGCCGTGCTGACCAAGTGACGGTCCAACAGGAGGAGCCGGATTCGCTTTTCCGGCCGGAATCTGCAACTTGATTTGTGCTGATACTTCCTTCGCCATGCTGTTCTCCTGAGCTTCGTT
>DATGEA010000125.1:0-3702 GCA_035310605.1 Nitrospira sp. | reverse complement strand
TGCCGGCGGCCGATAACATGTTGATCCCAGCAGCGCTTTCCCACTGCTCTACTGCCCTCAAAGAAGCCGCATTGTTGTTTGGTTCAGAACTGTCTCAGCTATTTCTTCATTGGACCACTCACAACTCATAACCCGGAACTCACAACTCAGAACTCTTTAGCTCCCGGCGGTGTAAACACTTCATTCAGATCGCTAAAGGAGCCTCCGGGAGTCGGCCCGCCGCTGAGGACATGGATGCGCCCTTGCACCACAGCCGACCCCAGGCCGTGGCGCCCGGTCGGCATCGGCGCCATCACCTGCCAGACATCACGCGCCGGATCATACGCCTCGTTTTCACGGAACGTGCCCTCCCCGCCTTCACCGCCGAACACATAGAGCTTCCCGCCGACCTCAGATGCGGTGATGCCGCTGCGGGCAGTCGGCAGATCGGCAGCGCGTTTCCATTGATCCGTGACGGGATCGTAGGCTTCCATGACGGAGAGATTCCGTCGATAGTCCCCGTTCAGGCGTCCGCCGATCGCATACAGCGTTCCGGCCACAGTCGCGGTCGCCAGATGATCGCGAGGAGTCGGCAGAGGCGCGCGCGGGGCCCAGAGATTGCGCACCGGATCGAAGACCTCGACCGCCGCGCTATTGGCCTTCCCGTCGTAGCCGCCGATGGCGTACAGCTTCCCGTCATGCACGGTCACCGACAACGCGCCGCGGGCGGTCGGCATGGGCGCGCGCTCGGCCCAGGTGTCCGTCGCCGGATCATAGGCGTACACAGTCGCAACGGGATGCCACACGCTGAGTCCTGATTGCCTGTACCCGCCGATGACATACAGACGTCCGCCTGTCACACCGATACCCACATGATGCAGGCCGGCCGGCAAGGGCGCTTTCGACGTCCATCGGTCTGTGGAGGGATCGTATTCTTCAAGAGAGGGCGTAATCGCCAGATGCAACATATTGCCCAAGCCGGGCCGCTCGAACCCGCCCACGACGTAAATCCTGCCGTTCACAGTACAGGCTGCGACCTCCGTCCGCTTCGTCGGCGCTGGCGCCGCCTGGCGCCAGGACCCTCGATCCGGCTCGGGCTGCAACGTTTGCGCAGATACCGGCAGCACGATAAGGCAGAGCACAGCGAGGAACGGCGCGAGAGCCGACGCCGGCACCACCATCAGAGCGGCGCGTCGGCCGGCCGATATCAGCTGGTGTCGTATCACGGCTATTAAAACCACTGGATACAGGGAAGAATAAACGTATGAAACGGAGTCCCCGTGCCTTTATGATGAGCCGCCAGTTCGTCATGATATCGATGCGCCCGGTCTCGAAAGCTGGGCAAACGCTCATCAGGAACAGCGAGAAGCAGAATCGTATTTGATCCGCCAAACGTCGTCGAACCAGGGACATTGCCCGTCGCACCTTTGCCCAGCACGCTATCGAGTCGCGTGAATGGCAGCTGTTCCTGCTCAATCAACGGTAACACCTCGTGCTCGAGCGAGGTCCTGAACACCATCATCACCATTTGCATAGGCTCTGCCTCATCGGGGTGGGGGTTAATGCCAGATCCGATCCCGCACGACGTCCATGCGAACAGCGGGATCGGCAAAGGAGATGAGCCTACTCCAGGCGTTGAGAACAGCGCAAGCAGCCGGCAGACGGTTCCCAAACAGCAGCATGCCCCGGAACGGAGCCTACGTGCTCTGGCTCCGATGCCTACGGTAGTGCGCGGCTACTTTGTTCCGATTGCCACAGAGACTCATGCTGCACCAATGACGAGCGTGGTTCTTGGTCGTATCATAAAAGAAGAGCACGCATGCCGGGTTCTGACATTTCTTGATCAACGACAAATCGCACGTGCACAACAAGTCGCTCGCAGCCTCGGCGAGCAATCCTAGCAGCTGATTCGCGTCCTGGAACTCCGCCTGAAATCCCCGCTGAAATGTTCCGTTGCGGCGTGTCAGTTGGGGACAGCCGATACGGTAACGCAGCAGGTCGTTGATCGCCTCTATCGCGGCCTGCGGGACGGGCCGGCCGTCGACAATCCGCTCAACCATCTCTCGCAACGTGACGCGAAAGGCCCGCGCCTGTTCGAGGGTCTCTGTACTCTTTGCCTGTTTGCCCCATTGCCGCTCGATCTTCTTCGCTTCTGTCTCAGCCAATAGGCCTGTTTGCACGAGCCACGTGACCAAATCTGAGAATGTGGCCACCAGATCCACCGGTTGTCCGTCCACCACAAACCGGGTGTTGATGAAATCCAGACAGACCTGGTTGCCGACGAAGAGGAAGGGAATTTCTGGCTTTGGTCCGCCCATGGCGACTCAGCCTCCAAGGCCCGGATCAGGAGCTTACCATCAAAATGATACTTGACAGGTTAGCCTATAAGGAATATAACCGTCAATGTAATGTTTAGAAGGTTAGCTCGACCATAGAGCAACGCCAGTTCTTCCATCACACCGTCGGCCGTCCCGATGGGGGGGCAGGACATTCATAGGAGGGAAGCATGACCAGCCATCACACAGTCACGCAGTACCGCACGCAGGACGTGGACGGGCTCAAGGTCTTCTATCGCGAAGCAGGCGCGCGAGAAACCCCAGCCGTCCTGCTCCTGCACGGGTTTCCAACGTCGTCGCACATGTTCCGCGACTTGATTCCCCTGCTGGCGCCTCATTTCCGCGTGATCGCTCCCGACCTCCCGGGGTTCGGCTTCTCTGATGCGCCGAGCCGGTCGCGCTTTACGTACACCTTCGACCGCCTGGCCGACGTCGTGGAGCGGTTGATCGAAGCACTCGGCCTCAGCCGCTACGCCCTTTATATCTTCGACTACGGCGCCCCGGTTGGGCTCCGCCTGGCCATCCGGCACCCGGAGCGAATCACCGCGATTGTGTCCCAAAACGGCAATGCCTACGAGGAAGGCCTCAGCGCGGGCTGGAACCCGATCCAAAAATACTGGGAAGACCCCAGTCCCGAAAACCGGGCGGCTCTGAAGGCCTTTCTAACCCCGGAATCTACGAAGTGGCAGTACACGCACGGGGCCGACCAGTCGCGCGTGGCCCCGGAGTCCTATGCACTCGACTCTGCTCTGTTGGCGCGTCCCGGCAATGAAGACATTCAGCTCGATCTGTTTCTCGACTATGCGAGCAACGTCAAGCTGTATCCCCGGTTCCAGGATTACTTCCGCACCCACCGGCCGCCGACGCTCGCCGTCTGGGGCAAGGCCGATCCGTTCTTTCTCCCGGCCGGAGCCGACGCCTTCAAGCGGGACAATCCGGACGCGCAAGTGGAGTTCTTCGACACCGGGCATTTCGCACTCGAGACCCATAGCGCAGAAATCGGAGCGACAATCGTCGAGTTTTTAACCGCACTTGAGCGGAGTACCGTTTCTCTCTAAGGAGGACACCATGAGTGCACGTGTGCAATCGGACGAACTGGCCATCACGACAGGGAACGGCACCCCGATACGGCAGGAAGGGAAAGACATGAAACTCGTCTCAGTGCAAGTCGGGCGCCCACGCACGGTGCGGTGGCGCGGAAAGGCTGTGTCCACCGGCATCTATAAAGAACCGGTGGCCGGCCGCATCATGTTACATCGATTCAATCTCGACGGTGACGGGCAGTCCGACCTGACCGTGCACGGCGGGTGGGACAAGGCGGTGTACGTCTATCCCGCCGAACATTATCCCATCTGGCAGGCAGAGTTTCCCGGCATGCGGTTGCCGT
>DATGEA010000124.1:0-4494 GCA_035310605.1 Nitrospira sp. | reverse complement strand
CCGACCCCGGACCACCAGCGTCTTCTGCATCAGACCATTAAGAAGGTAACAGAGGATATCGAACATCTGCGGTTCAACACGGCGATCTCGCAAATGATGGTCTTCACCAACGAGATGACGAAAACCGAGCAGCGGTCCCGATCTTTGATCGAACCGCTTGTGTTATTGCTGGCGCCCTTCGCGCCGCATCTGGCCGAAGAGCTGTGGGTGCTGCTGGGTCATCAGCCGAGTCTGTCGCAGCAGCCTTGGCCGGTCTTTGACCCGGCCCTGACCGTGAGCGACCGGTTGACGATTCCGATCCAGGTGAACGGGCGGTTGCGCGCCAAGATCGAAGTGGCCACCGATGCCGTGCGAGAGCAGGTGGAAGGCCTGGCCCGGGCTGAAGCGGCTGAATGGCTCCAGGGCAAGGAACCCAAGAAAGTCGTATATGTCGAGAAGAAGCTGATTAATTTCGTGGTGTGATGTTCATACGTCGTGAGAGGCAAGGGGCGAGAGGCTATTGGCAGGAAGGTAAATGAACGACACCCTTATAAGAATGACGAAACGCCTGTTGGACGTGACTTATTGCCTCGTGCCCCTGGCCGCTTGCCTGTTTCTCGTTGGGTGCGGCTATCAATTTCGCGTCGAAGGCGCCGGTCCGACCATCGGGGGAACCCAGCCGGCAACGTCCTCCGCTCCACCGCCCCGCATCGTCATTCGCCCCTTGGAGAACAAGAGTTTCGAACCGAATCTTGAAGTGCGTTTCACGAATTATCTCCGGCATGAGTTTTCCTCGGGGAGCGGGGCGCAAGTCGTATCCGATAACGAAGCGGCGGATTTGATCCTGTCCGGCCAGATTCTTGCCGTCGAACTGCCGACCCTCAGTTTCAGCCAGACCACGACCCTGGAAAGCCGGGCGGAAGCGACTGTCGCGGTGAAAGTGGAGGAGACGAGGACGAAGCGGGTGGTCTGGACCCAAGCGGCGAAAGGGGCGTCGGAATTCTATGTGACGCCGGATCTGCAATTCAATCGCGTGCTGCAGAACCGTGCCTTGGAACAAGCGGGCCGATTTATTGCCGAGGATCTTGCCTCTCGTTTTCTGCTGCAATTAGAGTCCGGTCGATTGTCGAAACAAGTCGCAACTCCCACGCCCAGTCAGGCGGAAAAACCGTAAGCGCGAGCGCACATATGCCTCAACCCATCTCTCTCTCTCAGTTGACGACGCAACTCACACAGAATGCGGTCGCGCCCCTCTATGTGCTAGTCGGAGAGGAAGATCTTCTCAGAGACGCCGCGTTGGCGCAGCTCAAGCGATCGATATTGGGTGCGGAAGGCGACGATTTCAATTGCGATCTATTCTACGGCGACGAGGCGGAAGGTAGTCAGATCACAGCTTGCGCGTCCGAAGTCGCGGTATTTGCCGCAAGGCGTCTGGTGATCGTCAAGACGGCGGACAAGCTTCCCGCACGACAATGTGAAGTCCTGCTTCCCTATATCAAGGATCCGAACGAGTCGACCACCGTCGTCTTTGCGGCCGCCAAACTCGACGGCAGGCTCAAGTTCACCCAGGCGCTGATGCAGGCGTCGGTGGTGGTCGATTGCGGGCCGCTCAAGGAGATACAACTCGTGCCCTGGCTCAAGCAGGAGGCCGATCGTCTCGGCATCCGGCTTGAGGAAGAGGCGCTCCACATGCTCAAAGAAGCCTGTGGAGGGTCACTGTACTCCGTCAGACGTGAAATAGAAAAACTGGCCTCATACGTTCCTCCGGACCGGGCCGTTAAGATTGATGATGTGGCGACGTTGCGGGGTACGGAACCGGGCGCGTCGGTCTTCGATTTAGCCGCGGCCATTGGAGCGAAGAACCAAGGAAAAGCCCTGGCCATCGTCGCACGAAATCTTGAGGCGGGCGAGGCCCCCCTCAGAATTTTGGGTTCGCTGGCGTGGCAGTATCGTCGGTTGTGGAAGGTGAAGGAGTTGATAAGACAGGGAGCGCGCGAAGGAGAAGCGGCCCGGACATTGCGGATGGATCCCTATAAGGTCCGCGCATTCCTCGGCCAGTTTCCCGAGGCGCATCTGCAAGACGCGCTGCGGGCATTTCTGGAGGCGGACGCGAAGCTCAAGGGCGGCAGCGGGGGCAGGCCGGCGATGCTGCTCGACAGGCTCATTTTGCAGTTGTGCGACCGCTCCCGAGAGGACGCACGAAAGCCCGCGACAGCCTCTCCCGCGCCCGGGGCGGCCCCGCGAGCGAGAACGTTGTCGAATGTTCGGACGATTAGCGCGACGCGGTCAAGGAGTTGACGTGTTGCGTGAGGCGCGAAATGCGGCGGGACGCCGTGTTCCGTTTCAACACACCCTTCGTCACCGCCTTGCTGAGTGCAGACGTCGCTTCTCGCAAAGAGGTCTTGGCATCATCGGCCTTTTTCTCGGCAACGGCTGTTTGGACCTTCTTCACCAGACTTTTCACGGCGCTTAACGCGGCGCGGTTTCTGGCCTGCCGCTTCACGGCCTGGCGGGCTCGACGAATCGTAGATTTATGGATGACTGGCATAGCAAACTCCTGTAGAAAGGAAGCGTGTATGTACCATACGGCTCAGCGAATCGTCAAGGTGAGCCGTTGAACATGAGGCCTTAAGCAAGGAAAGACCGGTGAGCAAGATTATCGCACGTGACCGATTGATTCTGGCTCTTGATGTTCCATCGGCCGCCGAAGCAGAGCGGCTGATGGATCAGGTTGAAGACCAGATCGCCTTCGTGAAAGTCGGGCTCGAGCTGTACACGGCGGCGGGGCCTGAAATGATCCAGCGTCTGATCCAACGCGGGAAGCGGGTCTTTCTCGATCTTAAGTTTCTTGATATCGAAGAAACGGTTCGCCGAGCCACCGAACGAGTGGCGGCGATGGGAGTGGAGTTCCTGACCGTCCATGCCAATCGGAAAGCGCTGACGGCAGCGGTGAAGGGGCGTGGAGAATCGCCGCTTAAATTACTCGCGGTTACGGTGCTCACGAACTTCGATAGCCATGACTTGCGGGATATGGGCATCCAGCTTACGGTTCAGGAGCTGGTGACCGCCCGCGCGCTGCTTGCCGCAGAAGTGGGTTGTGATGGCGTCGTGGCGTCCGGCGAGGAGCCGGGCGTGCTGCGCCCCAAAGTGGGGCCTCGATTCGTGATTGTCACGCCGGGTGTCCGGCCCGCCGGCAATGATGTGGACGATCATGCGAGAGCCACCACACCGACTCAAACGATCGCCGCCGGGGCGGACTATCTCGTGATCGGTCGTCCGATTCGCTCCGCCTCCGATCCCGCTGCGGCCGCCGCAGCCATTCTCGCTGAAATGCAGGCGGCCTTTGATGCCAGGACCTAACGCAGCTCTCACGAGTTGCGGGCCTTCTTCTCAGTTTGCTAATATCCCAGTTCCCTTGATCCTCGCTGCCTGCCTGTTTCCCGCGCGGTGGATGTAGCTCAGTTGGTTAGAGCGCCGGATTGTGGATCCGGAGGTCGCGGGTTCGAAACCCGTCATCCACCCCATGACCCCTCTTTGTAACTACCGGATAATTGAGCCGATCCGATGATACCGGCCCCTGAAGAGTGGGCATCGGTTGCGCCGAGGTTGCAGAATCAGCCTCAACAAGCCGCTTATTCACAGGGGTATCGAGTCGATCCACGGCTTGCCGATTGCCTCCGGGAATCAAATGTCCATACAGGTCCACCGTAATACCGATCGAGCTATGGCCGAGCTGGTCCTTGACGTACACGGGGCTTTCCCCATTTTGGAGGAGGATCGACGCAAAACTGTGACGCAGATCGTGGAACCGCACCTGTCGAATCCCTGCCCGCTTCAATAGCCTAAAGAATTTCAGCCGGACATAGTTGTGATGCCACTGGTCGCCGTTCTGGTCACAGAAGACCCACTGGGAAGTCTGGTGACCCTTCCGGCTGACCGCCTCCAATTGCCGATCGAGCTGTAAGGCTTCCAAGGTCTCTGCCAACTCCCGCGACATGTCCACGCGCCGGGATTCTCCGCTTTTGGGTGTCGTCAGCGTTCCTCGGGCCATATTGCGACGAACCTCCAAGAATCGGCCGGCGAAGTTCAGGTCCTCCCATTGCAGGGCTAGAAGCTCTCCTTGTCTGAGTCCGGTTCGTGCCGCACAGAGATAGAGTGGGTAGAGCGCTGGCGCGTCCGTTTTGGCGACCGCCAGCACAGTGGCCAATTCGTCCCGCGTGAGCGGATCAATCGACCGCCGCTTGCTGATCTTTGGGAGGAACTTGCCCGGTTTCAGAGCAGGGTTAATGGCAATGAGATTGTCTTCAACGGCATGACTGAGGAGGCTGCTGAAGGCACGGATGATGTTCTGGACGGTCTTGGGCGACTGGCCGTTCTGAAGACACGTGACGGCAAACGCTTTCACCTTCTCACGGGTAATCGCCTGCAGATCCGTGTCACGAAAGACGGGCAAGAGGTCATGCTGGATGATCTTGCGATAATCGACCCATGTAGAGTGTTTCCGCGTCTGCTGAA
>DATGEA010000123.1:0-4010 GCA_035310605.1 Nitrospira sp. | reverse complement strand
CTCGTCAGCTGCCACTGTTCCGACACACGATCCATCACCCATTCTCCCCAGAGACCGGCAGCCACGACGGCCAGCACCGCCGTGAGGAGCCGGCCGAAATGAGCCCAGGGGAGGCTCAACCCGAAACCTTCTTCAAACGTCATCCCGGCCGGGCGGAAAAGATGGTAGTAGGCCAAGGCCAGCAAGGGTACGTTCGTCATCGGAATGGAGAGGGCCCGCAACGAGGCGTTCTCGGGCGGCATATAGATGAGGCAGATGGCCATGATAATGGCCCCGATGGCTCCCCCCCGCAACAACACCGCCGCCCCCACGCGACCAGGCCAGGGCGGAGGAATCCCGGGCTCGTGCAGCCGGATCGGATTGATCCCGGCCGATCGCCAACGCCACATCATCACCAACAGCAGGGAACCGAAGAGCATGGCAGTCAGTTCGATCACCGTCAGTCTTCTCGAATAGGCGAACAAGCGGTCGCCACGAACGGCGGACCGTTCCTGAACGGCGGCGACTAATTCCTCGTTGCCTGCGCGCCGGGCCACCCTCGTCGCTAGGCGATCGGTGAACCATCCGGCCGGCAGCAGTTCCGCCAGATCGGCCTGCATCTTTTCCATCGTCTCGCGGTCCGGCGGTCGCTCTTCACTGTAGGCTGCGCGAACCAGTTGAGCCAGACGCGGGAATGGATCTTCCCGTTCATTCCACTCATGCGCCGAAAGGAGCGCTTGCGAAACCTGCCCGGCTTCGGCTTGCAGAATCGCCAGTTGAAAGGGGACGAGGGGATCGTCCGATCGTGCGGCGAGCTCTCGATACCATTGGACGGCTTGAGCCTGCTCGGCCATCCCGTCGCCCGACACCCACGCGAGCACCTGCTGTTCCCATACCGGCGCATGCTTGAGCCCTTCCTGCACATCCATGGTCCGGCCGACCATCAAGCTAAGCGCCTGCTCCGGCGCTTCGATCCGATCGATCTTCGGCGTCGATGAGGACATGGCGACCACAGAGGCCAGGGAAAGGACTAGGAAGACCGCCGCGATCCAACTGACCAGTGGAGAGAATCTCCCCGGGAAAGGCCCAATGGCAGGTGGAGCCTCGGTTTCCCGCCACCACGAGCGTGAGTCGGGTTGCCGGAGCGATGGGTGAACGGGCGTGTCCATGGTGAACTGAACTATAACACGGCCTTTTTCCGGCCAGGAACCCCTCAAAAGTAACGACGGCTCCGGAGGCGTCGCATATAAACTCATGGCCGATTGAATTCAAACTCCGTTATACTACGCCTTCATTTGTTTGGAGTCTTATGACGATTCAGGACTTTATCCCCCCGCGCCGTCTGCTGCTCGGCCCCGGCCCCAGTCTCGTACACCCCCGGGTGCTGCGTGCGCTCTCCGCACCGCTCATCGGCCACTTGGACCCCGCGTTTCTCAACGTGATGAACGAGATTCAAGTCATGTTACGCCGCGTCTTTCAGACGAATAACCGCTTCACCATCGCCGTGTCCGGTACCGGCTCCGCCGGCATGGAAGCATCGATCGTGAACGTGGTTGAACCGGGTGATGCGGTCATTGTCGGCCTGAACGGGGTGTTCGGAACCAGATTGGCGTCGGTGATCGAACGGTGCGGAGGAAAAGCGATTCGCGTGGAAGCATCGTGGGGAACGTGCATTGATCCGGCAGCCATCGAGCAGGCCCTGCGCCGGTCGGGACCGGTCAAAGCCGTGGCGATCGTCCACGCGGAAACGTCCACCGGCGCCTGGCAGCCGCTCGAGAGTATCGCCGAGTTGTGCTGGCAGCATGGCGCCCTTTTCATTGTCGATGCGGTCACGTCGCTCGCCGGTGTGCCTGTCGAGGTCGATCGCATCGGCATCGATGTATGCTACAGCGGCACACAGAAATGCTTGAGCTGTCCGCCGGGATTGGCGCCCTTCACGATGAGCGAACGCGCCCTGGCGGTCGTGAAGCAACGCCGCACTCCCTGCCAGAGCTGGTATTTGGATATGGGGCTCATCGCCGACTATTGGGCGGAAGGAACGAGGGCCTATCACCATACGGCGCCGATCTCGATGCTCTATGGGCTCAGGGAGGCCTTGCGCCTCGTCGAGGAAGAAGGCCTGCCTGCTCGATTCAGACGACACCAGCTCAACAGCGATGCACTCGTGGCAGGCTTGGAGGGCCTGGGCCTCGCCCCCCTTCCCCCGGCCGGCTGTCGATTGCCGATGTTGAACTGCGTGACCGTTCCCTCGCATATTCCGGAAGCGGACGTGCGTGCACAGTTGCTCACGGAATACGGCATTGAAATCGGCGGGGGGCTCGGTCCGTTGAAGGGGCACGTCTGGCGGATCGGCCTCATGGGGGAATCGTCCACTGAGGCCCACGTTCTGACTCTGCTGAATGCCCTGGAAGCGCTCTTTATTCGAAAGGGCTGGCTCACGACCCCGGGACTCGCGTTACAGGCCGCGGCCAGAGTCTATAGCCACGCGCTGTCTTGACCGGAGGATCATCGATTATATGAACAACAAACCATTGCTCTGGGTACTCGGCGGAGGGTCGTTCGCGTTTGTGGCCGTGATCGCCTACTGGATTTTCGCCATCACGCTTGCCGGCCAGATGAGATCCGACCAGGTCTCCCCGCAAAAAACAGCGACGTTTATCCATGCGGTTCTGGAAGCAAACCGCAACAATTATACCGACAACGTCGTGGTGAAGCTCCAGCAAGAAGGCGTCCCATCGCATGAACATTGGAAAGACGAGCGCGGCGTCCCGCTCCCGGCACAGTATCTGATGGAGTCGGGCAGGCTCGTGGCCCTCAAGGATCTCAACTTGTCGTTCCGCCTTGCCAGCTTGACGCCCATTTACGCATGGAACGGCGCCAACAGCGATCTGGAGCGAGTCGGCTTATCCGCCGTCCAAAAGGACCCCACTCAACCTCACTACGGCATCATTAAAAAAGGCGATGTACGACTGTTCCAGGCGATTTATGCCGATCGTGCCGTTTCGCAGGCCTGTGTCGACTGTCACAACCAGCATCCCAACAGCCCACGCCGGGACTTCAAGCTCGACGACGTCATGGGCGGCATCGTCATCACATTTCCGATCGGGGAATAAGGCCGTGGCCATTGCCATACACAATGCCAGGCTGATCGACGGCAACGGACAAGCCATCGAACGAGCAACCGTCATCGTTCGCGAGGGCAGGATTCACGCGGCCGGTCCAAGCCGCACGGTTTCGATTCCACGGGGCGCCGTTCGCATCGATGGTCGCGGACATACGGTGCTGCCGGGGCTGATCGATTGCCACGTGCATCTCTGCCTCGGCGCCGAACCCGACGTCGTCCGGGCCATCGAACAGGAGACCCCGACCGAGACGCTCCTTAAATCCAGTCAATTGGCCCGACAAACACTTGAGGCGGGAGTCACCACGGTCCGCGATGTCGGCTCGCGCGACCATTCCATCTTCGCCCTGAAGCAGGCCATCGACAAAGGGCTGACCGTAGGTCCCCGCATCGTCGGAGCCGGCTTGGCCCTCTGCATGATCGGCGGTCATGCGCGATTCATCGGGCAGGAAGTCGAAGGGGTTGAACAGGTCCGTGAGGTCGTTCGCGCGCAGATCGCCGCAGGCGCGGATGTGATCAAGGTAATCGCTTCAGGCGGAGTGCTGACGCCGGGCACCTCCCCCGATCAAGCACAAATGACCCTCGAAGAACTCCGGGCCGCCGTCGATGAAGCCGCGCGGGCGGGGCGAAAGGTCGCAGCTCATGCGCATGGATCGTCGGGCATGAAGAACGCGATTCGGGCCGGAGTGCATTCGATCGAACATGCCACGTTGATGGACGAGGAAGCCGCCGGCCTCATGACCCAGCATAGCGTCTATATGGTGCCGACGCTCTCGGCACTGGCTACCACCGCAGCCTGCCGGCGAGGCTGCGGCATTCCAGACAGCGCCCGCGACAAAGCCAAAGCGATGACGAAACGCCATGAGGCCAGCTTCAAGCAGGCCCATCGCCGCGGTCTCCTGATCGCCAT
>DATGEA010000122.1:0-2660 GCA_035310605.1 Nitrospira sp. | reverse complement strand
GTCTGATCGTTGGGCACAATGGCGTTGGTGCAATTGCCGACGGCGGTGCCTGGGGAACCGAAGCCCGCCAGTTTGATATCGCGGCTCATCATCTCCATCGCCATCCGGACATTCTGCTGCATGTCGACGGTCTGTTCATTGGCTTGGAGGGATTTCCTCGTCATCGTCAGAATCGAAAACGCCGCGGCCATAACAATGACGCCGACTGCCAATCCCACCATCAGTTCGATCAGCGTAAAGCCCGCTTCATCTTGGAGACAGCGCTGTCTCGACAGACGATTCATCATCCTTCTTCCTTCATTCCGGAGCGACTATGCGGTTGAGGGTGACCGATCGGCTGCGTTTCACACTCGAATCGCTCTTGAGCGACCCCATCCAGGTGAGCGTCACGGTCACCGTTCTCTGCCCGAGCGCCACTGGATCAATCACGTTGGAGACCGCGACGGTGCCCCGCACGTTTTCGAGCTGGGTGCTGTCCACGAGACTGTCCCAGAGCAGACAGTCTCCCTTCGCCTGCGGCTGCGCGGTGGCACTGATAGCGCTACAGTTGCCTGCACTCTGCGTATCAATCCCGTTATAGATGAACGCATTCCGCCGGTTGAATTGGATGCGCTCCGTCATATCCGACGCGATCGTGGTGATGCGAGTCAGCTCATTCGCATCGACATTTCTCACCAGTGCCATGCCTTGCATCGCTGACATCGCGAGCAGCCCGGTCCCTAGAATCACCGCAGCCAGCATGCCTTCCAACAGCGTAAACCCTTGTTCGCCGGAGGGCCCCTGTAGGTGATCACTTCTTCGCATCGTTAATCCTAGCGCCGGCGTTAAGGACAGGGTGTTGCGCTCGCATTGGTCGACCAGTTCACTTTGCCGGTCGGAATCACCGTTACGGCATATTGGCGTTTGTAGGTATCACAGATCCCGATTTCTTGAACCCCGGTCCCGCCGCTTGTACGGGATCCCATGGAAGAAAAACTCACTGTGATCGGGCTTCCCACGACCGATGAGCCTCCGGCCTGAAGCGGGGTGTCTTTTATCACGGAAGCGCCGGAAGATGAGGTCACGGCAGAAACGTGGACGGTTCCCCCCGAACTTTGCACCGTCACATCAACACTTCTGTTCCGATTCATCGCCGCCATGCGAGCTAACGTCAACTGAGTGGCGATTTCGGAAGTCGCCTGCCGAAGTTTGGACTGAGCCTGCCACTCCGAGTAATAGGGCATTGCCAACCCAACCGCGATCGAGATGATCGCCACGGCAACCATCAACTCCACTAGGGTAAAGCCGGCTTCTCGACTAATTGCATGCACCTTCACAGACAATGCTCCTCTACAGGTCATAGTTTGACTCTGAGAGGTACAGCAAAGGACGTGCCTCATTAATCCCTTACTGTTGTGCGGAACTCATTGATTTAATGAGGGGAACAAATTGGTGCATGGAAGAGGGTTTCGCTTTTTGCCCGCAGAACGACATTTTTTGGCTGTGCACCCTTACGAAACCAGTTCTCGAAAACAGTTCCGGATACTGCTGCGGTTATGTATTTAAATTTGACTTTGAGTAGGCGATCTTCTGTCGCGTAGGGATTTGGCTAGGATGAAGTGCACGTCCAGAATCGAGACGCACATTCCGCGGCTAAAATTGAATAACTCTGCAGCGACTGCAACGGAACGGGATCTGCGGAATAGGTGAGGGGGCCATCGCAACGTCGACAGCCCCCTCATCCTTTGGGACAATTACCGCTTAGCAACCACTACAGGGGCCGGTCGTGCTCCCACCGGTATCGGTCGTACCGCCTGTGGAACTACCCGTGTTACCACTATCCGACACGACTCCAGAACCGCCCGGCTTGTGAAGATCCTGTTTCTCGGCCGCGTTGGTTCGCCCCTGCTCTCCATGGACGCCAGCCACATCGTTCGCACGATTCAACCCCCTTGCTTCACCGCTCTTGTTCGCCTGCGAGGGCGCACAATGCGGATCACACACCACGGCTCCTCCTGATCCCACAGCCAGAAGAGAAATTGAGAACGCCCCTACGACCGCGAGGGCCATACGACTAACCATCACATGCCTCCTTTTTAGCCTTTCAGCAGGTTCTCTTGCTGAAAGAGGTACGGTAACTCTGGGCACCAGCTTTCTAAAGGTCTTATGGCTAGTGCCTTCTGCTCTTCGAACCGAGCATGAGTCATGCCATTGGATGAATACAGGAAATTCAAAAGGCTATGAATTGGTTCGAACTTCAGCAGATCGCGGGAGGACGAAACTCTGTCCCCATAAGACGACAATTTGTTGCTTTCAGCCACACCCAAACCGCTTATCCACTCCTATCGGTGCAAGGAGAAGGGAAAGAATTATGCCAGGGCCGCAGGTGATGGACGCTCTCATCATAATAACCAGCGACATGTCCGGAGATGTCACATCTCGTGCCCAATCAAATTCATACAATTTCGAGTGGCATAGGTGATGAATGCTCACAGGATTAAAACCGCGCAACACTGTGCCAAGACAGAGTTCGCCAGGATGCAGCGCACCTTCCGGCACCATTCATTAGGGAATGATGCGGTGATGGAAAATTGGACTGTGATCAAATATTCGACCAATAGGTGCGGCCTGGGTGCTGATCGAGGCTCTTGCCCGCTTTGTTTATCTCGTTACAACCAGAT
>DATGEA010000121.1:0-8053 GCA_035310605.1 Nitrospira sp. | reverse complement strand
GCTCTGACGGTCTTCCGAAACACGGGAGACCGGCCGACGTTGATTATCGTCGATAGCCATATCGCATATGGGGCGCCGCACAAGCAAGACACCGGCGCGGGCCACGGAGAGCCGTTGGGACAGGAGGAAATCAAGCTGGCGAAACGCCATTACGCATGGCCGGAGGACGCACAGTTCCTCGTACCGGCCGGCGTGCGGGAGCATTTTCAGAACCTCATGGGAACAAGGGGACGGGAGGCGCGAGAGCGATGGATGACGCGTTTAGCGAAATACTGGCAGACGTATCCGGAATTGGCGGACGCGATGTTTCGAATGCAGCGTCGGGAGCTTCCGGCCGGTTGGGAGCAGAATCTGCCGACTTTTCTGCCGGATCCGAAGGGATTGGCCGGACGGGGCGCGTCGGCCCACGTATTAAACGCCGTGGCAAGCGGGGTACCGTGGCTCATCGGAGGTTCGGCGGATCTCGCTCCCTCCACCAAGACCCGACTCACCATTGAGGGGGCCGGCGATTTCTCTCCCGTCGACTACGGCGGACGCAACCTGCATTTCGGGGTTCGTGAACATGCCATGGGAGCGATTCTGAACGGGCTGTCCTTATCGAAAGTGCGGCCCTTCGGGTCCGGCTTCTTGATCTTCAGTGACTACGCGAAGCCGGCCATCAGGCTGAGCGCGATCATGGAAATTCCCGTCATTCATGTGTTCACGCACGACTCTATCGGCGTGGGGGAAGACGGACCCACCCATCAGCCCGTCGAGCAGTTGGCCTCCTTGCGAGCGGTCCCAGGACTGCTCGTCATTCGTCCGGCGGACGCCAATGAGGTTGTGGAGGCGTGGCGCGTGATCATGCAGCTCCACCATAAGCCGGCTATTCTCATCTTGAGTCGACAAGCACTTCCAACGCTGGACCGGACGAGATACGCCCCAGCCTCCGGTCTGGGAAAAGGGGCGTATGTTCTGGCCGAGGCGCCGGGAGGCGCCCCGGAAGTCGTGCTGTTGGCGACCGGGAGTGAAGTGTCACTTTGTCTTGCGGCGTACGAGCGACTTATTCCGGAAGGCATCCAAGTTCGGGTCGTGAGCATGCCCTCGTGGGAACTCTTCGAACGGCAGAGTGAAACCTATCGAAATCAGGTGATTCCTCCGCACATCACGGCTCGGATTTCCGTTGAACAAGCCGCGACAACAGGCTGGGATCGTTACGTCGGACCGGCGGGGACCAGCATCGGTATGAACACATTCGGGGCGTCGGCGCCCCTAAAACAATTGCAGAAGAAATTTGGGTTTACCCCTGAGCACCTAGTGGCCGCGGTCAGGGAACAACTGATAACAGCCCGGTCGCGTAGGAGATAGATCAGTGTGTGACACCATTCCATGTGGCTCTCGTTTCGCCCGGATTCCATCACGCACTTTCAGCGAAAAACCGAACACGTATAAAGGAGGTGATTTGATGAACGTCTCACATGCCAGCACCGTGAACCCGGTTCGTGCCCTCCGGGCATTCGGGCAATCCGTCTGGCTGGATGATATCGGGCGCAGCTTTGTCGCCAGCGGGGCATTGCAACGTCTGATCGCCGAAGATGGATTGTGCGGTGTGACGTCGAACCCTGCCATATTCGAGAAAGCCATCAAGGGGAGTTCGGACTACGTCGAAGCCCTGCGCGCACTCAAGCGAGAGCCCGGCTTGGACACAAAAGCGCGCTACGAGCGGTTAGTCATCGAGGATATCCAAAACGCGGCTGATCTCATGCAGCCAGTTTATGCACGAACGAATCGGCGCGATGGCTATGTGAGTTTAGAGGTCTCGCCCTATCTGGCGCGGGATACTCGGGGTACGCTCGAGGAGGCACGGAGGCTGTGGGATGCCGTCGAACGCGATAATCTGATGATTAAAGTCCCTGCCACCCTTGAAGGAATTCCGGCCATTGTGCAACTGATCGGCAGGGGGATCAACGTCAACGTGACTCTCATATTTTCGCAGGATATGTACGAGCGTGTCGCCGAGGCCTATGTCCTTGGCTTGGAACAGCTGGCAGCGCGCGGCGGCGATGTCGGGAGCGTGGCGAGTGTGGCCAGCGTGTTCGTCAGTCGTATTGATACGGCGGTGGATATTGCGATCTCTGCGCGCCTCAATGAATCAACGAACGATACGGAGCGGGCCGTCCTGAGAAGCCTTCAGGGGACCGCTGCCATTGCGAATGCCAAGCTGATCTATCAGCGGTACCGGGCGCTGTTTTCCAGCCCACGATGGAATGCGTTCGCCAGACGCGGGGCGATGACCCAACGTGTGCTCTGGGCCAGTACCGGCACGACAAATCCCGATTATCCCGATGTGAGGTATGTCGAGGAGCTGATCGGCCCTGAGACGGTCAACACGGTTCCTCTGGCGACGTTGGAGGCCTTTCGCGATCACGGACGTCCGGAGAACCGGATTAGCGAAGGGATCGACGATGCGAGAATTGCCTTACTCGCGCTGGAGCAGCTACAGCTTTCGATGAAGGACATCACGGCCCGGCTGTTGGAGGAGGGGCTACAGCTGTTCCGTAACGCATTCGATCAGCTCCTTTCCGCTGTCGAGTATCACTCCAAGGCAGAAGTCCCGGCTCGACTCAACGGATATTCTTACACGTTGCCGGCCGCCTTGGCTGCCGGCGTACGATCCTCTCTTCGGGAATGGGGCGACCGCAACAGGGTGCGACGGTTATGGTCTGAGGATGCATCCCTCTGGACGAATCGAGACGAAGGCCAATGGCTCGGCTGGCTGGGAATCACTGACTATCAATTAGCTTATCTCCCCCTCTTTACCAGCATTGCTGCAGAAGCTAGGCGCAGGAGATTCAGTCACGCTCTGGTTCTGGGAATGGGCGGATCAAGCCTCTGTCCGGAAGTCATGAAGTTGACGTTCGGAAAGAAGGCCGGCTATCCGGAACTTCATGTGCTGGATTCGACTGATCCGGCTCAGATCAAAGCCGTCGAGGAGAATCTGAATCTCGCGACGACTCTCTTCATCGTTTCGAGTAAGTCCGGGACCACGCTGGAACCGAACATCCTCAAGCGATACTTCTTTGAGCGTGTTCAGCACATCGTCGGAGCCAGAGAGGCCGGGCAGCGGTTTATTGCAATCACGGATCCCGGCTCGTTACTCCAGCAGACGGCCGAAACGGACGGGTTTCGCCACCTCTATTTTGGGCTTCCCAGTATCGGAGGACGGTACTCTGCTCTCTCAAATTTCGGCATGGTGCCCGCAGCCATCATGGGCATCGACGTAGCCCAGTTTCTCGACCGTGCGGAGGAGATGGTAGAGGCCTGTTCCTCCCATGTTCCGGTCGAGGACAATCCCGGCTTGGTGCTCGGTACGATTCTCGGGGTGCTCGCCAATCACGGCCGCGAGAAAGTGACGATCATTGCCTCACCCGGCCTGGGACCGTTGGGCGTCTGGCTTGAACAACTTCTAGCCGAATCGACCGGCAAAGCCGGCAAGGGGATCATCCCGATCGATCATGAAACAGTCGGGGCTCCGGAGATCTATGGAGTGGACCGATTGTTTGTGTACATCCGGTTGCAGGCAGAGCCGGAGCAGAGCCAGGACGACGCCGTCGAAAGGCTCGAGCGAGCGGGACAGCCGGTTGTCCGCATCTCGGTGGACGACCTCTATGACCTGGGCCAAGAGTTTTTTCGCTGGGAGTTTGCCACAGCCGTTGCGGGAGCGATCATGGGGCTCAACCCGTTCGACCAGCCGGACGTGGAGGCAAGCAAAGTCGCGACCAAACAATTGACTGCGCAGTATGAACGAACCGGAGCGTTCCCGCCGGAATCCCCGGTCATAGAAGAGCAAGGAATCAAACTATATGCGGATCCGGCCTATGCCAAAACTCTCGAGGCTGCGATGGGCGACTCTCCTTCGCTGAGGAATTATCTCACCGCCCATCTAAATCAACTCACCGTGGGCGATTATTTCGTCTTGCTGGCATACATCGAAATGAATTCCGCGCATGAGGCTCGGCTCCAATGCATACGCCATATTGTTCGAGCGACGAAACGTATTGCGACATGCCTGGGCTTTGGGCCTCGGTACCTTCACTCGACAGGACAGGCCTACAAAGGGGGGCCGAACAGCGGAGTGTTTCTCCAGATCACCTGCGATGATGCGGCAGATCTGCCGGTACCCGGACAGCGCTATACCTTTGGCGTCGTCAAGGCCGCCCAGGCCCGCGGCGATTTTCAAGTACTGGTCGAACGAGGCCGAAGGGTGTTACGTGTGCACCTGGGTCCCGACGTGAAGGCGGGGCTGACGACCCTGAAGGCGGTCATGGAGCGGGCGTCGGCATGAGCAGGTTGCTGATCGATGCCGTGTTGCAAGTCATCGGCGAACAGAAGCATTTCCCTCCCATGCGAGGTACACACCAACCTCGTCGAACCGTCATGATTCGGTCTGGAGGTCAGGATGGCTGAGTCCCATGTCGATGCGCTAGTGCTGTTTGGCGCCACCGGTGACTTGGCCTTCAAAAAGATCTTTCCCGCGTTGCAGGCGATGATCAAGCGGGGCCATCTGATGATACCGGTGATCGGGGTGGCGAAAGCGAATCGAAACATTGAGGAAGTGCGAAATCGCGTACGTGAGAGCCTCAAGCAATTCGGCGGAGGGGTCGATGAGGCAGCTTTTGCGAGGCTCATACAGTTACTGCGATTTGTCGACGGCGACTACCGGGAGGACGAGATCTTCATTCGCCTCCGCCAGGAACTCGGCGGCGCCCGGCGCCCTCTCTATTACCTGGCGATCCCGCCCAGTATGTTTCGCACGGTGGTCGAGGGCCTCGGCAAGTCGGGCTGTGCACAGGGGGCGCGGGTGGTGGTCGAGAAACCATTCGGACGGGATCTGGCATCAGCTCAGGCATTGAACCGGACCCTGCACAGCGTGTTCGACGAGCCGGCGATCTTTCGCATCGATCACTATCTGGGGAAAGAGTCGATTCAGAACTTATTGTATTTTCGTTTTGCTAATTCATTCCTGGAGCCGATTTGGAATCGCGATTACGTGGAAAGTGTGCAGATCACGATGGCGGAACAGTTCGGCGTGTCTGGCCGAGGAAGTTTTTATGAGGAAACCGGGGCTCTTCGCGATGTGGTCCAGAACCATCTCTTACAGGTGGTGGCGAATCTGGCAATGGAGCCGCCCATCAGCGGAGCGGGGGAGGCGTTACGCGACGAGCGGATCAAGGTGTTTAAGCGCATGCGCCCGCTGACGCCGAACAGTCTTCTGAGGGGACAGTTTCGCGGTTATCGAAACGAACCGGGGGTCGCTCTTGATTCGCAAGTGGAAACGTTCGTATCGCTTCAGATCCATCTCGATTCGTGGCGCTGGGCGGGGGTTCCGTTCTTTATCCGGGTGGGCAAGCACTTGCCGGTCACGGCCACGGAAGTGTTTGTGAGCTTGAAACGTCCACCGCAGAACGTATTCAACGAGACAAATGGGGAGCCACGGAATTATGTTCGATTCCGGCTCGGCCCCGATCGGGTGGCGGTCGCAATCGGGGCGCGCGCCAAAGTTCCGGGGGACAAAATGATCGGGCGTGAAACCGAACTTTTCGTGAGTCACCAGCGGGGAGACGAGATGGAAGCCTATGAACGTTTGATCGGCGACGCGATGATCGGCGACGCCGCGCTTTTCGCGCGGCAGGACGGCGTCGAAGCGACCTGGCGTGTGGTAGACCCGATCTTGCCGGTGCCCGCGACGGTCTATGAGTATGAACCGGGCACGTGGGGACCAGACGAGTCCCAGGCGCTGGTCGCTCCCTTCGGCGGATGGCAGAACCCGAAGGAGCACGAATGATCTTCGAGCCGGGCTGCGCGAATATGCTGTGCAAGAACTGGTATCCGCCGGACATGGTCAGAGTGAATCGATCACGCGAGGAGGCGAAAGCGCACCTGGACATTCACAGAGAGGACAATTCATGCAACTTGGGATGATCGGTTTGGGGCGAATGGGGGCCAATATGGTCCGGCGGTTGATGCGCGGGGGGCATCAATGCGTGGTATTCGACATGAATCCGGAAAACGTGCATCGGCTCACTGCTGAAGGTGCCATGGGAGCGAGTTCCCTGGGCGATCTGATCAGCCGATTGGTCAGACCGAGAATTGTGTGGGTGATGGTACCAGCGGGAGACGCAACCGAGGCCATCGTGGAATCTCTTGCGCAAAGACTAGACCCCGAGGACATCGTCATTGATGGAGGGAACTCCTACTTCAAAGATGACGTCCGGCGCGCGAAGGCCATGACGGCCCGAGGAATTCACTATGTGGACGTCGGCACGAGCGGGGGAACCTGGGGGTTGGATCGGGGGTACTGCCTGATGATTGGCGGATCAGAATCAGCAGTGAAACATCTTAATCCTCTATTAAAAACCTTGGCGCCTGGCCGGGGCGACGTGGCACGGACACCGGGCCGGGACGGCATGAAGGGAACAGCGGAGGACGGGTTTCTGTACTGCGGGCCCGTCGGGGCAGGACACTTCGTCAAGATGGTTCACAACGGGATCGAGTATGGCCTCATGCAGGCCTACGCTGAGGGGTTCGACATCTTTCGCCATGCCAACTCGAAGAACCTTCCGGATGAGATACGCTACGACTTGAACCTGCCTGACATTGCCGAAGTCTGGCGGCGTGGAAGCGTGGTGGGATCCTGGCTACTTGATTTGACCGCCGCCGCACTGGCGGAGAATCCTGACTTGTCCGATTTCACCGGTTCCGTACAGGATTCCGGAGAAGGACGTTGGACGATAATGGCGGCGGTAGAAGAGGGAGTTCAGGCTGGGGTTTTGTCCGCAGCTGTCTACAACCGATTTCGTTCGCGCCAAGATCATACCTTTGCCGAGAAGGTGCTCTCCGCAATGCGGTACAAATTCGGCGGTCATGTCGAGCGACTGGGCCATGGGTAGTGATCGCCCTTTTTTACTGGCATTGTACTTATCTTGTGCTTGAAGCGATGTAAAAAGACCAGAAAGCCTAGAAATATCTTGAATGGTTAGAACGCTCCTAACTTCCTGAAACTGTGCGATAAAGCGGGGAACCAAGCACAAAAAAGGGACCGCCCGGGCAGCGTTGCGCTTGTTTGAGTTGCTTGATCACGCCCTCGTACTGGCCAGTGCCATCCATGACCCACTCTAACTGATACCGCAGTTGCTTAAGTTCCAGACAAAGCACATGCAGGCGCTTCCTTTTCTGGTTCTTAGCAGTACGGAAAGGAACGCCACACAGGAATCGACATGCATCCGTCATATCCTGCGCCGGTTAGCGAAATAGGGAGATCGCTCCCAGCCGCCCAGGCTGATCACCGTCTGCCGGATGGTCTCGAACACTTTTTTGTCGGCAAGTTTTTCGGCCAGCTTCCGAAATGAGGCGTCCGCTCTTGATGCGATACAACAGGTCGTGTGTCGCTCGTCGTGACTGATCGGAATCTTTCTATAATTTATGGAATATTGCTTAATCATCTGGGGGAAAACTTCAGAACGCTTTGCGGATTCGAGAGCGGACAATCAGACGTAAAACAGAGATCGCGAAATTCTACCTAATCAATATCAATCAGCATTCGGACTTGCAGGTCGCGGATTCACCTTGTGCCGAGCACACAGGCTAAGTCACAATCCTTGTTCCATCAATGACTTAACAGACTGGAATCTCGCGTCTAACGGATTCCTGCTTCCTAATTCCCCCACCAAAAGCTGCATAGATTTTCGGTGTTCCAGACAGTAGATTGGATTAAAAGGGCTAGGAGACGGGAGGGCCGGGGGAGTGGTATTCTATAAGCATTCCATCGTGAGATCTCCTGATTGGAGGCTCACAGACCATGGCGCGAGGCAGGCTTGGACAAGGCACTGCCCCTGCTGCGGGCGCTGGCTGACGAAGCACGATCCTATGGCCCCGTGGATTTGTTCCTGCGGTTGGCAGAGCGGATAGTTGCAGAGTCTACCAAGAGGAGGCCGTTCATGAATCACGTCATGCTCCATGATGTACGCGCCGGGTTTATTCTAATGGTGGGGTTTGCCATGCTAGCGTTTATCTG
>DATGEA010000120.1:0-5813 GCA_035310605.1 Nitrospira sp. | reverse complement strand
TGCGCTATCTATCCGCACGGTATCACCCTGCCGCACCGGACCGCTTGCCTCCGCTCGACCTCGAAGCCGGGAAGGCGGAACCACTGACACAGGAACAGCCGGACGGTGGTCCGGTCGTCGGCGTGGCGAAGAGGGGGTCGGACATCTTTGCTCACAACTGTCAGGCCTGTCATGGGACGGGAGCCATGGGCGGGATGGGCCCGAAGCTGGCGAAGAACCCCATTCTGAAACACGAGGACCTGTTCTGGGAAACGGTGCTGCACGGGCGAGGGCCGATGCCGGCCTGGGGTTCGGTATTGAGCCAGCAGGACATTGCCGATGTGCATGCCTGGTTGTTGACCAGATAGGGGCGGGATGCAATTCCAAGAGGTGAAAGGAGTCGCGATATGAAGGTGAAGAAAGGCCTCGTCATTGGAGGCGCGCTGTTGACGTTGGTCGGACTGATGTCCAGCCCGCGTCTGTTGTTGGGAAGCGATCAGCATCGGGCCAAGGAATTGATTCAGCAGGCCTGTGTCCAATGTCATCGCCTGGAAGGGCAAGCCGACTCCCGGTTCAATCTGCGTGCGCCCGATCTCATCTGGGCCGGCAGCAAGTACCAGCGTCCCTGGTTGATCCGTTGGCTGACGGGAAAAGAAGCGCCCCTTTATGCGAAAGGTTATCGGTGGGATCTCAGCGAGGGACCGGTCAAGCATCCCGTCGTGAAGGATTCGGAAGCGGAAGCCATCGCCGACTACTTCGAGAAAAACAATAAAGATCCGCGCGTGAAGGTCGGCGCATTCGACGTCTCGAAGGTGAGCAAGTTCGAGGTGACCTTCGGCGGCATGGCCTATAAGGCGCATGCCTGCCTCGGCTGCCATACGATCGAAGAAAACGGCAAGCTCATCGGCGGGCCGCAGAGCACGGCGCTCCAGAATGCCGGTCAGCGCTACAATATGGACTGGCTGTACCGATTCGGACAGAATCCGCAGGACTTCATCGTCCATACGGGGGAATTTCTCGCCGACGCGACCGATCCGCAATTGCGGGCGGTGATCGGATACCTTGCCGCGCAGGGCGTCAAGGACTTCAAGTACTACGAGCCCTGGACGAGTCAGGAGTTTGCCAACGCGAGCCTCGATCGCGGCAAGGGGCTGTACAAGGAATATTGCGCCCAGTGCCACGGGTTCACGGGCAAGGGCGATGGCCCCGCCGCATCCGGGTTGGAGCCGAAGCCGGCGATTCATGCCAATATTCCGTTCGAGAAGCTGCCGATTGAGTATCTCTACAATGTGGTCAATCACGGCGGGGCGGCGATGGGCAAGTCGCCGAACATGCCCTATTGGAACCTGACGATCGGTCAGCAGGGTGTGGCCGACGTGATCGCCTACTTGAAAGCGACCTTTAAGGGCGCACCCGAAGCGGCTGCTCCGAGCGGCGGCCAGGGCGATGCCTGTGTGCAACCGCGCAAAACGGCAAAGGCGCCGGACGATTTCTTGGCCAAGACAAATCCTCTCCCTGCATCCGCCGGCACAGTTCAGGCAGGGAAGACCCTGTTCCTTAAAACGGCGCAGCCGGTTGCCTGTGCGATGTGCCATGGAGAACAGGGTGACGGGAGGGGGTTCATGGGTGCAGCCTTGATCCCGCCACCGAGAAACTTCACCTGTGGCGCGATGATGAAAAATATTCCCGATGGCCAGCTGTTCTGGATCATTAAGAACGGTTCGCCGGGAACCGGCATGATGTCGTTCGCCGGATTGCCTGACGACCAGGTCTGGCAGTTGATACACTACATTCGGTCTTTAGCGAAATAGGCGGTCGGCTCTCAGCCGTCAGCAGCAAGCTGATGGCTGAGAGCTGACAACTGATTGCCTGTCCAAGGAGTCAATCAATGGCGACATTCATCATTTCCGGCAGTCGGGGCACGGACGATCCCACGATGGCGACGTTGCCGTTCATGGCGGCGAAGGTTGCGAAAGAGCAGGGGCATGATGTCGTGCTCTGGCTCTGGAACGAAGCGGTCACGCTCGGTCGCAAAGGCACAGCCGATCATATCCACGGCGTCAATTTGACTCCGTTGAAAGACCTGCTGGCTGCCGTGCAGGCGGCCGGTGTGCAGATTTGGGTCTGCGGCGCCTGCGCCGTGGCCAGACAGATCGCCGGTTCAGACTTGGTTGCCGGCGCATCGATAAAAGGCATGCCGGATTACATCAAAGCAGTGGCCGAGCGTGAAAAGAGCGTTGCATTCTAACGAGGGAGAGAGCCTCTAATGCGTGCGTCTAATACAATTGTGCTCATTCTGTGCTGCCTTCTGGTTGCAGGAGGGGTGTCATTGTCCGGAGCGGCAGAACGCCACATGATGCAGCCGCGGGTGCCGGCCGACAAGCTGGCGGAAGCCCGTGCGCTGACGAGCCCGCTGCCGGACTCGCCCGAGATGGTGGAAAAAGGGAAGGCGCTCTATCAGGGCAAAGGCACCTGTTTCAACTGCCATGGCAATGAAGGAATGGGGGATGGTCCTGCTGCAGCCGCCCTCGATCCTTCCCCGCGCAATTTTCACCACCATGGATTCTGGCGACACCGTACTGAGGGCGAGATTTTCTGGGTCATCAAGCACGGATCACCCGGCACCTCCATGATCGGATTCGGCGACCTGCTGTCCGACGAAGAGATCTGGGCCGTCATCCAGTATGTAAGGAACTTTGCAGGAGAGCATGGGCCGGGCATGATGGGTCCAAGGGGCGGAATGGGCCATATGGCTCCTCGTGGATCGGGCGGTATGGGGTCAGGGAGCGAGGCGTGCTGCGGCAGTCGTGATGTCACCCCGTGATCCAGTCAGTTCGAACGACGATCTGTTCACTGTTGCCTTTTGCATCAGCCCTCTTATCTCTTGAGACCTGGAATGCCCCAGCGGAGTGACTCTCATCTTGCGACGCCTTCGTAAGAGCCTGTCAAATCACAGTAATTGAACATCCATCCGCTCCGTCTTTGTGGCACGGACCTCGCTTTTCAAGAGTTATCGAAATCATCTCAATCAAGGAGGATCGGCCATGGAGAATCAGAACGTCAGGTGCTCAGGACAAGCCGTCTTTTTCGCCTTTCTCGGGGGAGCGGTCGCAGGAGCGATTGCGGGGATTCTGCTTGCCCCCAAGTCCGGTGAAGAGACCCGCCGCGAATTGAGAGGGTACGCCAGAAAAGCAGAGGAAGAGGTAATCGAGAAAGCCAAGGAAGCGCGAGCGGCTCTCGATGAGGTCATCGAACGGGGCAAGCACTTCGTGACGGAAAAACGCGCCGATGTCGAAGCGGCGGTGAAGGCCGGCAAAGAAGCCATGAAAGACAAGATGGAGAAATGTTGTAGCTGAGGATATCGCGTGCTATCCATTCGCTTCCATGGCCGGGGCGGGCAGGGTGCCAAGACCGCAAGCCGGATCGTAGGGACGGCGGCGTTTCTCGAAGGTTATCAAGCGCAGGATTCGCCGATCTACGGGGCCGAGCGTCGCGGCGCGCCGGTGGCGGCCTTTACGAGGATTGCCAGGGAGCCGATCCGGGAGCGGGGTCTGATCGCCCGTCCCGATCTTGTCGTGATCGCCGACGCGTCGCTCATTCCCGATCCATCCGCCCGTGTGACGGAAGGTGTCGATGAACGAACGGCAGTCTTCGTCAATTCATCGCTCAGTGCCGAACAAATACACACTCAAACGTCTCTTTCGGGCCGGCTGACGATCCTTGATCTGAATGAGATGGCGCTGCAGCATTTTGGCAAACGAAGCGCGATCAGCGCCTTGTTGGGTTCCGTGGCGGGACGATTGGTCGGACTCCGCCGGGAATCGATCCGCGAGGCAATTGCGCGAGAGTTGACCGATCTGGGCCTTGCTGCATCGGTGATTGAACGCAATCAAGCGGTGGCGCTCCAGTGTTATGACACGGTTCAGGCAGTGGCTCTGGAGACGAGCCCCCGCCCGCCTGCCGAATCGGTGCAGCTTCAAACCCCGATATACGAATCTCCGACTAGAGGAACCGCCAGGATCAGCGCGGCAGGGAATTCGATTCTGCGTGAAACCGGCGGCTGGCGTACCTTCCGGCCGGTGCTGGTGCCCGACAAGTGCAACGGCTGCTGGCTCTGTTTCGCTTATTGCCCCGATGGGGTGATTTCGATGACGAAGCACGACAGGCCTGTGATTGACTACGCCCATTGCAAGGGGTGCCAGATCTGCGTTCATGAATGCCCGACCGAGGCATTGGTGGCCGAGCGGGAAAAGGAAGGAGCGGTGGCATGGAAGGCGAAATGATGACCGGCAATCTCGCGGCGGCCTGGGGCGCGCGGCTGGCCGATGTGGATTATGTGCCGGCCTTTCCTATCACGCCGCAGACGGAAATCGTGGAGGCGCTGGCCAAGTGGTGCGAGAACGGCGCGATGGCGGCCCGGTTTGTGACGATGGATTCCGAGCATTCCATGATGACGTCCGCCGGAGCTGCCGCGGCCACGGGGGCCCGAGTCTTCACCGCGACATCCAGTCAGGGATTGTTATATGCCATCGAAGTGCTCTATTCGGTCTCCGGCTGGCGAGCGCCGCTCGTGCTCGTCAACGTCTCCCGGGCGCTGGCAGCGCCGATCACGCTCGAGCCGGATCACAATGATGTGCTTGCCGCGCGGGACTGCGGTTTTCTTCAGATCCACACCGAAACTTGCCAGGAAGTGCTGGATTCAATTCTCATGGCCTATCGGATCGCGGAGGATGAACGGGTCATGTTGCCGGTCATCGTCAATTTGGACGGCTTCTATCTTTCGTTCACCCGCGAGCCGGTGATCATGCCGGATCCGGAGCAGGTCAAGCTGTTCCTGCCACCGTTTCGCCCCGCTCACTTGGGCTTCAAAGCCTCTGCCCCGCACGCGCTCGGCGTGGCGGTCCTCGGCGGGACGCCGTACTCGTATTTCCGCCATCAAATGCATCTGGCTGCCATGAACGCCTTGGACGTGCATCGGGAAGCAGCCGCGGCATTCGAGCAGCTGTTCGGTCGGCGGTACGATGTGGTTGAGGGCTATCGGCTCGACGATGCAGAAGATGTGCTGATCATGACCAATGCTTATGCCAGTAAAGGCAAGGCTGCCGTCGACGCAGCTCGGGCAGAGGGCCGACGAGTGGGATTGCTGCGGTTGCGCATGATCCGCCCCTGGCCGGCGGACGCCATCCGTCACGCGCTGCAAGGCCGCAGGGCTGTGGCAGTCCTGGATCAGAATCTGTCTCCCGGGCAGGGCGGCATTCTCTTTCAGGAGATTGCGGCATGTCTCTATCACGAGGCATTGCGGCCGCGCGCACTCTGTTCCTTCATCGGAGGCTTGGGAGGGAAGAATCTCTCGGAAGATGAATTTCGAGCGATCTTCGAGCAGACGGCAGAAGCGGGGGTCCGTGGGAAAGGAATCGGACCGGTCCTGTTGTACACAGAAGCCGACCATCGCGAGATGGTGCAGCTTCAGGTTCTTGCAGCCGGATCGCGAGCTGATAGCTGATGGCTAATAGCTAAGAGGTTCCGGTATGACTTGGCAACGCGAGACATTCAAGAAGATCAAGCAGATTCCCCGTGAAGAGCACGTGCTTCCTGGAACGGCTCTCTGTGCGGGATGTGGAGGGCTGGAATCGTTGCGGCTGGCAGCGAAGGTGTTGGGCGACGACGTGGTCTACGTGAATGCTGCCGGTTGCTTTACGATGCTGGCGGCCTATCCCTTCACGCCGTTCAAGGGCTCGTGGTTCTATACCACCATGGGATCGGCGCCTGCCGGCGCCCAAGGCGTGCGCGATGCCCTGGATGTCTTGATCGCCAAAGGACGATTGCCCAAAGAA
>DATGEA010000119.1:0-1893 GCA_035310605.1 Nitrospira sp. | reverse complement strand
AATGCCGCTGCGGAAGCCGTGCTGGCCAGCGGCGAGTACAAGGGCGGGGCTAACGAGACTCTCTTGCTGCATTCTCCGGGAGGATTGACTGCCCGGCGTCTGCTGCTGGTTGGTGTGGGCAAACTGGCCAAGACCACCGCTCACAGCGTGCGGAACGCCGCCGGGACGGCTGTGCGCTTCGCCAAGCCGCGCGGAATTCGCGAACTGGCATTTGTGCTGCCCGAGGCCGAAACGCTGGCGGGTGCGGCCTGTGCGCGTGCCGCGGTCGAGGGTGCTTTCGTCGGTGACTTCGACCCCGATACCTACAAGAGCGACCGCAAAGACCAGAGCATCCAGTCCTTCACGGTGGCGGGACCAGCTAATGCTGACGCTAATGCGCTTGAAGCAGCCTTTGCCGAAGGCGTGATCGTGGGCGAGAGCCAGAACCTGACCCGCTCGCTCGTCAACGAGCCCGGTAACAAGCTTACCCCGACCGTTCTGGGGCAGCGCGCAGTAGCCATGGCGAATGAGGTGGGAATCGGCTGCGAAGTCTACTCGACCGAGAAGCTGCACGAGCTGAAGATGGGTGCGTTCTGGAGCGTGTCGCAGGGCTCGGCTGAGCCGCCGGCTTTGATCGTAATGCGCTACGAGCCGGAAGGAGTGACGGAAGGTCCGGTGGTCGGCCTTGTGGGCAAGGGAATTACGTTCGACACCGGCGGCATTTCCATCAAGCCCTCAGACAACATGGAGAAGATGAAGTACGACATGGCGGGTGGTGCCGCCATGATCGGCGCCATGCGCGCAATTGCGCTGCTCAAGCCGAAGGTTCGCGTCATCGGCATTGTTTGCGCGGCCGAAAATATGCCCGACGGCAAAGCGCAGAAGCCGGGTGATGTGCAGACCGCCATGTCGGGCAAGACGATCGAAATCATCAACACCGACGCCGAAGGCAGGCTCGTTCTGGCCGATGGGCTCGCATATGCAAAGCAGCTTGGCGCAACGCACCTGCTCGACGCGGCCACGTTGACCGGCGCCTGCGTTGTTGCGCTGGGCATGGTGAACGCAGGCGTGTTCTCAAACGACGATGACACCTACTGCAAGTTTGCCTCTGCGCTCGAGGTCTCAGGCGAGAAGTTCTGGCGAATGCCGCTTGGTGACGAATACGTGGAAATGATCCGGAGCGAGATCGGCGACATTAAGAACACCGGTGGTCGTTGGGGCGGTGCTATCACTGCTGCGGAGTTCCTGCATACCTTTGCCGAAGACACGCCATGGATTCACCTCGATATTGCTGGCGTGGCTTGGGCAGAAGAAACAAAGCCGTCTATGGCCAAGGGGCCGAGCGGCATCGCGGTACGGTCAATTGTGGAGTGGGTGCGGAAATACAGTTCCTAGGTTTGGTTTCCTCTTGCAGACGACTGACTCGTGCCGGAGTGTGATTCGACGTCACGCTCCGACCGGAGCCTGGGCTGAAAGGACCGAGCAGTTCACAATCATGGCGGCGATTCCTGTCTCATCCAGATGATCTTTTATCGGATCTTTGCGGACCAGTTGCCCATGACATCTGATTCGGCAGTCTCCTGAGTGGGTGATCTCAGGGGGCAGTATGATCATTAATTCAAACTCGTGTCCAATCAATGCACTGTCGGTCGACGGCAGCCTGCAATAGACGCCGCAATTGCTCAAGTTACTGCTGTAGGCAGAAATCTCGTGCCCTTCCGAGACGATCAGGAGTGGGACAGATATCCTGTATCGCTGGCATTTCCTCCTGTCGTCTATCTGCGGCATTTCTTTCATACGCGAACTCACAATTTGGCGAACGGTGCTCAAACCCCTCTAAATCTCCTTTGAGCTCTTTGCGGCTTTCCAAAATACAAACAGTGCCAGGCTGAAGAGGACTCCACCCAGCATGAA
>DATGEA010000118.1:0-9051 GCA_035310605.1 Nitrospira sp. | reverse complement strand
CGCCACCGTCACATCATGCCCCTGCAAGACCAATCTCTCGGCCAGTTGCCTCATGACCTCCTGCACGCCGCCGACGCTTGGCGAATAAAACTCACAGCCGAGTAGAATACGCATGCGACTCCAGCGAGACCTCTAACAGGCTTTTGGCATTTGTTCCTGTTGCCACGCATTCATGAACCACCGCCAGGTTCGTTCCACGCCTACACGGAAGGGCATCTTCGTTTCCCAGCCTGTATCGTGCCTTAATTTGCCGCAATCCAGAACATTGGCCTCGACATCAAATTGCCGAGCAGGGCGGGTTGTGATGCGCGGCTTAAGTCCGGCGGCTTGAGCAAGTGGGTAGATGGCATCCAACACGTCTCTGTTGCTTCTACCTTCACCACTGCCGATGTTGTACTTCACCCCAGGCTTGCCTGACTCCAGGGCTGCGACGATACCCGTCGCCACATCCGTCGCGTGGACATAATCGCGAACCGTTCCCGAATCGCCATACAAGACAATCTCCTGATCTCTCAGGATCGATGCCATCGCGGTGGCAACGAACCCTTGTCCCGCAAAAGGCCTTTGCCGCTCTCCGTATGCGTTCGAAGGCCGCACGGTCACAACCGGCAGACCTTCCAACTTCATAAACATATGTCCATACTTTTCGATCGCAAGTTTGGTCACACCGTAAGGGGATATCGGATTGGTAGGATGCTCCTCCACGATCGGCAATCGTTCCGCTTGGCCATAGACTGTTCCGCCGGATGAAACGATGACCACTCGTTCAACGCCCAGAGCGCTGGCTACCTCAAACAGGTTGACCGCCGCAGGCAAGTTGGCGAGTATGTCCCGGACAGGATCATCAAAGCTGGTGCTGGGAACGGTTGAATACGAGAGGTTGATTATTTCATCCACACCTTTCAGTGTTTCCAGCAGGAAGGCTTTCTCTCCATAGTCTCCAGGAATGTAGCGTACGCCACGAGGCAGCGGACGCGCCGGAACCGGCATTCTCCCCACCACCGTCACGCGCCGCTGACGCAGGGCCAGAGCCTCAACGACATGGCTTCCTAGAAACCCGGCCCCACCTATGACACAGCAATGTTTCATGTTAGTCAGATCATGCGCGGGGACTCATTCCTTCCTATCGTACGACCCCGCGACTGATTCCCCTAACAAATTCCTTGAATTTGCGGATCATTCCAGCCTGTTTCTTCCATTGCAGAAAGTGATGCTTCAGATTGTCCCTACGCCACTGGACTTTTGCACAGAGCGCAGATGGCGGGCTGTTACACTTCCGACACAACTCTTCAGCGGCTTGCGACAACGCTAACGTCAAATCCGGAAGGTTCGGCCGTCCGCTCACCTTATGATAGGCCGCATGGGACAGCGCCACGAGGTTATTGATTACGGGATCATCTTTCTCTCTTCCCGTGAGCAAAGAGAAATTCTCCACGCTAATCTGGATGACGTGTTCCAGAAATGGATTGACGGTACCCTTGGACATGCTGGACGGCACATCTCGATAGATGTGGAGAACCTCGGGTATGTTGGCAACTTCAAAGTCCCGTGCCACCCGGGACCACAACTCATAATCTTCCGGCGGTTGTCTGGCCTTATCTGTCGAATAGACTCCCACCCGCTCAAACACCGTTTTACGGATCATCATGGAACTATGGACGAACGGGTTATCGAACAATAGATCAAATTTCAGGGCAAGACTGTCAGATGGATGGCTGTGCAGTTTCGGCGCCGTCTTGTCCGTCGAACGAATTTCCGCCCACGTGCCAACCATGCCGCATTCTTCGTGGGTCTCCAGAAACTCCACCTGCCTCTGAAATCTCGACGGCAAAGAGAGATCATCCTGATCCTGTCGAGCCAGATACTTACCCCTCGCCAACTGGATGCCACGGTTGAGCGTCGCCGCCAAACCCAAGTTCGCTTGGCGATAGGCATGAATTCTCGCATCGGTAAATTGTTCCACGATCTTCGCAGAGTCATCCCTGGATCCGTCATCGATGATGATCAGCTCGAAGTGTTCATATGATTGCGCGAGGATGCTCTTAATTCCGTCGGCGACATATGCGGCGCCGTTATACACGGGGAGGAGCACACTGACTAATGGAGCCTTGCTACCTAGCATCGTTCAATCTCTGCTTCAGGAGCACGCGAACAAGTGTCCCGCACATCGGGGAGACCGCACATGCGGATCGCATGCGCACTACATGTGGTACATCCCTTCGCCCCTATCCCCGTCCATCTTGGACCCAGCCCCGGCCATTCATGGTCGCCTCGTTCCACCGCTCTAGCTCGGCGCATAATCTGCCTTGGTCGCGATGAGAGCGAACTCCGCGCAGATGGTTCTCTTCACGAGACCGTGCAGAAGAATCATCGTGTACATCCATTCTGATTCCAGGTGCTTTATCGGCTTCCAGGGGTCTCGGACGATCTCAATATCCCGGTACCCGTGCCGCAGCATGGCGCTCATAACCTTGTAGCCGTAATAAGCATATCCGGCTGAATCGACGATCCTGAATCCATGGGATTCAAACAGCGTCTTGAGTCCCTTCAGTGTGTACAGAACCCGGTGGCAAGGCTTCCAGAAGTTGATATCGAACCGGATTTGACTCGTTGCATAATTCTCGCAAGCAATGAGAGGCAGCCGCATCAGGAGTTTCCCGTCAGGCTTCAACGTGATAAACGCTTTCCGCAAGAACTCTCCCGGTTCGTCAAGGTGCTCAAAGACCGCATTGGAATATAGGACATCCGCTTCTGAATTCCAGTCGGATACCCCGGACACCCTTTTGGCATACTCTGGATGCAATGATCGGAACTGAGACACCGCTTCCACGCTCAAATCCACGCCGAATATATTTGCGCCTTTCTTGAGAAACTGAATGAGTTCATGACCATACCCAAAACCAACCTCCACCGATTGTCCTGCGGCACAGATGCTCTGGGAGAACCGATGCAGAATGTCTTGGTAGCGCTTCGCATCCTCTCGATGAAACCGCGAATGGATCTGCTCATACTTAATAAAGTCCTCCCGCCGCCTTTCAATTATCATTCGACGCGATGCGGAGTAGATTGAGTCGAAATAACTGTTATTGTCCGCTGCGGCACTTTGATCGGAAATGTAGTTCGCACTACGGCAGGCAGAACACACACAGTACGTTCCGACTACGGGACCTTCCAGGTCGGTTTGACATGCCTTACAGTAGTTCATCGCGCACGTTCAGTTCAGCTCGCACAGTCTGGAGATCCCAATAGGACCATTGTAAATTCTCGACGATGCCGTCGCTGAAACAACGGCTTGAAGGGAGTACCGCCGCGTGCAACTTTCAAGCATCAACCCAGCTGGGCCCTTGTAAAGTGTCTATGAATGAACGGTTGCTCCGTCAATGACTTGAACTCCGACCCGAGATTTTTGAACAAGGCAACATACCCGATCAGTGCCCCGTCGTCCGATTTGTCGAATGCTTCTTCACGAGAATAGCGAGGGTAGAGCAGTTGATAGCGAACAGGAGGGCCTAGTTTGTCCTGAATCAGATCAATACTGCAGACGCGCTTGTCAACCGTTGTACGACCACTGAATTCAGGTGAGCCTCCGCCCCCTTCGCAGAATGCATACTCAGAACATCCCGGAACTTCAAAATCATCAATGACAACAATGCACCGCGGGACTCGCGAGGCTATCAATTCAATTTCGTCCAATAGTGGCCAATAATCGTACCAGTGTGCATCCAGATAGAAAAAAGGCAATGGTCCCAGCAGGTTCTGCTCAATTGCCCCCCTCACCATCTGTTCAGAACTCGCCAAGGAGGCTCTGACGTTCCCATAGCGTTTCAACCGTTCCGCAGCGAATTGATAAAATCGTTCGTTGACTTCGCTGGTAAAAATCGGAGGGGCGATCCTGTTCGCCATATATTCTGTCGTATCGCCCAAATACGTCCCCGTCTCGACGAACGATGTAACGGGAAAGTGTGCACAGATAGAGAGAACCAATTGCTGGTAACAGCGGTCACCATGGAACGCCCTTGTCATGTCACCGGGGCTCGGAGGGGCCGCGCTCACCGGCTTTTTCATGAAGGAGGTTACTTTTTGCATTAGGTAACTCAGACTCATCCTGAAATCTCCTCTTTGTCGTTCCTCGTTTCGACGCACGCTGTCTTTCAGTCAGCCGGCCAGAACAACTCCATTGGGATTTACCTGCACCAAAGGCGATAACTGATCCCGCTGAAATAAGGTTCGCTATGCTGGAGGCCTGTGCAGGAAGAGTTCTGCCTTAGGATGCCGCGCGTTCTTCCGCCACGACCGGGTGAATCTCGCTCTGCCGGAGGCTCATGAGCATCCCGCTCCCCGATGTGCGGAAAGGTTGCTCTCGAACTGCCACGGGACTGATTGAAACATGCCCGATCCCCTGCACATAGTAGAAAGGGCGCTCGTAGCTCGATAGGCCGACCGCAAACTGGATCTCGCACGCTGCCAACGGCAACTCACACTCAAACTCTACACAATACCGGCCAGGTCTCAGATCTTTGGGCTTGGACCAATAGGTGATCAAAGGAACCGACTCGAGCGATATCAGGCCTACGGCTGCAATGACATGGGGGACCGAGCGATATAGTTCGAACTCCACAACAATTCGCCACGGCTCCCCCAGGCGAAATTGTGCTTGGGGCAGTCGTTCTACGTTGAAGAAGTGCAACTTGCATCCCCTCCCGGGGTCATCGGGGGAACAGGCTGGCAACGCAACAGAAGACGTTAACTCAACGGCCGTTTTTGACAAGTAATGGCTGATGACCTCCTCCGTCGGGCCGATCTTTTCAAGCGCGCCCGATTCCAGCAAGAGCGTTCGGCCGCACAGGTTCCGCACCGCCGCCAGATTATGACTGACGAATAAGACAGTTCGTCCAGCCTGTGCGACAGCTCCCATTTTCCCTAGACACTTGCGTTGAAATGCCGCATCCCCCACCGCCAGCACTTCGTCGAGCAAGAGGATCTCTGGTTCAAGATGGGCGGCAACGGCAAACGCCAAACGCACATACATCCCGCTTGAGTAAAACTTCACCGGCGTATCGATGAATTTCTCCACCTCTGCGAACGCAACAATCTCATCAAACCGTCTCCTAATTTCCGCGTTCTTTATCCCAAGAATCGCGCCGTTCAGATACGTGTTCTCTCGTCCGGTCAACTCAGGATGAAACCCGGTTCCTACTTCAAGAAGAGACCCCATGCGCCCAGTGATGTCAGCCGTTCCCGTGGTCGGATCGGTAATCCCAGACAGTATTTTGAGCAAAGTGCTCTTTCCGGATCCGTTTTCACCAATAACCCCCAATACCTCGCCGCGCTCTACGCTAAAGGAAATGTCCTTAATGGCCCAAAATATGTCTGACCGCTGATCATCAGTCCCACGCCTATACTGCCCTTGGAACCGCCTCCACAGACCACGCCAACCTCGGGGCGATCGTTCACAATGCTCGTTGCTCCGAGGCTCGGATCCTCGGAGTTGATACCGTTTACCCAATCCTTCGACTCGAATCACAATGTCAGTCATGTTCAGATCATGTCCGCAAACGTTCGCTCTGCCTGGCGGAAAAAACTCAGCCCAGATATTAGCAACGCTGCTGCAAGTACGACTGACAGGCAGAGCATGGTCCCCGAGGCCGTACCACTCCCTAACAAGGCCCACCGAAAGCCTTCAACGACCCCCACCATGGGATTCAGGGCATACAGCATGCGCCATGACTCTGCCACCAGGCTAGCGGAATACACAACCGGGGTCGCAAACATCCCCACTTGAATCAAGAAAGGGAGCGCATGTCGGACATCACGAAATCGTACGCTTAGAGCTGAAACCCACAATCCAAGACCCAGTGCCGCGGTCAGAGCGACTAGTGCAAGAACCGGCAGGACAAACACGGCAACCGTTAAAGCAACCTTATACAAAGCCAGCATCCCGACCAGAGCGACTGATCCAACTACGAAATCGAGCAGGCTCACCGCGACAGCAGAGACTGGAATAATGATCCTCGGAAATGACACCTTCGAAATTAAGTGCTGATTGGCAGCCAGACTGTTGCTGGATAAAGTCACCGCTGATGAGAACAACTGCCAAGGCAGGAGTGCAGCGTAGGCAAATACCGGGTAGGGCATTCCATCCGAAGGTACTTTCACAAGCCATCCAAAGAGAACGGTGAACACAATCATGGTCAGAAGGGGCTGGATGAAAGCCCACGCCATTCCGAGGGTCGACTGCTTATACCGAACTGTGATATCTCGCCAGACGAGGAAATATAGTAACTCTCGATATTCCCACAGATCCTTCAGGTTCAAAGGCACCAGTCCATGGGCGGGCCTAATTCGTCGCACAACATTCTTCGCTATTCGCGTATCTATCACGTAAGCTTCCACGCTATGCCATCATCTGAAAGAAAGGAGCATTTTGTTTTATTTCAACGCATTACCCGTTGGGAACGAAGTCGCGAAAACAAGCGGTCAAAGCGGTGGTTCCACGTGTGCTCTTCCAAAACACGCCGTTGCCCCGCTCCACGAATTCGTGCAGCCGACGATTCGTTACGAGAATAGAATTGAACCTTATCAAGAAAGTCCCCTGGTTCAGACCACGCCACAATTTCTTCGCCAATCTTATAGTACTGAGCATGGTCAGGGGCTTCCTGCACGAGGTAGAATCCCCCTGCCATCGGCACCTCAAAATCCCGAAGGCGGCACTGGAGATTTCTGGATTGACGTACGCTCGCCTCACTATGCCATCCTGTGTCTGAAAAGCCCAGATTAACCTGACTTTGATTGAAGATTGCGGGCAGGGATGCATCGTCACACGGACCTCGGAAATCAGCGCCCTTTAGTTCTTGGAAGGAAAATCGTCTGGCATATTTTCGTCGCAATGGGCCCAACAGACTCTCACTCCCCTCAGCCTTCCAGCGCGCACGTGCATAGTATCGGAGGTCGTGTACCACCTTATAGGGATCCCATGTGAAACGATAGGGGCTCGGGCTCTCCGAACTCCATCCACGCCCGAACACAACCGGCTGAACCCCTTTGCTTACGCATTCCGCAAGTAAAGCCCGGCGAAAGGGGTTGAAACTCCCCACAAATGACACCCCGTATTCGTAATGTGACGCTGGAACGACCCTGCGGAAGTAGAACTTCGGATTTGCCGCCATCGGCATCCATTCTATATTCGCATTGTACGGCTGCAGATATTCTGCATTGGTCAGCTGAGCAACCGCTAACACATCAAAGTACGGAGCAGTTCGAATGACTCGATACCACTGAAAAGCCATGTCCACATGGTAGTTGACCATCGGCACGCCGAGTTCCCGTAGCCGTTTGGCCGTCTCAACAAGAAGAAAGTCGTCATAGACAACACAGAAGATGAAATCGAGCCTCCCCGACGACTTGAGGGCGCGCGCCAACGTCACGAGACAATGGTTCAACTCGTCTCGCTGGACCCTCCATGATTTTGACCCCAACTGCCCCATGCCACCAGGATAGGTGAAGACATGCAGCTCGTCGCAATAATGTTGGCGAAGAGTGTCCAGAAGATTGATCTCCATCCATCGGTCTGGAGGGAGTACCGCCAGGGCTTTCATCCTAGGTTGTTCCTGTCTGGGAAGGACGGTTCAGAAGTCACGCCGCTGGAAGATTAAACAGGCGCTTGCCAGCAATATTCCGGCATAGAGCAACCCGTATGCGGTCGCCGTAGCCTGATACCCCAACTCCACCAGAATGCCACTGGCCGCCTGTCCCTTGATGTTCAGTGCCTCTAGATTGGGGCACACATAGTACAATGCGGCCATCACAGTTTCGGTCAGCGGGTTGTCACTCCTCTCGGCAATGTCCTTGAGATCGCTGGTGAGATGTCCAATGATGTAGAGGCCGATCGTCATCGTCGCGCTAAGAATTGATGTGCTGAACGTCGAGAAGAAGAGCGCGATCGCCATCACCAGCCACGTTTCGACGAGCATCATTTGCACCGCCTGGAACAGCGAACCATAGATAGTGTTTCCACTGAACCACACCGTGAGTAAGAACATGCCAAACATGATGGCCACGTTGACCACCACAATGAATCCCAGGCCAATATACTTCCCCAAAATAAATTGCACTCTCGTAACCGGCCTCGAGAGAATCGTATAAATGGTACGCCGCTCGATCTCCTTGGTTACAAGTCCAATCCCGACGAAGATGGCGATCACGACTGCAACCATATTAATGGCAGCCAGCCCCAAATCATTGACAATGCGAGCCTGCTCCCCGATCGTGAGGGTTCCGAGAAGAACTGATGCGAGAATGAGAAGAAACGCGAACAGCACGAGGTTGTAAAGGATCTTGTCCCGAATCGTTTCTCGAAACGTATTGCCGGCCACCACCAGGACACTCTGCATCTCACACCTTTCGATTCGTCTGCTCAAGAAAGATTTCCTCAAGCGAATCTTTATGAGGAATCACCGAGACAAGTTTGCCTCCCGCGAGACGAAGGACTGCGAGCACCTGCTCCAGGTGGTGCTGGCCAGGGAGTATCATCAGGCACCGGTCCCCTCTCTGCAGGATTCTCGTTGCCAGCCTCTTGATATCTGGGAGATCATCTCCAACCACTCCATCGCACACAACCTCAACAGTCTGCGCTACATGCTCGTTGACGAGATCCTCTATGCGCCCTAACGACAGGATCCTTCCTTTCGCCAAAATGCCCACTCTGTCACAAATCATCTCCACATCAGAAATAATATGCGTACTGAAGAACACGGTCTTGCCTTGATCACGAAGGCTTAGAATGAGGTCTCGAACTTCCTTACGGCCGATGGGATCAAGACCCGACATGGGCTCATCAAGGATGACGAGTTCCGGATCATGGATGAGAGCCTGGGCAAGACCGATTCGCTGCAGCATCCCCTTCGAAAACTTGCGCAGCTGTTTTTGCCGAGCCTCGGTTAAGCTCACACGCTCCAGCAATTGAGGAATACGCTTCCGAGTAGTTTCCCGATCCAACCCTGCCAGCTTTCCATAAAAGCAGAGGAACTCCTCGGCGGTGAGGTAGTCGTAAAA
>DATGEA010000117.1:0-4450 GCA_035310605.1 Nitrospira sp. | reverse complement strand
TAAGACACCTCGCCCCCAACACCCCTCCCGCAGGCTGTTCAAAATGACCGTTCAGCAAGGCCGCAGCGAGTGAGGGGCCGAGGCGTACCCTCTGGGGTACGTTGAGGGTCTGAACGATGCGAGAACGACGCTGGCGGACTTTTTCAACAGCCTGCAAAGCATTCGTGGCCGGCTCTCCACAGGAGGGGCAGAAAGCCGGCCGCGAAGAGGACCGAGTGGGACCAGACCAGGAGCAAATAGGTGTACGTCAAGGTCGATGCTGGGGGAACATCAACCTCAACTGGTTTCAACGCCCTCTTAGTCCTTCCTGGCCGCACTTGGTACTGCGCTTAAGGTCCGCGCAAGTTTCTCCTCGACTCCTCGCACGAACGCCTCCGTGGCCTTGGAATCTGAAAGCGATGCCGGCTGACTGGATTGAGTCCATTCGGATTTAATTGCCTGATTCACCTGCTCCTGCTCTTCTTGAGATCTGACCTGTTTCCAACCTTTGCGTTCGATGCAGCGGTTCATTTCGTCCAATACCCCGTTGACATAGTCAGGATGCGCCGCAGGATCCTCGCGATAAGCAAGGGCACCTGGAGTTTGATTGATCTCCGTGGCACAGGCCTCTCGATCTTCGAGCAAACTATGCTGGCTACCCGCGTTTTCAAACATCGGCTCGCCGCAGCCTGACAAGACCGTGACCGTTAACACAATAATGGATGCCTTGGTCAGCTCCATGACAGCACCTTTCTGCTATGTGCAACGGTGACACCGTTATCGTTTACGCAATGGCGACCACGGAGCAGATCTTCCACGACTATTCAATACAAGGATGTTGAAGAAGCCACAATCCCCACAGATAGACATCCCCTCGATTGAGGGGATTGATTCATCGCTGCGACAAGCGCATTCCTACGTTTCCGAATGAATATGATTATGCGGTTCCCGGGAAAGCTAACTAACGGCGAAATCAGCAGAATTGGAATCTAAACTGATTCTCACTGAATCGCTTTCCGTACAGACACATTCGGAGTCGAGATACACGACATGTTCCGTTCGCTATTCCATCGGGACAATAAATGAAGGTTATGTTTCGTATTTTGCGGATCGCCGCTTTCGTACCTGTTTATGTAGTACATCGGTCTGTATGTTGCATAGAAAATGGAGCGGGCAGAACTCAACGACTACTTCTGCCCGTGGATCATCGCCGGAAGCAGGACTCTTAGATCAGACAGGAGGACTCCCATGATAGGACGCACGAAAACACCATTTGTTTTGCTAACGGGCCTTCTTCTCGGGTCCCCGCTTGCCGGAATCGCGGGGGAACCATCCTCCGCGAAACCCCTGCTCGTCGCGGACGCCAAGGACGCACAGGCCGTGAAAGCCATTGCCTATCAGCCGCCCCGCAAGGGGGCCCCGGCACCAGGGCTCCGCAGGGGCGGAGGAACCCGCGGCATGAATCAGAGCGTGCCTGTGATCAGTCTCTTGGCTCCTGAACATGTCGGCTTGACCGTGAGTGAGCAACCGGTTCTCTATTGGTTCACGCCAACTAGGCAGGATCAGACCTTCGAATTCACCTTGATTGGCGAAACAGCCGAGGCCCCTGCGGTGGAAACGAAACTGTCATCTCCGACACAACCGGGCATTCACCAGATCAAATTGTCCGACTATAAAGTGAAATTATCGCCCGGAGAGCGGTATAACTGGTCCGTGGCATTAATTGTCGACGCCGAAGAACGCTCGGCCAATATCGTCGCAAAAGGTGCGATTGAACGCATCGAGCGCAACAAGCTGGAACAGCCCCTACCAGCCACTATCAACGATGCGGACGCTCCGAAACAGTACGCCGAAGCGGGCATCTGGTATGACGCGGTCATGGCGATCTCGAATCAGATTCAATCCAACCCGGCGGATGCAGACTTGCGGCAGATGCGTGCGTCGCTGCTCCAACAGGCTGGTCTTACAGAAGTCGCCGAGAGCGATTTGAAGGCCCGCGCAAAGTAACCACACTGCACCTGACGTCGTTGTCTAAACGCGAGCGCTCGCCGTCACCGGACGGCGAGCGGCTCAGTGGAGACGCTCACGACTCGGTAGGCGATCACGGCCTGTGCCTTCCCTTTGAGACTCACCTCACCGATGCGCTCTAATTGAAAGCGTTCGCCGATCAGTTGTGCCGTGTTCTCGCTGATCAGGATGCGACAAGGGCGCCGTCCCGGGGATTCGGCGACGAACTCCCGATCCAAACTTTCCAAACGTGCGGCCGCATTGACCGTATCCCCGACCGTCGTATACTTCATGCGCTCGGCGCTCCCCACGCATCCGGCCAGTACCGGCCCGGTATGAATGCCGATGCGCATGCCCACGGTGGGAAGCCCCTCGCGCTCGTGCCGCTCGTTCATCCGGTGCATCTCCTGTTCCATCGCCAGCGCACAAGTCACGGCATTGACCGCGTCCTTGGCGACTTCCGCATTCGACGCTCGCTTCAACGGAACGCCAAAGTTTGCTTTGATCGAGTCGCCCGCATAGTCGTCAATGACTCCGTCATGCCTCATGATGACCTGTGTCATCGCATCCAGGTAGGCATTGACCCAGGCCATTAACGCCTGTGGTGTCATTGTTTCCGACGCCGTCGTGTAGCCTTTGAAGTCCAAAAACAACACGGTGGCGACAAGATCCTGCGGCCGCGGCCGCCCGCCATCAAGCAACTGGTCTCTCTCGTGCCAGATCGTCTGAGCGACCTCTCGCGAGACGTGCCGGGAAAACAATTGCATTAACATCGCCCGTTCTTTTCGTTCTCGCCCCAGAGTCGAGGCCACGGCGACCGATGTCGTGAGGAACCAGGTGAGGGCAGCCGGCACTTCGGGAACCCACCACCCGGACCAGAACGCCATGATCACGATCGTAGTCAGCAGGAGAAGTCCCCCGACCGCGATGACGGAGAAGCGCCAGGGAGAGCGGGCAAAGATGCCAAGTCCACCGCCGAGCAACCCCCAGAACATGATCCATGCGATCTCTGTGGTTTCACTCAGGACATGGATCGGTGCTCGGCCATCGAGGGCACCGGCCAGCAATTGCTCCACGATGATCCCGTGCAGAAAGACTCCCGGAAACTGGTCTCCACCTCCCCGCCACGCGAATGACACCGGAATGTGGAAGACATCCGGCACGCTTTCGGCCGTCACGCCGATCAATATAATGTGATCAGTGATGTCTTGTGGTTTCACACGCCCGGCAAGCAGATCACCAAGGGAAAAGGCTCGAAGCGGACCTGCCGCTCCGCCGAAGTCCAGCAAGATCTGGTAACCGGCCGCGTCTGCGTTGACATACCCTCCATCTGAAGACGCGAACGGCCTGAGCGTCGTCGGTCCCAGGCGAAGCCACTCGGGAACTGCCGGATCCGGCTCGGGGGCGATCCCGTCAGCGGCCAAATAGAGCAGGGCCAGCCTGAGCGGAAACGCATACGCAACCTGCTCCCCGTCGTCCTGAAAAAGCAGCGCCCGGCGGATGAGCCCATCGGCATCGACGAGGATGTCATTGAATCCCACCTGCTCAGTCCCCTCCAGCACTGGAGGAGGAGGAATGCGAACCACAGTCCCGCCCCCGAGCTGGGTCAACATGATGATCTTGGGCTCTTGAGTGAGGAGGGCCGTAAGCTCCTGATGTCCGGGTGGAACTTCGATGTCGCGGTACAGATCCACCCCGATGGCGCGGGGCCGTTCGGCGAGGAGCCTGCGAAGCGCAAGCACCAGCGTCTCGTCCGTGATCGGCCACCGGCCCTGCTGCCGGATATCCTCTTCGGTAATCGTAATGAAGGTGATCCGCGAATCGGTCGCCCCGATGACGGGACGAGAGCGGAGAAGCCAGTCGTACAGATTGAGTTCGAGCTGTTGGAGATAACCGGTACTGCGCACGCCCAGAATGACAAGGGCGCAGAGGATGCCGGTCGCCACGCTCACCACGACCGGAGACCGGAAGATTTTTAGTGCGCTCCGCATCGGAGGAGGCACATTAACATGAATCAATCAGGCGGTTCATCGACATTGCAGCTGAAGCCTTCTTGCCGTCTACAACCAGTTGTTCAGCAGAAGAAAGGGGGCCCAGAAAATCGGATGCTGGTACTCTGGATTCTCGAGCACCTTTAACTGTGCCTGTCGAAGGGCCATTGCCTTGGACATGGCGGGATTCTTTAGTTGACGGTAGAACTCCACGACCAACGCCGATGAGGATTCGTCATTCACAAACCATAGCGTGGCGAGGGCACTGCGGGCGCCGGCTTTGATTGCGATACCAGCCAATCCGAGCGCTGCCCGGTCGTCGCCTGCCGCAGTCTGGCACGCGCTCAGGCTCAATAACTCGAGCGGCTGTCCCCTGAGCTTGAAATGGCCCACGACCTGACTCAAGCGATCCATGGTCAGCCTGTCGTCGAATGTCAGCACGAAACTATTCTTTACCTCTCGCTCGAACTTAC
>DATGEA010000116.1:0-17034 GCA_035310605.1 Nitrospira sp. | reverse complement strand
GAGACTGCTGGATGAAATATTGCCGCACATTGAGCGAAGCCGTCTCTCGCTACACTTTCATGACACTTACGGCATGGCCGTGGCCAATGTTCTGGCGGCCTGGATGGACTATGGCATCGAGGCGTTTGACACGTCTGCCGGCGGGCTAGGTGGCTGTCCCTATGCGCCGGGAGCATCGGGTAATGTGGCAACCGAAGACGTGGTCTATGCGTTGAAGGCGTCTGGAGCGGCCGTTCCGGTGGATGGGCAGAAGGTCATCGCGGTAGCCCGACAGATTGGAAAGGTGCTGAACCATCCGCTCTCCTCTCGACTGTCGCACATCCAGACCGAACAAACTGCGTATGCGAGAGTGACATGACTGCCTCTAATCCTCACCTATCCATAAGAGACAACGCCGGCGTGATGAACTTGGCCGAGCTGGTCAGGGCTGGAAATGTACGTGCCGTCTCTCGTGTGATTACGCTGTTGGAGAATCGTGACCCAGACGGTAGCGCCGTACTTGGCCTGATTCTCTTAGATTCGCACCATGCGGCGGTGATCGGGATTACTGGGTACCCGGGCGCGGGCAAGAGCACGGTGGTCGATCAACTCGTGGCAGCCTATCGACGTTTGGGCGTGAAAGTCGGAGTGTTGGCCGTAGACATGAGCAGCCCGGTCACTGGCGGCGCCCTGCTCGGCGATCGCATCAGGATGCAGGAACATACGCTCGATCATGGCGTTTATATCAGGAGTATGGCCACACGCGGACACCACGGAGGGCTCGCCCAAGCGAGCAGGGACGCCACAATCGTGTTGGAGGCGGCCGGGTACGAAGTCATCCTGATCGAGACGATCGGAGTTGGTCAGAATGAGATAGACGTCGTTGAAATTGCCCAGACCGTTGTCGCAATCGTCGCCCCCGGCCTGGGCGATGAGGTGCAGGCGATGAAGGCGGGGTTGTTGGAAGTGGCTCACATTGTTGTGGTCAACAAAGGGGATCGTGCGGGCGCAGATACCACGTTGCGAGACTTGAGAGACTGGTGTCCGACCGTGCTCCGGACCGTGGCCACGACAGGGGAAGGGATTCCTGAGCTCGTCACTGCAATTGCCGAGCATCAACGACTGCACGATCTACAGGGCTCGCCCGCTCGTCCTCTACAGGAAGGAACCGATTTCTGAAGAGTAGGAGGATGGTATGCCTCACCAACTGTTGACGATCTCCCACCACGTCGCACGGATCCTGTTGCATAATCCGCCGGCGAACGTGCTCAATCTCTCCGTGTTCAAAGAACTGGAGCAGGTCCTGAATGAGGTAGAGGAGGACGAGTACGTCCGGGGAGTGATTGTGACCGGTTCTGGACGGTTTTTCTGTGCGGGGGCCGATATAAATGAGCTCGCTCATCTCAATACCGTGCATAGCGGCTCGGAGTTTGCTGTTCGTGGTCAGTCGCTCCTCAGCCGTATTGAGCGGTCGGACAAACCCGTCCTCGCTGCCATCAACGGTATCTGCGTGGGCGGCGGGCTGGAACTCGCCTTGGCCTGCCACATTCGGGTAGCGGCAGCCGGAGCGATGCTGGGGCTGCCGGAAATCAAACTCGGCCTCATTCCCGGGTTCGGCGGCACCCAACGACTGCCGCGAGTCGTCGGGGCTTCCAAAGCGGCGGAGATGATCCTGACCGGAGAGAGTGTGTCCGCAGAGGAGGCATTCCGAATGGGGCTGGTCAGTCGGGTCGTGCCGCCGCATGAGTTCATGGCCCAGGCGGAGTCCATCATGACCCTAATGACGGCGCGCGGAAACGCAGCCGTCGAAGCAGCGCTGCATGCAATCAGAGGAGGACTGGACATTCCTTTATCTGAAGGGTTGTCCAGAGAGGCTGAATTGTTCGGCCGGTTGTGCAGTACTCCGGAAAAGCAGGAAGCCGTGCGGGCATTTCTCAAGAAGCGGCCGCCGAAGCTGGTTGAGACGGAGGCATGACATTGTGAGGCGTCAATCGTGAGACGTGAGGGCAAAGGAGGGTGGATTTCAGGAGGGAATAGCCGATGCTCGCAGATCGCTTGAGTCGGTATTGCCAATCCCTTTGCTACGATGACTTGCCCAGTGCCGTGGTGCACGAAGTTAAACGGCGTGTGCTCGACAGCCTCGGTTGTGCGCTCGGCGCCTGGAACGCCCCACCATGCCGGATTGCACGTCAACTCGCCCAAGCCGCTAAGGTGTCACATGGCGCAACCTTGTGGGGAACCGGACACAGAACCCTTCCTGATCTTGCCACATTCGTCAACGGTGGGCTCGTCCGCTATCTGGATTTCAACGATACCTATCTCGCCAAGGAACCGGCCCACCCTTCGGACAACATTGCAGCCGTTCTTGCAACCGGGGAGGCCTCTCGCGCATCCGGCAAGCGCGTGATTCAGGCGATCGCGCTCGCCTATGAAGTCCAGTGCCGCCTCTGCGACGCGGCGGCGTTGCGGCCGCGCGGCTGGGACCATGTCACGTATGGCCCGTTCTCCTCCGCCCTCGCCGCCGCCAAGACCATGAAACTCTCAGAAGCTCAAACTTTCCAAGCGGTCAACCTCGCTGGAGTCGCGAATGTCGCCCTGCGCCAGACACGGGTCGGCGATCTCTCGATGTGGAAAGCCTGCGCCTTCTCTAATGCGGCGCGGAACGGTGTGTTCGCAGCCATGTTGGCTCAGCAAGGGATGACAGGCCCATCTCCCATTTTTGAAGGTGAGAAGGGTTTCATGAAGCTGGTCTCAGGACCGTTTGAACTTCCCCCCTTCGGCGGTGAGAAAGGGGCTTCCGACACGGGTCCATTCAAGATTCTGGATTCCTATGTCAAGCATTACCCGGTGGAATACCACGCGCAGACGGCGGTAGAGGCCGCTCTGGCGATCCGAGAGGAGTTGGTCAAAACAGAAGGAGTCGAGGCGCTTGCCGGCATCGACGAGATCGACATCTCTAGCTACGACGTCGCGATCGAAATCATCGGACATGATCCTGAAAAGTGGCGCCCCCGCACGAGAGAGACTGCCGATCATAGCTTCCCCTACTGCGTGGCCGTGGCCTTGCTGGATGGCAAGGTTACGATTCGCTCGTTCGAAGCCAAACGCCTCGCGGATCCGGTTCTGCATGAGCTGACGCAAAAAGTGCGCGTCGTTCCTCAGCCTGAGTTTGTCGGACGCTATCCACAGGCACTGCCAACGCGCATCACCGTTCGGACCAAGACTGGATCAGTCTATGTCCACCAGGTGGACTACCCCCTCGGCCATCCCAAGAACCGGATGTCCGATCGTGAGATCGAAGCGAAGTTCCGTTCGTTGGCGGCAGGAAAATTAGATCGAGCACGCACGAACAAGGTGCTCGACATTGTCTGGAAGCTCGACCAGCTCAAAGAGATCAACACGCTGATGCCGTTATTGAAGATGCACAGAAGGAATTAACATGTACCCTCAACCCACTTCCAAAGCTCGGCGTCTGCGCGAGCGACTTGATAAACAGATCGTCGTTCTGCCCGGAGCCTTCAATGCCCTGACGGCCATGCAGATCGAGCGTGCCGGGTTCCATGCCCTGTACATATCGGGCGCCGGTCTGTCGGCTGCACGAGGTTTGCCGGATATCGGCTTGCTGTCCCTCACGGAGGTGGCATCCGATGCGGCCGCGATCACCAAGGCTGTAACTATTCCGGCGATCGTGGATGCGGACACGGGCTTCGGCCCCCCACTCGTCGTGATGCGGGCTGTGAAGGAATTCGAACAGGCCGGTCTGGCAGGAATGCAGATCGAAGACCAAGAGTTGCCCAAGAGATGCGGCCATCTACCGGGAAAGCGGCTGGTTTCCACAAGCGATATGGTGAACAAGATCTGTGCGGCAAGCGATGCAAGACAGGATCCGGAGTTCTTCGTCATCGCCCGAACGGACGCACGCGCCGTCGAGGGATTAGATGCAGCAGTGCGACGGGCACGGGCCTACATCGATGCCGGCGCAGACGCAATTTTCCCGGAGGCGCTCGAGTCCGCCGACGAATTCCGCGCCTTTGCCAGACAACTCGCGAGGGAAGGCGGCAAAGCGCCGCTGGTCGCCAACATGACCGAGTTCGGCAAGACACCCTACCTGACTGTCAGCGAGTTTGAAGACCTCGGCTATCGTCTGGTCCTGTTCCCCGTCACGGCTCTCCGGCTGGCGACGAAGGCTATCGAGCAGATGCTAATCGAGCTGAGAAGCCATGGTTCCCAACGCGAACTGCTGGACCGGATGCATACCAGACAGCAACTCTATGACCTGCTGCGGTATGCGGAGTATGAACAACGGGATCGGCAATTTCACCCAGCGGACGATGACCATGCCAACGGTTGATACAACGAAACTTCAGACCTACAGCCCGGGGCTCGAAGGAGTCCTCGCCGGGGAGACTGCCCTCTGCCATGTGGACGAAGGCGAAGGGGGGCTGAGATACCGCGGGTATGCGGTCAGCGATTTGGCGGAGAAGGCCACTTTCGAGGAAGTGGCCCATCTGCTGCTCTTCGGCAAGCTGCCGACCCAGAAAGAGCTGAAGGACTTTTCGGCCCAGCTCGTCGCACACTCCGTCCTGCCCGATCCTGTCGCAGCGCTCCTTGGCATGGTTCCTCCGGCTGCACACCCCATGGACGTTCTCAGGACCAGCACTTCCCTGTTGGGCATGACCGATCCGGACGCGTCCGACAATTCCCATGATGTGAACGTCCGCAAATCAGTACGGCTGCTGGCGCAAATTCCTCTCATTATTGCTACTGCCCACCGGCTCGCGAACGGGAAACCCCGCGTGGAGCCGCAACCAGACCTGAGCTTCGCCGAAAATCTCTTGTTCCTCCTTACCGGCCAGAGAGGCGATGAGAGGGTTCGAGCGATGGCCCGTGTGCTCGACGTGTCGCTTACACTCTATGCCGAGCATGAATTCAATGCCTCCACCTTCGCCGCTCGCGTGACCGCGTCGACGATGACGGATCTGCACTCTGCTATCACATCAGCCATCGGCACGCTGAAGGGACCGCTCCATGGTGGAGCGAATGAGGCCGTCGCCGAGATGTTTCTCGAAATCGAGAGCCGCGAGAGGGCAGAACGATGGGTACGGGAGGCGTTGGCGAACAAACATCGGATCATGGGATTCGGCCATCGCGTGCTCAAGAAAGGCGACGCTCGCTCGGCTATCATTCAACAGCACGCCGAATCATTGAGCCTGATCTGTGGCGACCGCCGCTGGTACGAGATCGCGACTACCATTGACCGCGTGATCCAGGAAGAAAAGGGGCTTTACCCCAACCTCGACTTCTATACGGCGGTGGCTTATCTTCTGATGGGTATTCCGCGTGATCTCTACACTCCGGTATTCGTCTGCTCGCGCATCACCGGCTGGTGCGCGCACGTGATCGAACAGCAGGACCACAACCGGCTGATCAGGCCCCGTGCACTCTATACAGGGCCGATGACGAGGGAGTATGTCCCCCTTGATCGCCGTTCCTGAGAATATCGCGCAAGCGCGGCAACCGGACGGCGTCTCCCGCGCGCTAGCGTGGCGCTCGTTCGCCGACTTCTTCAAGTCCCGTATCTATGACAGGGACCTGGTCAATCGACCTTTTCTCACTTACTTCGACGACGACCGGCAACTCCACTGCACATACAGCTACGCCGAGTTCGGCACGGTGGTCCAACAGGCGGCCACCGTCCTCCATGAGCAGTTCAGGCTCCGACGCGGGGACCGTCTGGCGACGATTCTGTTTAACCATGACGTCACCGTGGTGTTATATTTTGCCGCATGGATATCTGGAATCACGGTGGTCCCGATCAACGTCGAGGAACCCACCGAAAAGAAGCGCTTTATCCTGGAGCATTCGGAAGCGACAGCAGTCTGTTGTTGGCCAGATTATCTGGATGAAGTGAAAGGTCTCCAGCAAGACCTGCCCGCCTTACACCATGTGATTGCGCTAAACGACGAAGGTTTCATGGAGGGCAAGGGGGCACCCCTCTCGCTTGCCTCTCGCCACGTGTCTTATGCCTGTTCTTTGGATGACGAAGCCCTCATTGTCTACACATCCGGAACAACCGGCCAACCGAAGGGGGTTGTCCTGACGGTGGAAAATCTGTTGACCGACGCCGATGCGATCGCGGACTGGCATCACTTTGGAGTGGCCGATCGCCTGATGTGCGTGCTCCCGATCCACCATGTGAACGGAATTGTGGTTACCCTCATCACCCCCTTCTATTGCAAAGGCAGCATGGTCCTGAATCGGAAATTCAAGAGCGCGACCTTCTGGCGAAGAGTGCACGAGGAGCACGTCACCTGTGTCAGCGTCGTTCCCACCTTGCTCGAATTTCTCCTCGATGCGAATGAAGATGTGACTGCGTACAGGCTTGACCGTTTTGGTGGATTTATCTGCGGTGCAGGACCTCTTCCCAAAGACACTGCGGCACGTATCGAAGACCGATTTGGTTTTTCCGTCCTCCATGGCTATGGCTTGTCGGAAACGACCTGCTATTCCTGCTTCCTGCCAAATGATCTGTCGCCCCGTGAGCATCGGCACTGGCTCAGAGACTATGAGTTCCCCTCTATCGGTGTGCCGTTGCGGCACAACTTGATGACCATCCTCAATGACAAAGGACAGCCGCTTCCGGAAATGTCGCGAGGAGAAATTTGCATCCGTGGTAGGACCGTATGCGCCGGATACTTTAAGCGGGACGATGCCAATGAGGCGGCATTCAAATGGGGTTGGTTCCGTTCCGGCGACGAGGGCTTCTACACGCGGGACAAACAAGGGCGACCGTTTTTCTTTATTTCGGGCCGCCTGAAGGAATTGATTATTCGAGGCGGCGTCAATATCTCCCCACTTGAAATCGATAACGCGTTGAAGAGTCATCCGCTCGTCCGGTTCGCGATGGCTGTTCCGTTCGATCACCGCTACTATGGGGAGGAGATCGCCGCCTACGTGGTCCCGCGAGACAGTGCCCTTCAGCCCGCCGAAACGGATTTGCTTGAGCACTGCCGCCGATTGCTCCCGTTTTCTAAATGCCCCAAGATCATTCTCTTCGGGGAGGACGTTCCCTACACCTCGACCGGTAAACCCAAACGCATGGAGTTGAAAACCCGCCTTGCTTCAACCTTGGCTGCCTACCGGGATCATCAATTCAAGGAAGAACCGGTAAATCGTAGCCCTTTAGAACCTCACGACAATAGGGTTGGGAGGAAAGATCAGGGGATCTGTCAATGAGTGGCTTCCGAGCAAGCCCCACCTCTCATGTTGTAGTAAGGGGAAATAGGTAGAACCATTACTGACACAGAATAAACACAGCGCTTTGGGGTGAACCCAACCATCTCCCTTTAAACTGATCCGTGCGATCGCCGATCGCGTTATTTCGTGGCGCATCGCGAAAGTTCGTGGCCTGTCCCGCCTTTCTCCATCACTGATGTGCGTCTGAACCGATTAATTTATTTGGTTTTCATCAGTTTGTTTGTTCAAGCTGCAACGTTGTGCCGCGGCACGTCAATTGCTGATCGCCTTCGTACAACCGGAGGCTGAGCAACGTGCGCGAGCAAGATCACTGCACGGAGCAAGAGCGGAAGGGGTGCGACGAAGCAGGCATGCTTCGTCTCGGATGGTCCTTGGCAATGGTCGCCGCAGCGGGATTCTGCTGGACGGAGGTCATCCCGGCTGCGTGTCGATGCTGACCGAGAACGTCGGTGGTACCCATGATGCGGGAAACAGGGCGACGAGTGTGTGGTGCCAATGAGCTGTCTGGCAGAGGAGCGGGAAGTAGATGGACTGGCCTCCTGATAATTCCTCCAACGCAGTTGGCCTCTGCCAGACTTTATGAATTGAGGTTTACGTGTCTTCTAGGCAAAGCATTGAGGGATTGATAGCGGAGCCTGGAGGTATGGGTGGATCAAGAAATCAGGTACGAACGTGAATCGTTAGGGTGTAGACGCGAGATTGTAACTGTCGAGTAGCCCGTCGACCTTGGCACGCTGGACGTTGTCAGGGGAAACCAGGGGTAATTTGGACAGGGGATGTGATGAATATGGCGCGGGCAGGCACGTCGGGTCTCTGACAACCGCTCGGCTGCAGAGACACGGATCAATCAAAAGTTAACTATGGAGAGGGCAATATGATGCGGCGGCTGGTCCAACAACATCGGGCACTTGCAAACGTCATCTGTAGCGTGGGTCTCGCCTTGGCCGGGGACGAGGCGGCAGCCCAACATGCGGCGCATCAGGGGGCCGCGGAGAATTCGCCAGGCATGGCTTGGACAGAACGGCTCAAGGGGCAAACGATTGTCGAGGATACTATGGAGGGCCGTCCAGAGCGCACCGCCATGGTGGAACGTCAGCATCACCGCATCATGCAGCAGATGGAGCAGGATGCCGAGGTGCAGCGCACGGGCGGCTACTTTAACAACCTGAACATGATGCACCAGTACGGTGCGGGCAATCAGGACGTGCTGCTCATGTCGAATTCCGGCGTGGAGCCGGTCTCGACCCTGGGTGGGCGCTGTCCAGCCGCTGCACCGGTCCGGCAGTATGATATCTCCGCGATCAACGTCGAAATCTCGCTCAACATGTGGCTCGACTTCTATCCCGGTTACATGTACGTGCTCACCGAGAACATCGACAAAGTGCGCCAGGAGGAAACGAAGAACCGCGAAGCCCGTGAAAAGGACGGGTATGACCCTGGCGCGGTGAAGAACGGCTTGCAGAGTCAATGGATCCAGCCGCTGGTCATCCGGGGAAATCAAGGTGATTGTCTGAAGATCGCGCTTCGCAATCAACTGGATGGCGGTGAGGAGGTCAGCCTCAACATTCACGGCTCCAGCATGGTCGTGGCGTCTACCGGGCAGCCTGCGACCACGACGAATCCGGACAGCATCGCAACCAAAGGAAAGGCCGTGGAACTGGAGTGGTACATTCCGCCGACCCAGCAGGAGGGCGGACGCCAGTTTCACTCGTACAGCAACGATCGTGAATTGACGGTCATGGGCCTCTTCGGCACGTTCGTGATTGAGCCAAAAGGGTCCGAGTACCTCGATCCGCTGGGAACCGGGGACCCGACTCCCATGAAGAGCGGGTGGCAGGCGATCATCAAGAACGGGGCGGGGCCGGACTTTCGAGAATTCGTTCTGATGTATCACGAAGTCGGGGATGAGGCCTTCAGGCCATTGAATAAGAAGGGCGACTTCCTCCCGCAGCGCGATCCCTTGACCGATGTCTACCGCCCGGTGGCCCGTGCACTGAACTACCGGAGCGAACCATTCGGCGTCGATAACATGCAGGCGCAGCACGAATACTTCGGCTTTGAAGACGAGTCGATGGCGTACAGCGCCTATACGTTCGGAGACCCGGCGACCACAGTGCCGCGGAGCTATTTGGGCGACCCGGCGAAATTCCGCCTCGTCCACGGCGGTTCGGAAGTGTTCCATTCCCACCATCCTCACGGCGGGTCGATCCGCTGGCCTCGAAGCCCGCGGGCGATCGATGAAATGCCGCTATGGCATGCCGCGAAGAACGGGCCGGTGAAATATCCCGTGATCCGTACCAAATCCGATCGCGTGGACGTGGAGGTCATCGGACCGTCCGAGACCATGGATCTGGAAACCGAATGCGGGTCCGGCCTCTGCCAGCAGCTGGCCGGCGACTTTTTGTTTCACTGCCATGTGGCGCATCACTATATCGCGGGGATGTGGGGATACTGGCGCGTGTACAACACGCTGCAACAGGGCGAGCTTCACAACGATACGATGCCCGATCTACGCGAGCTGCCGGACCGCGCCGGCCGCCTGAAGCCCGGGGTAAGCTCGGACGAGTTGATCGGCAAAACGGTCGATTGGTTCGGGAAACAGTTCCGGCTCATCGAGAAAGGCAAGACCGACTGGAAAGCCGATCCGGCTGTTGTCACGATCAAGGATTGGGTAGAAATGCAATTGCCGCCCCAGGGCAAGCCGGGTCATAGGGACGACGAAAAAGGACAAACCCTTTCGTACGACGCAAGCGTCTTGGATTGGGCTTGGAAGGGCAATCGCGCCATGACGGAACAGGAAAACACCGTCCCGAATCCTCGCTACCAATCGGCGAACCCGGGCCAGCGGCTGCCCATTGTCTTTGAGGCGGCGACGGGCAAGATCGCCTGGCCCCATTTGAAACCGCACTTCGGGCGCCGGGTGCCGTTCTCGCAGAACCATAACCCGTCCCCGTGGCTGGACATGATCCACCTCGACGACGACGGTTTGCCCAGTTCCTACCCGGCTAAACCCGGCGAAAACGGCCGATGGAGCATGTGTCCGGAAAATGCCGGATCGAAGAAGTACAACGTCCACTTCATCCAGACTCCAATGAAGCTGGCTGACAAGCAAGGCGATACACCGGCTATCGTGGACCGGGATGGACTGATTTACGTGCTGCACGAGGAGGAGGCTCAAGTCCGCAAGAGCGACATTAAATATCCACTGGTCGTGCGCGCCAATATTTACGATTGCATTGATTGGATGCTGACTAGCGAATGGGAGGACGACGATCATATTAACTTCCATTCATCCAAGATTAATACCCACTGGCATTTCCTGCAGTTCGACAATCAATCCTCCGACGGCGTGATCACCGGATTTTCGTATGAGCAATCAGTGCGTCCGTTCACGATGCTGGAGAAGAAGGTCAACAAAGGTCTGCCATTGCCGATGAATACCACGTTCGCCAAGCCGGCCAAGAAAGGCGACCGGGTCATTACGGTGAAGAACGCCACCCAATACCATCCGAACGTCGAAATTCTGATCGGGGCGGATAATGTCGAAGGCAACGAGATCGGCCGGGTCAAATCCATCAAAGGCAATCAACTCACGCTCTACCGGCCCCTGAAGCACGACCACCCGGTCAAGGATATTGTGACGGTCGAATTCGTCCGGCAACGGTTCTGGGTGGATGCCGACGTCGGGACGGTCTTCTGGCACGACCACGCGCTGGGCCGGGTCACGTGGCCCCATGGAGGGTTCGGCACCATTATCATTGAGCCCGTCGGCTCGACGTACCATGATCCGAAGACCGGCAAACAGATCCGGAGCGGGCCGATTGCCGACATCCGGACGGCCGAGCCGGTCGGGTATGGTGTGAACGGAAGTTTCCGGGAGTTGTTGGTGCAGTTAAACGACACTGTACCGCACACCGTGAACATCGTCACCGAAGGGAATCCGCCGGGCCAACCCATCGAAGTGGCATTGGAGGCGGGCAAAACGATTTCCTTCCCAATGCCCGAGCATATTCCGATGACACCGATGTCCTTCCTCAACGGCGGAACACATACGACGGGCGGCGGCCTGAATTTTAAGGCAGAGCCGATCGCTGGTCGCTTAAAAGCCAATCCGGACCAGTCGAAGCTCTTCAGCAGCGCGGTTCACGGGGATCCCTATACGCCGATGGTGCGTGCGTATTTGGGCGACACGGTGGTGTTCCGGCTGTTGCAAACCATGGCGAATGAGACGATGGTCTGGACGCTCTCCGGTCACACGTATCTCACCGAGCGCTATGCGGGGGACGCCAACCGGAAAAATTCGATCCATATCGGCATCGCCGAACGGTACGATCTGGTCGTGCCGCAAGCTGGTGGCCCGCGGCTCCAACCGGGGGATTATATCCACTTCAACGGTCGAGCATCCAAGCTTTCCGAAGGCGCCTGGGGCATCATGCGGGTGCTGGACAAGGAGGTCTCGGATCTGCAGCAGCTGCCGGCCGGCTATAGCCGGAGAAACGCAATTCCGAAGACGCCGGCGGTGTGCCCGTCGGAGGCTCCGGTGAAGAGCTTCAATGTCGTGGCGATGGATTATCCCACGATGAAGCTGAATCCTAAAGCGCCTGATGTCATCGAAGTCGACTTTGAACGGACGATTCAGATGGTCAATCCGAACGCGAAGATTTACGCGCTAGAGGAAGAAGCCTCGACGGTGGCCACAGGCCTCCAGCCGATGCCGCTCACCTTGCGGGCCAATGTGGGAGACTGCCTCAAGGTGAAGCTGACGAACAAGATGAAAGAAGGTCGCGCCTCCTTCTCGGCCATCGGCTTGGCGTTCGATCCCAAGGATTCCCTGGGGGCGAATGTCGGCAACAACCCCGGTGATCAGACGGTCGCGCCAGGAGAGAGCCGCATCTATACCTATTATGCGGATCCCTTCCTCGGTGAAACGGCCTCATTAGTGTGGGACTGGGGCAATGTGATGACCAATCCGCGCAGCGGGCTCTACGGGGCCTTGGTGATCGGCCCCAAAGGTGCGACGTACCGGGATCCGAAGACCGGGGCGGACATTTCTAACAAGAACAGTTGGGTGGCCGACGTCATCGTGGATAGAACGATGCCCGGATACGAACACCGAGTGAACTATCGCGATGTGGCCTTGTTCTTCCAGGATGAAGACAACATCATCGGGACGAGCTTCATGCCCTATGTGCAGAATACCGCCGGTCTGACCTCGGTGAATTATCGGGCGGAGCCGTACAAATTCCGGGAGGGGAACGGCTGCACCCTTGGCAAGATGTTTCAACCCTGCGTCGTCGACAAGCCTGAGGATCCGGCGACCCCTATCATCGAGGCACATGTCGGAGATCCCGTGCGTATCCATGTGTTCGGTGCGAGCAACGAGCAGAACGGCATGTTCAGCGTCGAACGACATGAGTGGCCGATCGAGCCGTTCATGCGAGGGGCTGATATGATCAGCGTGGTGGAATTCGCAGGGTCCGAGGCGCTGGATGCCTTTATCCCGAGCGCCGGCGGCCCGTTCCGCATGCAGGGGGATTATGTCTGGAGCAACCAGCGTCTCCCCTACTCCCAGTCGGGACAGTGGGGGTATCTGCGGGTGCTTCCTTCCGGCGACCAGCGTCTCAAGCCGCTGTTCGGTGTCCAGCGAGGGATCCAACAGGCTGACGCGGAACATCCGTCCCAGGTGAGACCGATACCTGTTTCTGAAAAGTAGTCGCTCCCACCCTGCCTGGGGAGGGAAGCTCGAAGGGAAGCCCGGTCTATCGGGCTTCCCTTCTACCCGGACGTTCCCACCGGTCCCGCTCCCAAAACATAGTGAGCACCTTACCAGCTCAGGTCTGGGCTATGCGCTAATTTCCCTTTACGTTGAGGCAATTTGGGCTTCCACAGAATAGTGATCTTGCCTTCTGATTGCGGGTGAGCGGTGGGAGACACCGCTGGTGCGGCTACATGTAGTTTCAATCGTCCAGCACTCACAAGCCTAAGACCCGCACAATTAGAATCTCCCCGCGGATGCGACCTCTCTTCCGATAGGATTCGCTCATCGACCGGGCGTGCAGCCTACCCCAGAAGGTTGGGGGTCATCCGCCCACGCTCGAGGCCGGTTTCAGCATGGTGATGTATCCTTCGACGAAGCGCATCGAAAGAAAGACTGCGCGGCGATGACGGAGAGTCAGAAGACTGTGATTGTTCAGCCTGCAACGGTCGGATCTTCAGAGATTTCTCGGTTGAGTTGTAAATAGAACGAGCGATTCTGCTCAATGCGCTCACCGTCATTCGCATAATATGTATGCTGCTCTGCCTGTCACAGGATTAGTTCACGCGAAAACCACAAATGACGTAAGGCAGTGAAATCAATCATTCAAGCGGGTTTTTTGCTTAAAGGGCTGATCAATCCGCTCGATATCGCGACAAGACTGCATGAAATCTCGACAGGCAAGAATATTGCGTCTAAGTGGCTGACTCCTCGTAGACACCGTGAGGAACGGAGCGGACGAATACTCGTTGAGAACTGCCTGTTACAAAGAGAGTCCTCTCGTATAGATACGTGATATGACCGAAATTTATCGTCGGTACCGGGCCTTGCTCGAAGTCTCAAATGTGCTGAACTCGCAGCGCGAGATGGAGAGTCTGTGGCAGGCATGCGCCGAGCGCATCAAGGAGGTCGTTCCGTGGGAACGAGCTGGTGTGTTGCTCTATGTGCCTCAGGAAGATGGATTTCGGTTTCACGCTCTTGAAACCAGTATCCCGAAGCGGGTGCTCCAGCGAGACGCCGTCATCCCGAGAACCGGCAGTGCGGTGGGGTGGGTGTATGACCACCGTGAAATCCACGTCCGACCACATCTACAAGAACAACGAGTATTTCTTGAGGATGAATACTATGCGGAAGAGGGTCTCGGTCGAATGGTGAACCTTCCGCTTCTTGCTCGTGGAAATTGCATGGGCACCCTCAATATCGGGAGTGTAGCATCGGGTGAACCGGATGCAGAGACGTTGGAGTTTTTGCGGCAGATTGCAATCCAGGTTGCGCTGGCCATCGAGAACGTGCGGGCGTATGAACAGCTGACGGAGTTGAGTCAGCAGCTTGCCAAACAGAATGCCTACCTGACCGACGAGATTAAACAGGAATATAACTTCGGACTCTTGGTCGGCAAGAGTGAGGGCCTTCGTAAGGTGATGGCGCAAATTGAAGCGGTGGCCGCGACGCCCGCGACCGTCCTGATCATGGGAGAGACTGGCACCGGCAAAGAATTAGTCGCGCGCGCGATCCACGAGAGCAGTCTGCGGCGCCGCAAACCATTTGTGCGGCTCAATTGTGCGGCACTTCCGAGCGGTCTCGTGGAGAGTGAATTGTTCGGGCACGAGCGGGGAGCCTTTACCGGAGCGGTTCAACGGCATCAGGGCCGGTTTGAGCTCGCTCACGAAGGAACATTATTTCTTGACGAAATCGGAGAGATGCCACTGGAAGTTCAGGCCAAACTCCTGAGGGTATTGGAAGATCACCAAGTTGATCGGGTCGGGGGGGCGCGCTCGGTCCCTGTGGATGTGCGTCTCATCGCTGCGACGAATATGGATCTCGCCCAAGCCGTCCTGCAGAGGCGTTTCCGTGCCGATTTGTACTACCGATTGAACGTGTTCCCGGTCGTGCTTCCGCCTCTGCGGGACCGGAGTCAGGATATCCCGCTTCTGGCACAGCACTTTCTTCAGCTCTGCCGGGTGAAGCTTAAACGGGGCAACCTCATTTTCCACGACTCGGCTTTGACGCGGTTAACACAGTATGACTGGCCCGGGAATATCCGCGAACTCGAGAATGTCGTTGAGCGGGCGGCAATTCTCGCCATGAGCCATATCGTCGAAATTGACGAACGCGTCGTGATTCCCAGACCAAGGCAAGCGTTGGCCGAGGAACAACCCACATCTTTGCACGAATCAGAGCGTCTTCACATTCTTCAAGTCCTTGAACGAGCCGGATGGCGGATTTATGGTCCGCTTGGAGCGGCAAGCCGACTGGGGATTAACCCCAGCACGTTGCGGAGTCGAATGAAGAAACTGGGGCTGTCACGGCCCACGACTCCCGCTTCTATTGAACAACTCACTCCATCTTCGTTTTCAACCATCTCGGCCAATCGCGAGTCGGTGTGAGCACATCGCGTCGATTGCATTCTGAATTGTGCCGAAGGTCGGTCTGATGACCTGCCGCATCGCGGCTCAATGCCGAATCAACTCTCAACCTCTGTAGTTGAGAAACGGCTGTTCATGACACAAGGTGAGCGGTAATTACCGCTTCGACATCGGCGGGCTGTGACTTGTCCGCGTCGGACATGCGGAGCATTGTCCGGACTGCGATCCTCAACCTCGGACTCAACGGCGTGGAGCGCCGTGACCGTTGACTCCCTCCACGTTCACCCGTTCTATCCCCCTCAGCATTCCTTTGCAATGGTCGCGGTTAATCGCGAGTCTTCGCGATAAACAGTTCGTCCTCGCGACAGGCGCATGATCCAAACAGACTCCATTCATGCGTAATCGAATGGCCTTGGCTTCTAAGTATTTGCAGTAGTGCCTATTCTCCTCAAGATGAGCTGTGTTGTTGGCCTGGCACTCGGCTTGCTCATCTTGAAATCCAGAAATCAACAAACGAGGCGTTTGGTGAAGTGACGTCTAGAGAAATTGTGTGATGTCCTGAACCGGCTGAGACAACAGTATCCAACGTGATGGATGCTTAGAATAGGACGCCTGATGGCATCAGCGAACAGAGCACCCAAACCATTAACCATAGCGGAAGCGGGACAGACAAGAGAACGGTGCCAAGCCGGACTGACCTGGCTTCTGTTGCTCACGAGCATTGTGGGGCTTGGTGGTTGTCACATCTCGTGGCCGTTCGAGCATCCGGCTCCTCCCCTCAACAATGCTCAGTTTATGGCTGCGTGGAAGACCTACCTCCATTGTCGATCGAGCATAGAGCCTGACGAGATCCGTTCCGATCTGCACCGGCTGAAGCGCGTGACGCACACGGTGACTGTGCATAACCAGGTTTCAGATGTTCTGCCTGCCGCGATCAGGTTTCTCATTGCAGCACCTCCTTCCAGGCTGGCGGTCGACCCCGATGCGATGGTTGTCGCCTGTGCGCGTCATGGTAGCCATGTGGCCCAATCGGCAGGACAACCTGAATTGAGCGTGGAGGTGTTCCCCGCGGTTGTGGCGGAACAGAAGGGAGCGGCCAGGCTCACTCTGCCCTTGAGAGTGGACGAATCCCCAACGGCACGGCGTACGGGAGTCTCGTTCGGTAACAGATGACTGAGGCAACGGTCTGATCTCCGTCGCCATGCTCTCAGCGGAGCGCGCCTTATTCGTCCGCCATTAATTCAGGGAATAGGAGAAACATAAATGAAACACGGCTTCTTGAACGCATTCGTGCTGCTCTCCTCGGTCACTTGTTCCGCTGTCACGCGAGGCCAGTCTTTTGAGGCAGACAGCCCGCGCCATGCCAATCCTTCGGGAGCATCCGAGATGACACAGGTCACGAGAGGTTCCTGGGAGAGTTGGCTCCGTCATGACACCCGGGAATTTCCGCCGCAATCCTCCGTCTCTTCCCCGGGCCATGACTTTGGTGCATTGACGGCCCCGACCTCACCTGCTGTAGGGCCGGGATCCACATTCCTTGGGCCAAAAACAGGTGGCAGTCATTCACGGCTCGGATCGACAACGGAGACAGAATGTCGTGGTAACGAGGCCGGCAAGGCAGCGTTGCATCGTGATTTCTGAAACGAAACACCAGCATGCAATCGGACCGTTGTGTCG
>DATGEA010000115.1:0-6281 GCA_035310605.1 Nitrospira sp. | reverse complement strand
AGACGCAGTCCGCGGGGCAGGAGAGGCGAACGATCCGGTGTTCGCCGCAGCATTGGCTGCAGATGAGCCCTCCCAGCGCGGGGCAGGACCGTTTGCCTTTCCGTTGTTTGCAATAGGCGCACTGACTCATGGTTTCGAGGCTCCCTCAGCGGCCGGCTTGGGCGGCGGAGGAATAAATCCGTAATCCGCCAGCGTCCGCTTTTCTTGTTTTGATTTGCCGCTGCTGGGGGTTTCCAATCCGTTCATCTCGGCTGCGTGCGCGAATTCATAGGGGACGAGAATCAGATTGTTCGTGCGATCGATGCTGATGTCTCCCGGCGAGGGCAGGTACTCCGCGATGACCTGGAAGCGCTTGTCCCATGTCATGCGCCAGACTTTTCCCGTGGTGAAGTCCGAGACGTACATGTTGCCCCAGCGGTCGAAGTCGACCCCGCGCAAGTTGGCAAAGCGGCTGGAAAAGAACCCGTTCGAGAACAGCTCCGTGATCGCCCCGTCCGGGGTGATCTCGAAAATTTTCCCTTTCTCCCAACTCACGGCGATGAGCCGGCCGGACCTGGGGTGAACGGCGAGACCCGTCGGGCCGGCCAGCGCAGGATCGGCAACCAGGACGGAGACTTTCTGCGACGACAGTTCGATGCGGTAGATCCGATTGGCTTTTTGATCAGAGCAGTACACCAATCCCGTTCCGTCGAAGGCAACGTCGGTCAAGAGTGTGCGAGATTGAGGGGTGGCGCCGGGGACGACAATGGCCGTCACGGGTTTCCCGCTGTGGATGTCGAATGCCCGCAGGGTATCAAGGTCGGCCACGTAAAGGGTCTGGTCTATGAGCGCCATCCCTTTGGGCGCATGCAGCGTGACGCCGGCTCTGCCGCCCTGGATGAACTTGAGACTAAGAAGTTTTCCGTTCGCGTCCAGCTTGGTGATGAAGCCGTTGTTGTCCGCCACTTCCGGTTCGCCGTTGACACTGGAAATAAAGTATTCCTTCCCCGACTGGCTGCTGACGAAGCTGTAGGGAGTTTGAAGCTCCGTCACGGTGATCTGTGCTACCGCAGGAGCTGCCGAGAAAAAGAGAATCAGCCCGGTACAGCAGACAAGAGTGTGGACGATGGTGCGGACCATAAGGGAATAGACAAGGGAAAGATTACTCAAGGGCGGCTTGGTACCTGTACGACAATCATCATGGTCATCGTAGCCGCGCGGCGGAGAACCTGTCAAGGAAAGCAGGCGACCGGCGCGGGGCAATAGGCAAGGGGGGGACCAAAGATCATCGCAGAATCCCTATCTCTTGCCCCCGGCCTCTCACCGGATGTCCTCCTTCAAAACGTTGACTTGCATAAAATTGCCCTGCTAAGGTGCCCACGATTTAGAAGCCGATGGTCTGAATTCAGGGAGGCAATTGTGGCGGCACGACTGATTGACGGGAAGGCATTGGCGCAGCAGATACGAGACCGGTTGGCGGTGGAATCAGCCGCAGTTCTGGCGAAGACCGGGACCAAACCGGGGTTGGCGACGATCTTAGTAGGTGACGATCCCGCCTCACAGGTCTACGTGAGGAACAAACAGAAGGCTTGCGAGCTGGCCGGCATCCACGTCGATGACCACAAGCTGCCGGCAAGCACTACCCAGGCTGAACTCCTGGCACTGATCGAGAAGACAAATGCTGATCCGAAGATTCACGGGATTCTTGTTCAGCTTCCGTTGCCGAAGCACATCGACAGCAAGGTGATTCTCGAAGCCGTTTCTCCGGACAAGGATGCGGACGGATTTCACCCCTACAACTTCGGCCGGTTGGTCGAGGGCCATCCTGTGTTTGAAGCGTGCACGCCGAAGGGCGTGATCAAGATGATCGAATCGACCGGGGTCACCATCGAGGGGAAGCGCGCAGTAGTACTGGGGCGAAGCAACATTGTCGGCAAGCCGCTCGCGTTGATGCTGCTGCAACGCAACGCAACCGTGACGGTGTGTCATTCGAAGACCAGGGATCTCCCGGCTGTCTGTCGAGAGGCGGAGCTGCTGTTGGTGGCGATCGGGAAGGCGAAGTTCGTGACCGCCAACATGGTGCGGGAAGGCGCGGTGGTGATCGATGTGGGAACGAATAAATTGCCCGATGGGAAGCTGTGTGGCGATGTTGATTTCGAAGCGGTCAGCCGGAAGGCAGGGTGGATCAGTCCGGTACCGGGCGGCGTCGGACCCATGACGATCGCGATGTTACTGGACAATACGGTGGAGTCTGCTAAGAGAATGGCAGGGATGCTCTAGTCTGGCTGGATGCTCCTGTGCTCGCGCAACGCGCGGCTTCAGAAAGCCCTTGTTGGACGCGCGCACGATCGAGCATTCCAGCCAGCCTGCGAGCAAAGTGGGGTGATAGGAAAAAATGAGTCGGGAGCCGAAGAGACTGAAAGACGTACTCGAACAGGGGCAGTTTGCCGTCACGATTGAGTATAACCCTCCCAAAGGGACCAACATCAGCGGCGTGTTGGACAACGCCAAGCAGTTGTTGGGGCGGGTGCACGGGGTGAATGTGACCGACAACACTGCTGCGGTGGTACGTGCGGGATCGTTACCGGTCTGTCGATTGCTCTATGAGTTGGGACACGATCCGGTGATGCAGCTGACCTGCCGTGACCGCAATCGCATCGCGATGCAGTCCGATTTGTTGGGCGCCCACATGCTGGGCATTCGGAACGTGCTCTGTCTGACCGGCGACTATCCCACAGTCGGCGACCACAAAGATGCGAAGCCCGTATATGACCTGGATTCTGTCCAAGTCATGCAGTTGGTGCAGGGGTTGAATGGCGGGCGTGATATGGCCGGGAACAAGCTCGACGGCTCCACGGCCTTCAATATCGGCGCGGCGGTGACGCCGGAAGCCGACCCGGCGGGCCCGATGTTGGCGAAGTTCGAAGTCAAAGTCAAAGCCGGTGCCCGGTTTTTTCAGACACAGGCGGTTTATAATCCGGATCAGTTTGCGGGATTCATGAAAGCCGTACGTCCGTTCAATGTCAAAATCCTCGCCGGGATTCTACTGCTGCGCAACGCCAAGATGGCGGAGTTCATGAACGCCAACATCCCGGGCATGTCGGTGCCGCAGGAGATGATCGACGAACTGCGTTCCGCCGGCGACAAGTCCGAGGAGGTCGGCGTCGAGATTGCCGTCCGCACCATCAACACCGTACGACCCCATTGCAACGGGGTCCACATTATGGCGATCAAGGGGATCCATCGACTCGGGGAGATCCTCACGAAGGCCCGACTCGGATCATGAACGTTCCTGACCTCCAACGGTACAAGCGCGAGCGGAAGAAGGTCATCGTCGTGACCGCCTATGACGCTCTGTTCACACGTATCCTGGAGCAGGCGGGAATCGAAGCCATTCTCGTCGGCGATTCTCTCGGCGTCGTGGTCCAGGGAAAACCCAATACGCTCTCCGTCACGATGGAGGACATGCTCTACCACACGAAACTGGTCGCCGGCGCGGCGCAGCGGGCGATGGTCATCGGCGACATGCCCTTCATGTCCTATCAGGCCGGCAAGGAAGATGCGCTTCGTAATGCGGGACGGTTCCTGCAGGTGGGGGCACATGCGGTCAAGCTCGAGGGGGGGCGCGCCATTCTGGATCGCGTCGATGCGATGACGCGGATCGGCATTCCGGTCATCGGCCATCTCGGGATGACGCCCCAGTTTGTGCACCAGTACGGCGGCTACAAGGTGCAGGGCAAGGGGGAGGATCAAGCGAAGGTCCTCTTGTCGGATGCGAAAGCGCTCGAAGAGGCGGGAGCCGTTGCGGTGGTCTTAGAGGCGATTCCGGCTGCGTTGGCCAAAACCATCACCGAAGAGTTGAGCGTACCCACCATCGGTATCGGCGCCGGCCCCCATTGCGACGGGCAGGTGCTGGTGTTGTACGACCTGCTCGGCATGTTCGACGAGTTCGTTCCCAAGTTCGTCAAACCCTATGCCCATCTGAAAGCCGATGCCCTGCAGGCGCTTCGACGATATAAGGAAGAAGTCGAGCAGGGGAAGTTTCCCAGCGATTCCGAGTCCTACCACTAGAGGCCTACGGGCGACCGCAATTACGCCGGTCACCTCCGGAACTGTGTTTCCCATAGACCCCAAGATAGTTTCCCCGACCTACCGGCAATCTGCTCAAATGGCCCCGCTCGCGTGGCCTGATATGTCCAAGTGAATGGATGGCGCGTAAGAGCGCGAGAGCGTGATGCGCTGTCGCAAGTTTTCCGTCAGGCGTGCTACGGCAATTCCCATATAGAATTCCGGTATTCTCTGCAGTCGAATCATGCCGCGGCACAGCAAGTTTTCCGCAGCCCGGTCATCACCGGCGGACAGTTTTAAATTGGCCGCGGCCAGTTGGATGAGGGCTTTGAAGAAATTCCCCTGTTCGGTTTGGTGACCCGCCGTGTGCCACAGCCCCTCGAATACTTCGTGACATTCCCACCAGTAGCCGTGGTTGTAGAGATCGATTCCGTAGAGATAATCGTCGGATCCTCGCCATTCTTCGGGCAAGGGCGAAATCGGCCTTGGTGCTGTCTGCCCGAAGGAATGGCCCCGGGGGTCGCGTCGCGGGTGCGGTGATCTGCCCGGCACGAAACGATACGGGGGGAACGGACGGTTAGAGAAACGGGACCGGGACGGACCCGTCGGTCGTGGTTCAGTCACGGTCACGCCTCTCGGCATAGTCGACCTGGAACACCGTGCGGTCTTCGAGTCGAACAGCCGTCAGTTGTCTTCCCCAGACGCAGCCGCTATCAAGGGCGAGCAGATTGGGCTCCATGTGCAATCCCAGAGCGGCCCAGTGCCCTGAAATGATGGTTGCGCCGCGGTTGCGCCGACCGGAAATGCGAAACCAGGGGATGAACCCGGCAGGGGCTTCCTCCGGTGGTCCTGAAAAGCCCGACATCTCGCCGGTTGGTCGGCAGGTTCTCAGTCTCGTCAGTACGCGTGTGATGCTCGCGAGACGTTCCGGTCCCTTAAGGGCAGGAGTCCATTGCGGTGTGGCCCCGTGAAAGAGTTGATCGAGAAACGATCGATATCCTGGTCTGGCCAGGACGGCTTCCACTTCGCGGGCCAATCCAACCGCCTCATCGATGGTCCATTGTGGAAGCAGGCCGGCATGCACCATGAGAAACGATCCATCGCGATGATGCAACGGCTGACGTCTCAGCCAATTGATGAGATCCGCTTGATCCTCTGCCGCCAAGATGTCGTGGATGGTGTCTTTGGGCCGCAGTGCCACGATGCCTTCAGCCGCTCCGAGCAAGAAGAGATCGTGGTTTCCCAAGACGAGGCTGACGGAAGCCCCCAGATCCTTGATGAACCGGAGGGTCTCCAGAGAGTCGGGGCCCCGGTTGACGAGATCTCCAACGAGCCAGAGCCTGTCGCGGTTTGGATTAAAGGAAATCCGGCCGAGCAGTCGGCGGAAGGAGGTAAAACAGCCTTGAATGTCGCCGATTGCGTACGTAGCCATCAGAGGATAGTACGAGTCGGGCGAGATCGCGCCTGCTAGGGGTAGCGGGCTTCGATCACACTTCGGAGGCCGCCTCGTGCGGCGAACGTGCCGGTGACCCGGGCCCAGACCGGACGGCAAGCCGTAGCGATGTCATGAAGGATTCTATTCACGGCGTTTTCGTAGAAGATGCCGATGTTCCGGTAAGCATGGATATACATCTTGAGTGACTTAAGTTCGAGACACTGCTTGTCCGGCCGGTAGCAGACGGTAATGGTTCCGAAATCCGGCAAGCCGGTCTTCGGGCATATGGCCGTATACTCGGGTATCTCGATCGTGATCTCATAGCCTTTGTACTGATTCGGAAATGTCTCGATGTCAGGCAAAGGGGTGGTAATCCCGCTCCTGGCATGCCGCTCGTTATAGCCAAGCTTGGTGGTTCGAGGTTTCTTTCTTGGCCGTTCAGGTTTCACGTTTCCCGCCTCACCTTTGACTAGACTTGCTTCATCCAATCGGTCTGGCCGATCTTTTCCAGCTCGATGAACAGGGTAACCCACGGACATTTCATTTCCGGGTATACCTCGCAGAGGCCGCCCTTACGAACACCCCCGCATGGGCCATGGCTCATGAATTTCGGGCATTCCGCCTTGATGGAGTTGTCGGGAATGGGCGGCCGCTTGTGTACCCCTCCGACATGCTGGGCTTCGTCGTCTTCGCCCGGGATAATGACGTGCAGTGCCATACAGCACTAGTGTAGACAGATTTTATTGCAGGGGCAATGTCCCTTTGCATTCCGGGCGGTTCGGGTGAGTGGAGAAATTTT
>DATGEA010000114.1:0-2733 GCA_035310605.1 Nitrospira sp. | reverse complement strand
AACACGGGACAATCAATTCAACATGAAACAGCGGGTTTCAGTCATACCGGTTTTCATGCCTCCCCCCATCGTACCGTTCCCTCACCGGATCGCAATTGTGCCCATCGCCGGATCCCTCGACAACGCGGTTAACTCATGGCTGGATCTCACTCTGAACTTTTTACGCACCCGCCACCGAGAATTGGTTCTGGTTGAACGGGAGGATTTGCGGACGGTCCTGAACGAAGTGGGCATTCAATATGGCGGGCAGGTTGATGACGATACGACCATTCGTGTGGGTAAGCTCGTCGGGGCGGACAGTCTGCTGACCTATCGCATGATCCTACCGGAAGATAGCCCGTCGGTGTCTGCGGCTTTTGAACTTCGCCTTTTAACCGTCGAGAGTGGTACGACGGCCTTCCGTCAGATGACGTCGGCAAACTACACTTCTTCTGAGGTGTTGGCCGCCACAATACCGCCAAATAAGTCAAAACCGCTTAACCGCCGGCTCGCAATCGAAGGAGCAGCAGCCTATGGATTGTCTGCCCTCACGGCTGCCTTTGGCGATAATCCCCTCGGGGTGGTCTCGGACTACACTTGGACCGGTGGAGGAATCAAGCTGATTGATGTCCTCCAAGGGGGACCGGCTCTGCGCGCGGGACTCAAACCGGGTGATCAGATTCTCAAATTTAATGGTCAGTCGTTGGGAAGTTGGGCAGACCCAGTCTCATTGCCGGCCCATTTAACGGTCAGTCGTGATGGGGAGTCCATGGAAATAAGCATCAGGTGAGCCTCGGTGAACACGCTATCTGCAACATCGAGAATCGAAGACTGAATCGGGGACAGTTCTCGACTTGTAATCGTATCGGGTGCAGCATAAGGGCAGGTCTTGTGATCTCACATCAAGACCCTTTCGCGGCGCGCGACGGCGATCCCTTTGACCCGTTCAATTGGAGTTCGCCCATGAAGACAATCGGACTGGCAGGAATCGCAGCGCTCTTTATCGCGTTGGAGAGCTGCGCTGGAACACAGCCGCAAGAGGCGCTCACCACGGCGTCGTCGGTGGATCTCGCCCGTTATGCCGGCACCTGGTACGAGATTGCCCGGCTGCCTATGTGGTTTCAACGATACTGCGTGGACTCAAAGGCCATCTATACGCCTCGCCCCGATGGAACTATCGGCGTCCACAATGAGTGTGTGACCATTTCCGGTGGGGTTGCTCAGGCAGATGGTGTCGCAACGGTGGTCGATACGACCACGAATGCGCGTTTGACGGTGGTCTTCGACAACTGGTTTTCGAGGATGTTCGCCTCGTCACGCGAGGGAAACTATTTGATTCTCGATCTCGATCCTGAGTATCGCACCTCGCTGGTGGGCACACCGGACCGTCGCTTGCTCTGGATTCTGTCGCGATCCCCTCACCTGGACGACGCCACGTACCAACGCCTGGTCGACCGGGGCAGAACGCTCGGCTACTCCGTGTGGGACCTCATTCGCGCCAAACGCCCCCCGTCGAATTAAGCGAGGCCAAAGGGATCTGAAGACTTTCTCGTATTGCTCGGAGTGATGAAGTACCGACCACACCCGGTTCCCGGCACGCAAATAAGAAAATGGGACAGCAACTGTCTTGCAATCCAACATCAGGACGTTTCGCGGCACAGGCTTGCCACCGTTCAATATTGACACCCTCCTCCACCGACGCTAGCCTGTCTCACATCTCCACGGCGGAGCGCTTGTCCGACGATGAAGCCACGGATCACGGTCATTACGATCGGAGTGGACGACTTGGAACGCGCGCTGAGGTTTTACCGCGATGGACTCGGCCTTCCGACAAACGGCATCGTCGGCACAGAGTTTGAGCATGGCGCGGTCGCCTTTTTCGATCTCCAGCATGGCGTGAAGCTCGCCATCTGGCCCCGCACGTCTCTCGCGCATGAAGCCAACGTTCCGCTCGGTCCTCGAAGCGCCACCGAATTTGCCCTCGGCCACAACGTCGCGAACAAAGCCGATGTGGATGCGGTCATGGCTCAAGCTCGGAAAGCCGGCGCCACGATCACCGATCCACCGCATGATGCTTTTTGGGGCGGCTATACAGGCTCGTTCCAAGACCCCGACGGCCATGTCTGGGAAGTGGCGTGGAATCCGGAGTGGGACATGGTGGACTGACCTCAAACGTGCCGGGCCATCTAACGGAGTAGTGCCGATGCAGCGCAATGAGCAAGAGATACGGCAGCTTGTTTCAATCTGGATGGCTGCCACGAAGGCGGGCGATGTCGAGCAGCTCTTATCGTTAATGTCCGACGATGTGGTCTTTCTCATAACAGGGCAGCCTGTCATGAGGAAGACCGACTTCGCCGCTCTGGCTCATGCTCAAGCGGGCAAAGAGGCTCCCAAATTCGACGGCACAAGCGAGATTCAAGAGATCAAGGTTCTCGGCAACTGGGCCTTTATGTGGACCAAGCTGACCGTCGTCGTGACTCCGCCCGGCGGCCAGTCTATGACGCACGCAGGTCACACGCTCTCGATTCTCAAGAAAGAAAATGGAAAATGAGTGTTAGCCCGTGACGCCAATATGCTGGCCCCTGCGTGAAAAGACACACATCAGCCTTTGGTTCGCGACGCGCGGCGTCCCGCCACTTGAAATTCGTGCATGTCTGATCTTTCCTCGATGACAGCTTCCGCTCAGAAAAGTAGCCTGAGCTGCCCCCCCGTTTCTTCGCCTCTTAGGATTGCAAGATGGGAATATCGGCAACA